>CAZUEM010000026.1:0-14416 GCA_964619155.1 uncultured bacterium
GGCGCGGCCGCCGCGGCGCCGGCCGCCGGCGCGGGCGCCTCGTGCGGCAGGCGCACCACGAACGCCGCGCCGTGCCCCAGCTCGCTGTAGACGTCGATCGTGCCGCCGTGCCCCTCGACGATGCCCCACGTCACCGCGAGCCCGAGCCCCGTGCCGTGGTGGCCCTTCGTGCTGAAGAAGGGCTCGAAGAGGTGGTCCAGGTCCTCGGGCGCGATGCCCGTACCGGTGTCCTCGATCGTGATCTCGGCGTACTCGGTCGAGCCGCGCGCGTCGAGGCTCTCGCAGCGGGTCCAGTGGCAGCCCTTGCGCGTGCACCACTCGACCCGCCCGAAGGCGCCCGCGTTCACCGCCAGCACCGGCGCGCCGCAGTCGCGGCACTTGAGGTCCGGCACCTCGAGCCGCGTCCGGCAGCGGTGGCACGCGTACTCCGAGACCGTGCCGTCCTCCATGACCTCGCTGGCGCGGTGGTTCACGCGCCCGTAGACCGGGTCCATGACCACGACCACGTCGTGGTCCTTCTGCCGGCGAATCACCTTGATGCCCGGGTAGCGCCCGATGCGCGTGCCGGCGTCGAGCAGGTCGCAGCCCTTCGGGCACTTCGCCGCGCGGATCACCGTGTGCCCGCGCGCCGGCCGCTCGACCTCGGCGGTGCGCACGTGGATCGTGCCGCCGCCGTCGCCGATCGCGTCGGCGGCGTTGAGGATCAGGTTCACGACGACCTGCTGGATCTGGTTCGGGTCGGCCGGCACCGGCCGCATCGCCTCGGCGAGGTCGAAGTCCAGCGACACCTTGCGCAGCGCGAGCTGGTTCATGATGACCGCGACGCCCCGGCGCACGACCTCGTTGAGGTCGGTCGGCTGGCTGCGCGGCGGGGTCTGCCGCGAGAAGTCGAGCAGCCCGCGCACGATCTCGCGGCAGCGCTTGGTCTCGCGCACGACGACCTCGAGGTCCTGCGCCATCTCGGGCCGGTCCTGGAGCCGCTTCTGCAGGAACGACGCGTAGGTCAGAACGCCCGTCAGCGGGTTGTTGATCTCGTGCGCCACGCCGGCCGCGAGGCGCCCCACCGAGGCGAGCTTGTCGGCCTGCGTGAGCTGGCGCTGCGCCTCGCCCAGGCGCCGCACCATGTCGTTGAAGGCGCGCGCGAGGTCGCCCAGCTCGTGGCCCTCCGCGGCGGGGATCGTGGTCGTGAGATCGCCCTCGGCGACTTTGCGCGTGCCGGCGATCAGCCGCCCCACGGGCCGCACGACGAGCCACTGGACGAGCCCCCAGAGCAGCACGCTGCTCGCCGCGATCGCGAGCAGCGCGAGGATCGCCATCTGCCGCTGGTCGGCGGCCACCTGGCGGTCGGCGTCGGCCAGCGAGACGTTGACGTCGAGCACGCCCAGCACGGCCTGGTCGCGCGAATGCGCGTGGCAGGCGGCGTTCCAGCAGCGCGCCTCGTTGTGGATGGGCCGGATCATGCCCATCACCCGGTGGCCGTCGGGCGCGACGTAGATGCGCGAGCGCTCCTTGATCGGCAGCTTCTGCAGCGGCTGGTCGGCCGCGTGGCACGCATAGCAGGACTCGGCCTGCTTGTCGACGACGTGGCCGATCTCGCCCTCGTCGGACGAGAACATGATCGCGCCGGTGGCGTTGAAGAGCCGGATCTTCTCGATGCCCGGCTGCCGGCCCATCGTCTCGATCTGCCGCAGCAGCGCCGGGCGGCGGTTCTCGAGCATGTCCCAGTACGTGCTGCTGACGATGGTCTCGCACAACTGGTCCGCGCCGCGCGTGAGCTGGCCGTGCAGGGCCTGGCGGTGCGCGCGCACGATCAGCACCGATTCGACCCCGATCGTGGCGGCGGTGACCACCGCCACGCCGAGGACGACGATGACGCCGATGCGCGGTTTCACGCGCCCTCCCGTCTCAGTGTGCGTGCGACCGGGAACGGTGCCCCGGCCGGGCGGGGTGCGGATGCTCGGGGAAGATCGGCAGGTAGCGCACGGCGAGCGCGAACACGAACATGCCGATCGCCACCAGCCCGATCGACACCGTCATCTCCATCCACGACGGCACGTAGTGCGTGCCGCTCGAGCGCTCCATCCCGGTGACGCTCACGTTCAGGCGGTACAGGATGAACCCGAAGACCGCGCACGTCGCCCCGGCCACGAGCCCTCCGGGAGAACGCCGGACCTGCGGCCAGGCGAGCAGCGCGATGGGCAGCAGCACGCCGAGGCCGAACTCGAGCAGGAACATGCGGCTCTCGTACTCCGGCGCGAAGACGTACTTCAGGGCGCCCGCGTGGTACATCAGGTCCAGGCGCAGCACGCCGTAGACGCCGAGCACCACGACCATGACCCGGCCGAGCGGCTCCAGCAGGTTCATCTCGAGGCCCCGGTTGAACGCCCGGCCGCTCAGGTGGGACTCGACGATGATCATCCCGAGCCCGGCGCCGATCGCCGAGATGTAGAAGAGCAGCGGCAGCGCCGGCGTGTACCAGAGCGCGTGCAGCTTCTCGGGCACGATCAGGTACAGGGTGCCGAGCGACGACTGGTGCAGCGTCGAGAGCAGCACGCCGACGATCACCAGCGGCGTGTTGACCGCCCTCAGGATCTTGCGCGGCAGGTCCATCCGCAGCTTCTCGAACACGATCGGCGCGAACTCGAGCGAGAGCACCGTCGTGTAGAGCATCACGCACCAGGCGACCTCGAACATCACCGAGTGGTGGTTCCAGTAGACGATCGCGTGCCAGATCCGCCACGGCTGCCCCAGGTCGTAGAGCAGCGCGATGCAGACGAACACGTAGCCGAGGAATCCGGTCAGCACCGTCGGGCGGACGATCGGCTCGAACTTCTCGATGTGGAACAGGTGGACCGTCGCCATCAGCGTGAACGCGCCGGCCGCCAGGCCGACGCCGCACAGGATGTCGAAGCCGATCCACACGCCCCACGGGAACTCGTCGCTCAGGTTCGTGGTCGCGCCGAGACCCTGCGAGAAGCGGATGAAGGTGACCACGAGGAACAGCAGGAAGACGAGCACGAACATCACCCGCCAGAACGTGATCTTCGGCCAGCGCGAGGCCGGCAGCTCGAGGACGCTCATGACCGATCCTCCTCGCGGGCCCCGCCTTCGACCCGCTGCACGTACTCGCGACGCTTGGTGATCCAGTAGATGCCGTAGAGCAGCGCGCCGCCGAGCGCGACGATGTCCGGCACCCGCTCGAGGACCTGCCAGGTGTACTTGCCCAGCTCCTCCTTGGGCAGGTTGGGCCGGATGCCGAGCTGGTCGAACGGCACGCCCGAGAGCAGCAGCACCGAGGTGCCTCCGACCTCGTCGAGCCCGTAGACGTGGTTCACGTAGCGCTCGGGGTTGCGGGCGATGCGCTCGCGCGCCTCGGCGATCAGCGCGTCCCGGTCGCCGTACTTGGTCGCCATCGTCGGGCAGACGCTGGCGCACGCCGGGGCGAGGCCCTTCTCGAGCCGCGGCTGGCACATGATGCACTTGGCCACCACGGGCGTGGGCTTGTCCCACTGGTACTTCGGGACGTCGAACGGGCAGGCCTGGATGCAGTAGCGGCAGCCGATGCAGCGGTCGGCGTCGTACAGCACCGGGCCTTCCTTCGTCTTGCGCATCGCGCCGACCGGGCACACGGAGACGCAGGTCGGGTGCGCGCAGTGCATGCACATGTGGCGGAAGTTGGCCCCGCCGCGCTTCTGCACCGTCGTCCACGTGTACGCGGTGTTGCGGTCCTCGATCTCGAGCGGCAGCCCGTTCGCCTCCTTGCAGCCGGCGGAGCAGGCGCCGCACCCGATGCAAAGGGTCGTGTCCAGCAGCAGGGCGTGGCTCATTTTCCGCCCTTCCCTTCCTTGTGGCAGCGCTCGCACGCCGCGTCGTCCTCGACGTTGAAGCTCTGCTTGCCGTCGTGGCAGCCGCCGCACAGCGACTTCGCGTGCCAGTCGGCGTTCGGGTCCTGGGGCACCGCCTTCATCGGGAAGTACTTCGGGTGGCAGGAGCCGCACTTCATCGAGCCCCGGTGCGTCTCGTGACGGAACGTCACGACGCCCGGGGAGGCGCTCCCCTGCTTGTAGACGAAGGGCTTCGGGCCCGAGAACGAGGGCGGAGTCGCGGAAGCGCTGTCCGGGCCGGCCGCGGCGGCCGCCCGCCTGCCAGCGTGACAGGAGACGCATGACTCCTTGGCGCGGACGTCGAAGGCGTGCTTGCCGTCGTGGCAGGCGCCGCAGGAGCCCCCGCGGTCCATGTCCCGGTGCGTGTTGCGCGGCGAGGGGCCCAGGATCCGGTAGAGCTTCGGGTGGCACCCCGTGCAGCGGTTGCTCTCGTACTCGACGTGCGTCCCGTGCCGGAACGTCACGGCGCTGTCCGGGCCCACGGAATCCGCGTAGACGCGGTCGGGCGGCAGCTTGAGCGGGATCGCGGGCTCACCGCCCGCGGGCTCGGCGGCCGGCGCGCGCGCCGCCGTCGAGAGGAGGATCGCCACGAGCACGGCCGTGGCGAGCGACAGGATTGTTTCGTAGCTCGGTGCGAAACGACTCGAATGCGATTGGGACATGACGGGCCTCGCGGTGAGGACTACCGCTTGTGAAAGACGCAGCAAGCGGTATTCCATGCGCCCCTTGTCGCCGCCTTCACACACGTCACGGGCGCGCAAGCGAAGCGGTTGCGGGATCGGCTCGATTTCAGGTTCCGCTCAGGACTCCTTCCCAAGCGGTTCACGGGCAAGCGGACCCCGAATCGGGGAAGCATTTGGCCCCGGAATGGTGTAGGAAGCGGGTGTCCGTCCCGGCGGGCACCCCCCCGTGGCCGTCCGGGAACTCCCCGCCCACGCGGACCGCGCGGCATCGCGCGGCCCGCCTGCCACCACCTCCGACAAGGGAGCGATCCACATGCGCAACCCGTTCGTCCCGCTGCTCGCCGCCGCGCTGCTGCTGCTCGGAGGGCTCAGCGCGTGGCTGCTCGTGCAGCGCCAGCAGTCGAACCTCGCCTACCAGGACCTCAGCGCGGCCGAGGAGCAGTCGCGCCAGAACTACGACCGCACGCTCGACGCGATCGCCGAGATCCAGGACAGCCTCGACGTCATCACTCCGCGCGACTCGACGTTCCAGGTCGTGCCCGGCAGCCTCGCGGCCGAGCAGCAGATGGCCGGGCCGGACGGCCGCCGCGCGCTCGAGCGCATCGCGGCGCTGCGCGCCAGCATCGAGCGCAGCCGCGCTCGCATCCAGCAGCTCGAGGCGAGCCTCAAGTCCGAGGGCGCGCGCGTGGGCAGCATGCGCCGCATGGTCGCCAACCTGAACCGCACGCTCGCCGACCGCCAGCGCACGCTCGACGAGATGGTGACGCGCGTCGAGGCGCTTCAGGGCCGCGTCGGCACGCTCGAGACCGAGGTGAAGCAGAAGGACGAGACCATCGTCGCCCGCGACGCCTCGCTCGAGGAGCGGCGCCGCGAGCTGGCCACGGTCTACTGCCTCGTCGGCACGAAGGACGAACTCACGAAGCAGGGCGCGATCGTCGCCACGGGCGGCGTGCTCGGGCTCGGCAAGACGCTGCTGCCCGCCGGCAAGACCAGCGTCGGCGTGCCGCTCGACACCGACCAGACCACGGTCGTGCACACGAACGCGGCCAAGGCCCGGGTGCTGACGGCCCAGCCGGTCGCGAGCTACGAGCTGCGGCTCGTCGAGGGCAGGATGGAACTCCACATCCTCGACCCGGCGGAGTTCCGCAAGGTCCGCCAGCTCGTCATCGTCACGACGTGAGTTCGCGCGGGCGCGCCGCGCCCGCGGGCGGAAACGAATCCGGCGCCGGGTGGTCGCCCACCCGGCGCCGGCGTGCGGACGGCTCCCCCCGCTACCGCAACTGCCCCAGCCCGTGCAGCCGTTCGACGTTGTGCTGCACCCACTCGCGCAGCTTCTCGAGGTCGGCCTCGCGCTCGGGGCGCGGCTTCACCTCGCCCGTCTGCTTGTCGCGGACGACCATGTGCGCGAAGCGCCGCTGCATGCCGAGGAACTCGAGCACGTCCGGGCGTTCCTTCGGGTCCAGCGAGCAGTCCTTGATGGAGCCGCCCTTGCCGCGCTCCCAGACGAACGCCGGGAACACGCCGCTGCGGGCGCCGAGCAGCGCCAGTTCGACCGTCTGCCCGTCCTCGAACTTCCAGCCGCTGATGCAGGGCGCCGGGATGAAGATCACCGCCGTGCCCTCGACCTCGAGCGAACGCTCGACGGTCTTCACGAACAGCTTGCCGTGCGCCGGCGAGAGCTGCGCGACCATCCCCGCCCCCGCCGCGATGGCGAGGTGGATGTAGTCGAGCGGCGGGTTCATGTTGCCGGGCGTACCCTCGGCGGGCGTGGTGCTGGTGTCCGCGAAGGGCATGGTCGCCGGGCTGTACTGGAACCCGGTGTTCGCGAAGATCTCGTTCACCAGCACGACCACGGTCACGCGCGCGCGCCGGTGGATCGTGTGCAGCAGGCTGCGCAGGCCGATCGCCAGCGCCCCGCCGTCGCCGCTCGCGCTGATCACCTGCACGGGCCGCGTCAGCGCCCCGATCCGGGTCAGCGAGTCCGCCACGTCCCGCGTCGCCTCGGCCAGCGTGGGCGCCGACTCGAACACGTTGTGGAGGATCGAGAAGCTCTTGGCGAAGTCGTCGGGCGCCTCGTCCCCGCGGCCCCAGGCGACCACGTTCGGGAACGCGAGCGTCGAGACCTCGGCGCACGAGGTGCCGATCGAGAAGATCGTCTTGACGCCGTTGTCCGTCACGCGGCCGATGTTCTGGAACGCGACCGACTCCATGCATCCCGGGCAGAGCGTCGAACCGGCCCGGAAGCAGCTGTCCTTGAGGGCGGTTTCCTTGTAGCCGCTCATAGCCGGGCTCCTTCGTGGAAGATCATGTACGGCTGGCGCGGCGCGCGCGTGAGGGCGTCCTGGGCCTCGCCGAGCATCGCCTCCCAGGTGGCCTCGGACACGTCGGCGCCGCCCATGCCCGCGAACGCGCTGACGATGCGCGGCCGCGTGTCGAGGTCGGAGAGCGCGTCCGCGATGTCGAGCGTGAGGTGGCCGCGGCCGCTGTGGTGCGCCTGGTTCACGACCAGGACGACCTTCGCGCCCTTCAGCCGCTCGCGCACGGCGTCGCGCGGGAACGGGTTCAGCAGCCGGATCGCCAGGCCGCCGACCTTGAGGCCGTTCTGCTCCGCCCAGCCGCGGCGGATGGACTCGAACGTGCCGAAGTCCGGGCCCATGCTCACGACCGCGACGTCCACGTCCGGGCCGGCTTCGAAGCCGGTCTCGTCGAAGAACGCCAGGCCGGGGCGGCCGAACGTCCGCTCGAAGTCGGCGCCGATCTGCGGCAGCAGGTCGAGCACGCGCTCGATGCGGCGCTTCTGGTTCACCTTGAAGCCCTGGAAGTGCCGCGACGTGACGCAGTTGCCCATCGCCGTGTCGCCGTTGATGAGGCCCGGCAGGTGGCAGGGCCGGATCCACTTGTCCTGCCAGTCGTGGATCGCGGCGTCGGGCTCGACGATGAACCGGGCGTTGCGGTGGCTGTCCTTGATGCCGTAGTAGCCCGGCATCGTCGGCGTCATGATCTCGGGGTGCATGCCGAGCACGGGCGCCTGCAGCATCGTGTCGTAGATCTGCTGCTTACCGCGCGCGCAGATCTGGATGAAGCCGTCGTCGCGGTGCGCGAGCGCGTCCGAGGGGTCGCCCTCGATGCACAGCGGGAAGTTCGCGGTCGCCCGGTAGACGTCCACGATCATCGCGTTGCCGAGGCCGCTCGCGCCCAGCGAGCGCGTGGTCTCGGTCATGTGATCGAGGCCCACCGAGCTCGTCGCGGTCACGAACACCAGGTCGCGGCAGGCCGCCGACGCGGCGACGATGTAGTCGGCGACCGCGTGCTCGGCCTCGAGCAGCTTGACCCGCTTCGCCGTGCCCTTCTGGGCGCCGACCTTGGCCGCGATCGTCTCGATGAACTTCGTGGACGGCGTGATCGGGAAGCCCGGGTAGATGATGCAGCGCCACATCTGCAGCGCGGCGATCGCGGCGGCGGTGTTGCCGTCGGCCGTCGTCGCCTCGCGCTGGGTGTAGAACGGCAGGTGCGCCGCCTTCACCTTCGCCAGGTCGATGACGTCCGTGTACATCTCGCCGCCGGCGGTCGGGACGTGCGGGCTCGCGCCCGGGGCGATGTCCAGGGTGCTCATGAGCGGACCTCCTCGGGGGCGTCGGCGTCGACCCAGCTCTCCTCGTACTGCCCCTCGCTGAAGAGCTTCTCGGGGCAGACGGCGATGCACTCGCCGCAGAGCTTGCAGAAGGAGCTGACGTCGGCCCCGGTCACGAGCACGCCGCGCTCGGCGTCGGGCTCGAAGCGAATGATGCCCTCGGGGCAGTTGGTGATGCAGTGCGAACAGCCCGTGCACTTCTTGTCCGGGTCCGTGAACAGGAGCCGGAAGCCGCTGCGCGCGAAGCTGGAGGTGAGGTTCGTCTGCGACAGCCGCAGGCGAGTCTGGGCGCCGACCGGCAGCTCGCCGTAGCCGGCGAACTTCGTGGTCGCGTGGTCGCCGGGCCGCGCCATGTCGAACTCCCCGCCCTGGATCGCGGCCTTCGTCGCGAGCAGCGCCTCGCGGTTGCGCTCGACCAGCACGTCGGGGATGCGGCGCTTCTTGAGCTGGCCGAGAAACGTCCCGACGACGTCGTCCATCGCGACGCCGCCGATGGCCTCGGTCATCGCCACGTAGGCCGACACGTTGCCGATCGGGGCCTTGAGGTACTTCGTGCCGATCTCGTCGCCGGGCACGGTGAACACGCGGCCCGAGAGGTGGAAGTGCTTCGCGCACTCCTCGGGGGTGCGGCGCGTGTTGATGACGAACGTGCCGCCGTGCGGCACGCCGTCGGCGAAGTCCACGCTGCGCGCCGCCGCCTCGTCCATCAGCAGCGACACGACCGGCCGCGTCACCTCGCAGCCGATGTCGATGGGCTTCGCGCTCACGCGCAGGAACGAACGGATGTTCGCGCCCCGGCGCGCGGAGCTGAAGAAGGGCCATTCCTGCACGTGCAGGTGGGGCAAGGAGGAGTAGAGCGCGGCCAGGCTCTGAAAGGCCAGGACCAGGCCGCCGCCCGCCTTGCCGTCCCCGCGCACTTCGAGAACGGAGTCCTCGACGATCTTTCGCGGTTCGAGCAGTTTCATCCGTCGCTCATTTCTTCCAGAGGATCGCCTTGCCAGGACAATCCGTCATGATTTGCTGAACCTTTGGCAGATAGGACTCGTCGAGATCCCACTTGTAGACCTCGGCGACCTCCTCGTCCTCGACCTTGCGGAAGGCCTGGGGGACGGCCTTGATGCAGTCGCCGCACTCGGTGCAAAGGTCTTGATCGACATAGAATTCCCGCAGCGGGCTCATCGAGTTTTCTCCTGTTCGGGTTCGGCGCGATCCACTCCCAACCGGCGGAGTCGCCGGGCAAGGACCGTTCCCTTGCATAACCTATGCAAGGGCCCCTCCGCGCCGGGTCTCACGCGTGGTGGTTGGGTGTCACGACCATGTCCAGAAGGGATGTGCTGCGCAATGGTCCATCCTCCGAAGTCCGATTCTGCGAAAGACTTATCTTCCGCGGCTGACACGCCGGCCCGCTTCACCCGCCGGCGCTTTCTCGTGAGCCTCGGGCTGCTCGCCGCCGCCGGCGCCACGGCCACCCTCGCCGGGCGGTCCGGCCGCGAGCGGCTGGCGCGCGTCGAGAGTTCGCGCCCGGGCCTGGGCACCTGGCTCCGCATCACCGCCCGCCACGCCGACGGGGCGCGCGCCGAGCTGGCCGTCGCCCGGGCGTTCGCGGCGATCGAGGCCGTGGACGCGCAGATGAGCGTGCACCGCGCCGACAGCGAGCTGTCGCGCGTGAACGCCATGGCCGGTCGCGAGGCCGTGCGGGTCGGCGACGCCCTCCTCGAGGTGGTCGCGCGGGCGCGCGACGCCTCGCTGGCGAGCGGCGGCGTCTTCGACCCCACCGTGCTGCCGCTCATGCGGCTCTACGGCTTCTACCGGTCGGGCCGCACGCACCTGCCGTCCGACCGCGAGATCGACGAGACGCTGCGCGCCGTGGGCGCCGACGCGATCGTGATCGACCGCGCGGCCGGCACGCTCGGGCTCTCGCGCCGCGGCGCGGCGCTCGACCTCGGCGGCATCGGCAAGGGCTGGGCGGTGGACCGCGCGGTCGCGGCGCTGCGCGCCGAGGGCGTGCAGTCCGGCCTCGTGGACGTGGGCCGCAACGTGTACGGGCTCGGCGTGCCCGAGGAGGGCGCCGAGGGCTGGTCCGTGGGCGTGCTGCACCCGCAGACCGGCGCCGTGGACCGCGTGTTCGTGCTGCGCGACGCCGCCGTCGCCACGGCCGGCAACACGGAAAACTTCGTCACCCTCGACGGCCGCCGCATCGGGCACCTGTTCGACGCCTCGCGCGGCCGGCCGTGCGACCCGCACCTGAGCGCCTCGGTGGTGGCGCGCTCGGGGACGGACTCGGACACCGGATCCAACCTCGCCTTCCTGCTCGGCAAGGACGCGCTCGCGTGCCTGCCGGGCGTGCTCGACTCCCACTTCGTCGGGTGACGCCGTGAGCCATCCGACTGCGGGCCTGCACACCTTCGGGCGGGGCGGGATCCACCCGGATCCCCACAAGGAGGCCACCGCCGGGCGCGGCATCGACGACC
The DNA here is from genome assembly GCA_964619155.1 of uncultured bacterium. Classification (GTDB taxonomy): domain Bacteria; phylum Eisenbacteria; class RBG-16-71-46; order RBG-16-71-46; family RBG-16-71-46; genus CAIXRL01. Next base: position 10,670 of record CAZUEM010000026.1, read on the forward strand.
TGCCGGCGCCCGCGGAAGTCGTCCTGCCGCTCGCGCAGGCGCTCGGCTCGCCGGCCGAACCGATCGTGAAGAAGGGCGAGATGGTGCGCCGGGGCCAGAAGATCGCCGACGGCGGGCCGACGGGCGTGCCGCTGCACGCGACGATCAGCGGCAAGGTGCGGCCGGTGGACAAGCGCCCGCACCCGACGCTGGCGATGGCGCCGTCGCTCGCGATCGCCGCCGCCGCCGACGCCGGGCCCGAGCTGGAGTTCCCCGAGGACCCGGCGTGGCGGGACCTGCCGCTCGAGGAATCGCTCGCGCGCGTGCGCGAGGCCGGCATCGTCGGCCTCGGCGGGGCCGCCTTCCCCACCTGGCGCAAGCTCGAGTTCGCGCGCCAGTCGAAGGTGGACACGGTCGTGATGAACGGCGCCGAGTGCGAGCCCTACCTGACCTCGGACTACCGCATGATGCTGGCGCACCCGGCCGAGATCGTCGAAGGCTCGCTGGCGCTCGCGCGCATCGTCGGCGCCGCCCGCGTGCTCGTCGGCGTCGAGTCCGACAAGCCGGACGCGATGCGCGTGCTGCGCTCCGCGATCGCGGCGCTGCCCTCCGGCGGGCCCTCCATCGAGGTCGTGCCGTGCCTCGCGCGCTACCCGCAGGGCGCCGAGCGCCAGCTCGTCTACGCCACGACGGGGCGCAACGTGCCGCTGCGCCAGCTCCCCACGGCGGTCGGCGTGCTCGTCCAGAACGTCGCGACCGCGCACGCGGTCCACGACGCGCTGCGCTTCCGCCGCCCGCTGCTGGACCGCATCCTGACCGTGACCGGGCCCGGCATCCGCGAGCCGCGCAACGTGCGCGTGCCGCTCGGCGCCTCGCTCGCCGACGTGGTCGCCTTCTGCGGCGGGCTGCACGAGAACACGACGCGCATGGTCGCGGGCGGGCCGATGATGGGCCGCTCGCTGCCGCGCCTCGACGTGCCGCTCGTCAAGGGCATGAACGGCCTCGTGCTTCTGACCGGCAAGGGTCCGCTCGAGGACGGCTTCGCCGCCTGCATCCGCTGCGGCCGCTGCCTCGACGCCTGCCCGCTCGGCCTCGAGCCCGACCAGGTCTCGATCCGGGTCGAGGCGGGACGCCCGCTCGACACCGAGCCGTACGGGCCGCTCGACTGCTACGAGTGCGGGTGCTGCAGCTACGTCTGCCCGTCCGGCCGCCCGCTCGTCCAGTTCATGCAGGTCGCCAAGGGCGCGCTGCGGCGCGCCGCCGAGACGAGGGCGTCATGAGCGAAACGCGCGCGCAGTTCGTCATCACGCCGGGGCCGCACCTCCACGTCGAGGAGAGCACGGCGAAGATCATGTGGTGGGTGAACGGCTCGCTGGCACCCGCCGCGTTGTGGGGCGCGTGGGTGTTCGGCTGGAACGCGCTGTGGGTGATCGCCGGCAGCATCGCCGGCGCGGCCGGCGCGGAGTGGCTGGCGAACCGCATGTTGGGCCGGCGCCAGACGCTCGCCGACGGCAGCGCGGTGTGCACCGGCCTGCTGCTGGCGCTGACGCTGCCGCCGGGGCTGGCCGCCTGGCAGGCCCTGCTGGGCGGCGCGTTCGCGATCGGGCTCGGCAAGGCCATCTTCGGCGGGCTGGGCTTCAACCTCTTCAACCCGGCGCTCCTCGGGCGCGCGTTCCTCATGGCGACGTTCCCGCTGCCCATGACCTCGGGCTGGCTCGCGCCGCGGCCCGAGCTGTTCGCGCCGCTCGACGCGGTCACGACGGCGACGCCGCTCGCGATCATGAAGGAGCAGGGCCTCGCGGCCGCGATGCAGTCCATCACCACGCCGGCCGGCGCCTGGCCCGGCCTGATGCTGGGCTTCCGCGCCGGCTCGATCGGCGAGGTGTCCATGCTGCTCGTCGCGCTCGGCGCCGGCGTGCTGCTGGCGCGCCGCATCATCACGCTGCACATCCCGCTCGCCGTGATGGCGGGCGTCGCGCTCTCGACCCTGCACACCGGCGTCGCCGGACTGCACCTGGCGAGCGGCGGGCTGTGGCTGGGCGCGTTCTTCATGGCCACCGACTACGTCACCTCCCCTTCGGCGCGCGGCGGGCAGATCGTGTTCGGCCTGATCGTCGGCCTGCTCACGGGGGTGATCCGCGTCTGGGGCGGCTACCCCGAGGGCATCTGCTACGCCATCCTGCTCGCGAACGCGCTGGCACCGGCGCTCGACCTGTGGTTCCGGCCGCGCCGCGTGCCGGTCGCGGGGGCCCCGTCATGAGCGACCTCGTCCAGATCGAGGGCGCGCCGCGCCCCAAGGCCGACCCGCGCCAGGTGGTGCGCATCGCCGTCAACCTGCTCGCCGTGTGCGCGCTCTCGGGCGTCGTGCTGGGCGGCGCCTTCCTCGGCACCGAGCGCGTGGCGCGCGAGGCGCGGCTCGCCGGCGAGCGGCGCGCGATCGCGGGCATGCTCGCCCTGCCGGAGGACGCGAAGGTCACCGAGGTGAGCCAGTTCCTCGACGCCGCGCGCGGCGAGGTCGTGTACGTCGCCCGCCCCTACGGCGACGAGTCCGCGACGCCGAGGCGGGTGGTGTTCACGCTCGCCGGCGAGCCGCGCCCGGACGCCCCGGAGACGCCCGCGGAGGCGCTCGCCCCGCTCGGCCGGACGTTCGTCGCCTCGGCGGGCGGCGCGCTCGCGGGGTTCGTCGTCGAAGGCGAGTCGCGCGGCTACAAGAAGGCGATCCGGTTCTTCGTCGCGCTCGACTCGGGCTTCGTGATCCGCGGCGTGCGGGTGATCCAGCACGAGGAGGACCCGGGCCTCGGGGCCGAGATCGCGACGCCGTGGTTCCAGGCGCAGTACGTCGGGCGCGACGCGGAGCAGGTGGCCGCGCTCGACGTCACGAAGGACCCGATGCCCGAGGACTGGCGGAGCGCGCTCGACGCGCTGGCCGGCGGGGACCCGAACGCCTGGCGCGAGCGGAACGCCGCCCTCGTCGGGCGCGAGCACGCGCGGCCGGTGTACGCGGTGACCGGTGCGACGATCTCGAGCCGCGCGCTCACGCGCGGCGTGCGCACCGCGGTGGAGCACTTCCGGCGGCGCTGGGCGCTCGTGGCGCCGCAACTGGGGGAACCGTCATGAGCACTCCGGACCGCCCGCCGGGCGCCCTCGCGCTGGTCCTCAACGGGATCTTCGCCGAGAACCCCGTGTTCCGGCTGGCGCTCAGCCTCTGCCCGGCCGTCGCGGTGACGACCACGATCGCGAACGGCCTGCTGCTCGGCGTCGCCGTGCTGGCCGTGCAGGTGCTCTCGAGCGTCACCGTGGCGCTGGTGCGCGGCGCGATCCACCCGCGCGTCCGCATCCCGGTCTACACGATCATCATCGCCGTGTGGGTGAGCGCCATCGACATGTCGCTGGCGGCCTTCTTCCCGGCCCTGTACGCACAGGTCGGGCTGTACGTGAAGCTCATCGTCGCGTTCGCGATCATCATCTCGCGGCTCGAGATGTTCGCGTCGAAGCAACCGCTGGTTCCGTCCTTCTGGGACGGCGTCGGCATGGGGCTCGGCTTCCTGCTGGCGCTGGTCGTGATCGGCGCGCTGCGCGAGCTGCTGGGGGCCGGCTCGCTCGCCGGGATCAAGCTCTTCCCGGTGAAGCCGCTGCTCTTCTTCGCGATGCCGGCCGGCGGGTTCTTCTCGATCGCGCTGCTGATGGCGCTCTTCAACGCTATCGAGCGCGCGCGCGGCGGCAAGCCGTCGTCCGGGGGAGGCGCCCATGGCTGATCGCCGTCTCCTC
>CAZUEM010000026.1:14516-32595 GCA_964619155.1 uncultured bacterium
CGACGTCTCGCCCTCGACCTGGGCCGTGCTGATCACGGTGTTCCTGTCGTCGGCGCTCATCAACAACTTCGTGTTCACGCGCTACCTCGGCCTCTGCATCTTCTTCGGCGTCTCGAAGAAGCGCGACACGGCCGTCGGCATGGGCGTGACCTTCACGGCCGTCATGATGTTCACCGCCATCTTCTCGTGGGCGGTGGACACGTACGTGCTGAGCCCGCTTCACCTGGGGTTCCTCGAGATCCTGGTCTTCATCGGGACGGTGGCCGCGGTCGTGCAGTTCCTCGACACCATGCTCAAGAAGACGCACCCGGCCCTGCACCGCGGGTTCGGCGTCTACCTCATGCTGATCACGACCAACTGCGTGATCCTGGCCGTGCCGCTGCTCAACGCCGAGGCGTCGTCGTCGTTCGGCGAGGCGGTGGCGCTCGCGCTCGGCGCGGGCGTGGGGTTCGCGCTCGCGCTCTTCCTGATGTCGTGCGCCCGCGAGAAGCTCGAGCTCGCGCGCGTGCCGAAGGCGTTCGAGGGCCTGCCCATCGCGTTCGCGCTGGCCGGCCTGTTCGCCCTCGCCTTCATGGGCTTCTCGGGCCTCGACCTCTTCCGGTGACGACATGGACCCGACCCTGCTGACCGCGGCGCTCTGGGGACTGGGGGTGTTCTCGGCGTTCGGCCTGCTGTTCGGCGTCGGGCTCGGGATCGCCGCCGAACGCTTCAAGGTGGCCTCGAACCCGGTCGTGGACCGCGTCCGCGACCGCCTGCCGTCGGCGAACTGCGGCGCCTGCGGCTACGCGGGCTGCATGGCGTATGCCGAGGCAGTCGTCGCGGACCCCGCGGTCTCCCCCAGCCTCTGCATCCCCGGACGAGAGCCCGTCGCGCGCGCCGTCGCGGAACTGACCGGCAAGGCGGCCGGCGACGTGCAGGACCGGATCGTGGTCATGACCTGCCACGGCACTTCGGCGTACGCCCGCAACGAGGCCGAGTACGCCGGCATCCCCACCTGCGCCGCCGCGGCGCTCGTCTTCGGCGGCCCGCGGGCGTGCAAGAACGGCTGCCTGGGGCTCGGCGACTGCGTGCGCGCCTGCCCGTTCGACGCGCTATCGATCAACGCCGGCGGGATCGCCCAGGTGGACGTCGCGAAGTGCACCGGCTGCGCCGTGTGCGTGTCGGTCTGCCCGAAGGACCTGTTCAAGCTGTACCCGCGCGCCCGCCGCGTGGAGCTGTCCTGCAAGGCCGTGGACAAGCAGGCCATCGTTCGGGCCACCTGCATGGTGGGCTGCACGCTGTGCCGCAAGTGCGTGGCGAAGTGCCCGGCCGGGGCCATCGAGTGGGACGGCCGCACGATCCTCATCGACCACGACAAGTGCATCGCGTACGGTGACGCCTGCGGCTACGCCTGCGTCGAGATCTGCCCGAGCACGATCATCCACCGAGTCGGCCAGTCCCCCGAGCCGGAACTGGTCGCGATTTCCGAACCCACGGGAGCCTGACGATGGACACCCGCACCGAACCCGAAACCGCCGCGGCCGGCACGGACCCCCCGGCGCCCGCGAAGACCCTGGTGCTCGCGATCGCGGGCAGCGGCGGCGACGGCGTCGCGCTGGTCGGCGACCTGCTGCTCAGCATGGCCGCCCACCAGGGGCTGTACGGCATGCTCGTGCAGTCGTACGGGCCCCAGATCCGCGGCGGCGAGTCGGCCGTCGTGCTGCGGCTTTCCGAGTCCGAGGTGGCCTACGAGGGCGACCGCACGGACCTGCTGCTGTGCTTCCGGCTCTCGGATCTCAAGCGCTTCAAGGGCTCGCTCCACCTGCACGACGACAGCCTGCTGATCGTCGAGGAGGCCGACACCGGCGCCGCGCCCGAGTGGCTGGGCACGCCGAAGCGCGAGCCGCTGCGCTGGCCGTTCGCGACGTTCCAGGACGGCGCCGAGGTCGCCGGCGAGCCGAAGAACATGAAGGGCCTGGCGCTCCTGTGCCGGGCGCTGGGCTGGAATGCCGCGCTCGCCGAGCGCGCGCTCGCCGAGCGCTTCGCCCACCGGCCCGCGGTGCTGCAGCGCAACCTCGAGACGTTCGCGAAGGCGTACGCGGCCGCGACGCTCGCGCCGGTCACGCACCTCGCCGGCCACGGCGTGCCGCTGGTCGTGGAGACGGGCAACGAGGCGATCGCCCGCGGCGCCATGGCGGCGGGCCTCAAGTTCTTCGCCGGCTACCCGATCACGCCGTCGTCCGAGGTCATGGAGACGCTGATCGAGGAGTTCCACACCGTCGGCGGCACGCTCGTGCAGGCCGAGGACGAGATCGCCGCGCTCGGCATGGTCGTCGGCGCCAGCTTCGGCGGCGTGCCCGCGATGACCGCGACGAGCGGGCCCGGCCTCTCGCTCATGACCGAGATGATCGGGCTCTCGAGCATGGCCGAGATCCCGACCGTGATCGTGGACTGCCAGCGCGCGGGCCCGGCGACGGGCATGCCGTCCCGCACCGAGCAGTCCGACCTCTTCCACGCGGTGTACGGCGGGCACGGCGACTTCCCGCGCGCCGTGCTCGGCGTCTTCGACGTCGTGCACGCGCGCGACGTCATGTTCCGCGCCTTCGAGCTGGCGGAGAACTACCAGCTCCCGGTGCTCGTGCTCTCGGACGCCTACGTGGCGCAGCGGCGGCAGATCCGCGACGCGGTGAACGACCGCCGCGAACGCCCGCGCCGCTGGCGCTGGACGCCCGAGGAAGGCCCGGCGCGCTTCAAGCTGACCGACGACCACCCGGCGAACGCGTTCCGCGTGCCCGGAACTCCCGGGGGCACCTACCTCGCCGCCGGCATCGAGCACACCGAGCAGGGCTTCCCGACCGCCGACGCCGCGGTCCACCAGCAGATGAGCGAGCGGCGCTTCCGCAAGCTGCCCGCGATCGCGCTCGACACGCACGACTGGTTCCGCACGCTCGGCCGCGACGGCGCGCGACGCGGGCTCGTCGCCTGGGGCAGCACCTACGGCATGCTGCGCGAGTGGATCGCCGCCCACCCCGACTGGCGCGTCTTCCTGCCGGAGATCCTCCACCCGTTCCCGCTCGAGAGCTTCGAGGAGTGGCGCCGGGACCTCGACGAGCTGTCGGTGGTCGAGCTGAGCTTCCAGGGGCAGTTCCACCGCTACCTCTCGAGCCTCACGGACCTCTCCGGGGTCCGCAGCCTCGCGCGCAGCGGCGGCCTGCCGATGTCCGGCCGCGAACTCGACGCCCGCCTGGCGAGCCCGGCGGCGGACGCGAAGGAGCACGCATGAAAGCCAAGGACTTCCGCACCGAACTCGAGCCCGTGTGGTGCACGGGCTGCGGCGACTACGGCGTGCTCAAGGGCCTGACGCAGGCGCTGGCCGACCTCGAGATCCCGCCCGAGAAGCTGGCCGTGATCTCGGGCATCGGCTGCTCGAGCCGCCTGCCCGGCTACGTGAAGGCGTACTCGTTCAACACCATCCACGGCCGGGCGCTGCCGATCGCGAGCGGCCTCAAGCTGTCGCGGCCGGAGATGACGACGATCGTGGTCGGCGGCGACGGCGACGGCTTCAGCATCGGCATCGGGCACATCCCGCACACGATCCGGCGCGACGTGAACCTGACCTACGCCGTGCTCGACAACGGCATCTACGGCCTCACCAAGGGGCAGGCCTCGCCCACGACCGAGGTGGACTCCAAGAAGAGCCGCGGGCTCGCGGGCGGCGACGAGCAGCCGCTGAACCCCGTGCTGCTGGTGCTCAGCTCGGGCTGCGGCTTCGTGGCCCGCACGCACGCCGGCAACATGCCGCACCTGCGCGCGATGTTCCGCGAGGCCGTGCAGTACCCCGGCTTCTCGTTCGTGCACGTGCTGGCCGGCTGCGTCACCTACCAGCCGCACGGCTACGCGGACCGGCTGCTCGAACGCAGCTACATGCTGCCCGAGAACCACGACCCGGCGAACCTCGACACGGCGATGCGCCTCGCGCGCGACGAGCGCTTCCCGCTCGGCGTGATCTACCGGCGCCCGCCGCGCGAGCACGCCGCGCCCGCGCCGGAACCGGCGGCCGCCGACGTCTGGAACGACGGCGACACGACGGTGGACAAGCAGGACCTCCCGAGCGAGTGAGGCGCTCGCGCCGGCGAGCCGGCGCGCGATCGCGGGGCCCGCGGGAAACCTCCCGCGGGCCCCGCCCGTTGCGCGAACCGCCCCGCGGCCCCACCATGCGGCCCGTTTTCACTCCGGCCGGGGGCATCCGTTGGCGACTCTCGAGGGCCGTGTCGGCCCTTACGAAATCCTCGCGCCGCTCGGCGCGGGCGGCATGGGCGAGGTGTTCCGCGCCCGCGACACGCGCCTCGAGCGCGCGGTCGCGCTCAAGGTGCTGCCCGCGGCGTTCGCCGGCGACGCCGGCCGGCTCGAACGCTTCCGGCGCGAGGCGCTCGCGCTGGCGTCGGTCAACCACCCCAACATCGCCACCATCCACGGCATCGAGCCGCTGCCGGGGGGCGCGATCGCCCTCGTGCTCGAGTTCGTGGCCGGCGAGACGCTCGCCGCCCGCCTCGCGCGCGGCCCCCTTCCGCCGGAGCGGGCGCTCGCCGTGTGCGGGACGCTCGCCGAAGCGCTCGAGGCCGCGCACGAGAAGGGCATCGTCCACCGCGACCTGAAGCCGCTGAACGTCATGTTCGGCGAGCACGACCGCCTCAAGGTGCTCGACTTCGGCCTCGCGCGGCGCGAGCGCGACGAGGGCGACGACGGCGTGCTCGGCTCGCCCGGCTACCTGAGCCCCGAGCAGGCGATCGGCGCGCCGCAGGACGCGCGCACCGACGTCTTCGCGTTCGGCTGCGTGATGTACGAGTGCCTGGCCGGCGCGCGCGCGTTTCCCGGCGACGACCTGTCCATGGCCGGCGCGGCGGCGCTCTACCTCGAGCCCGACTGGTCGGCGCTGCCCGCGGGGCTGTCCGAGGGCGTCACCGGGCTGCTGCGGCGCTGCCTCGCGACGGACGCCGACCTGCGGCCGCGCGACGGCGGCGAGATCCGCGCGGCGCTCGCCGCGCTCGGCCGCGCGGCGCTCGCGGCCGCCGCGCCCGCGGAGGCGACGGTCCGGCTGCCGGTCCAGCGAACGAGCTTCGTCGGCCGCGCCCGCGAACTCGAATCGCTCGCGGCGCGCCTCGCGGAGACCCGGCTGCTGACGCTGACCGGCGTCGGCGGCTGCGGCAAGACGCGCCTGGCCGTGCGGCTGGCCGAGGACGCGCGCGCGCGCTTCCCCGGCGGCGTGTGGTTCGTGGACCTCGCCCCGCTCGGCGGCGGGGAGCGCGTCGGCGAGGCGCTCGCCCGCGCGCTCGAGCGCGCGCCCGAGCCCGGGCGCGACCCGGTGGACGCGGTCGCGGCCGGGCTCGGCGAAGCGCGGGCGCTGCTGCTGCTCGACAACGCCGAGCACGTGCTCGCGGCGTGCGCGGACGCGGCCGAGCGGCTGCTCGCGGCGTGCCCGAACCTGGCGCTCGTCGTCACCAGCCGCGAGCCGCTGGCGCTGCCCGGCGAGACGATCGCCCCGGTCGGCACGCTCTCCCTGCCGCCCGCGCGCGCGGCCGTCACGGCGGCCGGGGTCGCGGCCACCGACGCGGGCGCGCTGTTCGCCGAGCGCGCGAGTCAGGCGCACCCGGGCTTCGCGCTGACCGACGCGAACGCCGGCGCGATCGCCGAGATCTGCCGGCGGCTCGACGGCATCCCGCTCGCGCTCGAACTGGCGGCGGCGCGCGTCCGGATGCTCGGCCCCGAGCAGATCCGCGCGCGGCTCGACGACCGTTTCCGGCTGCTGACCGGCGGCCAGCGCACGGCCCTGCCCCGGCAGCAGACGCTGCTCGCCGCGCTGCAGTGGAGCCACGACCACCTGCACCCCGACGAGCAGGAGCTGTTCCGCTCGCTCGCGGTCTTCGCGGGCGGCTGGACGCTCGAGCAGGCGGTGGCCGTGTGCGACCCGGGCGGCGACGAGTTCGAGTTGCTCGACCGCCTGACGCGGCTCGTGGACAAGTCGCTGGTCGTGGTCGAGAGCAGCGCCGACCCGACCCGCTACCGCTTCCTCGAGTCGGTCCGCCACTTCGCGCTCGACCGGCTCGCCGAGGCGGACGGCGGCGACGACCTGCGCGCGTGGCACGCGGCGTTCTTCCTCGCGCTCGCGCGCGACTTCGAGGCGCACGGGCCCGGCCGGGCGGACGAGCCGGCCTGGCTGCGCCGGCTCGACGCCGACCACGAGAACCTGCTCGCCGCCCTCGACACGGCGATGAAGGCCCCGGGCGGCGGCTCGGACGCACTCGCGCTCGCGACCGGCCTGTGGCGCTACTGGTCCTCGCGGGGCCTCTTCGCGCTCGCGCGGCGCTCGATCGAAGCCGCGCTCGAGCGCGCCGGCGACGCGGCGCCCGCGGCGCTGCGGGCGCACGCGCGCACGCGCGCCGGCGGCTTCGCTCTCTACCTGGGCGACCCGGCCGGCGCGCAGCCCCATCTCGTCGAGGCCGACCGGCTCTACGGCGAGATGGACGACGCCAAGGGCCGGGCCCGCTCGCTGAGCGCGCTCGCGACCGCCGCCGTCTATCGCGCGGACTACGCCGAGGCGGAAGGGCGCTACGCGGCGAGCCTCGAGCAGTACACGCGCCTCGGCGAGAAGCGCGGCATGGCGATGGCCTGGATGGGGCTCGGCTACGTGTCCATGCAGACGGGCGGCGCGGAGCGGGCCCGCGAGCAGTTCGAGCGGGCGCTCGTGCTCGCGCGCGAGGTCGGCGACCACCGGCTCACCGCGCACGCGCTCGTGTCGCTGGCCGAGACCTGGATCCCCGGCGCCGGCTCGCCCGAGGCCTCGGCGCTCGCGGCCGCGGCGCTCGGCATCGCGATCGAGGCGGACCTGCGTTACGAAGGCATCGCGGCGGTCGAGCTCGCCGCGCGACTGGTCGCCGAGGGCGGCGACGCGCGCACCGCCGCGCGGCTCTTCGGCGCGGCCGACGCGGCCCGGGCCGCGCTGGGCTCGCCCATGCTGCCCGAGGAGCGCGCCCGCCGCGCGAAAGCCGACGCCCGCGTGGCGGATTCGCTCGCGCCGGCGGAGCTCGCCGAAGCCGCGGCCGGCGGCGCGGCGCTCGAGTTGCCGGAAGCCGCCCGCGAGGCGCTGCGGGCGCTCGGCCGGCTGGACGGGGCCGGCAACGAGGCGGCTGGGGGCGCGTAAACCGTGATTTGACTTGTGGATTGCGCCCGGGGCTCGATAGGATTCTCTCCGGTCGATCCCCCCTCCAGCGCTTTCCGGGCATCACCCCGGCTGGCGACCGCACGTTCCGCACGCGAGGCCCCCCGCGCGCGCGGTGTGATGCGTTGTTCTCGCGATTGCTCCGAACGGCCTGCGGGCACCCAAACCGGGAGGTGTACATGCCCCGAATGCGACTTCTGTGGTCCCTGATGGCGGCGCTCGTGCTCGCGTCGCCGGTCATGGCGGACACGCTGCTCTTCGACTACGTCGGGTACGACTACGAGAGTCCGGACCCCAACCCGGCGACGTTCGGAGAGGCCGGCAGCGGGTACATCGGGCTCGGCACCGTGCCGGGGCTCTTCTCGCCGCTCGTGGCCGACACGACGACCTACGAGTACACGTACTTCATCAGCGGCCTCACGCCGGTGAGCACGACCGTGATCGGCAGCTACACGATCGTGGACTACACGCCCGGCACGCTCGCCATCTACGAGGACTCGAAGGCCTCCGGCACGGCCGCGGACTACGGAACCGCCCCGCCCAACGCGACGGCGCCCGCCAGCTTCACGGACGGCACGCTGTTCCTGACCGGCACGCTCGGCGGCTTCCAGTTCGTCTACAACGCGGCGACCAACACGGGCAGCTACAACGCCACGTTCACGGTCACCGGCGGCTCGCAGATCGTGAACTTCCCGCTCTACCAGCGCGACGGCTGGACGTTCGCCGGCCTCAGCGGCAACGCGACGGTGATCCCCGACGGCTACTGGCACCAGGTGGACGGCCAGAACTTCCTCGGCCCGGTGCCCACGCGCGCCTCGAGCTGGGGCGGCATCAAGAACCTCTACCGCTAGGAGACGACCCATGCACATCCAGAGCGAATCGAAGTCGTTCCTTCGCCGGTGCGCACTCCTGGTGGTCACCGGCCTGCTCGTCGCGACGGCCGTCTTCGCCGCCGGCCCGCCCATCGACTGGGATCCGGCCTACGGCTACATGGCCGGCGCCACGCCGACGAACCTGCCGGCCGGGGGCGAGTTCAGGATGGTCGGCATCGTCAGCGCGTTCGACGTGCCGTTCCAGGGCCTGAACGCGCAGGACCCGACGCGCGAGTACACGTTCGTGCTCAAGGGCCTGATCTCGCAGGGCACCGTGGCCATCGGCCCGCCGGCGACCACGTTCTACGAGACGCACTTCAACGGCGGCACGTTCGAACTGTACGAGGACCTCACCCCCGAGTCCGCGTTCACGCCGTTCCCGCCGGTGGAGGCGAACTTCACCGACGGCACGCTCCTGCTGACCGGCAGCTTCACGTCGTTCGTCGTCCAGTCGAACAACTTCACGGCGCTCCAGACGGGCAACATCGAGGGCGCGCTGAACTGGACGGGCGGGCCGCTCCTGCCGCTCGCGAACGCGAACGGCTGCACGGGCCTGTTCACGGGCGGCATGACGTGGCGTTCGACGGTGGTCCCCGCCGGGTACCTCTACCGCCACGACGGCAAGATGGACCTGCAGTGCCCGACGCCCGCGACCCGCGGGACGTGGGGACGGCTCAAGTCCCTCCACCGCTGACGCCGCGGCGGCCGCGAAACGCGAAGGCCCCGTTCCTCCCGGAGCGGGGCCTTTCGCCTGCCGCGGGCCGCGCCGCTCAGACGCCGTACTCGGGCGCGGGCACGTCCTTCAGCCAGCGGTCGAACCAGCGGCGGATGTGCTGCTGGTTCTGCACGCGCCGCGACGGCGCGCCGCTGCGCGAGAGCTCGTGGCTCTCGCCCGGGAATCGCACCATGACGACCGGTTTCCGCAGCTGCTTGAGCCCGCGGAACATGATCTCGCCCTGGGCGATCGGCGTGCGCCAGTCCTCCTCGCTGTGGATCACCATGAGCGGCGTCTCCACCTTCGCGAGGTCCCACGCCGGGGAGCGCCCGGCGTACTCGCGCGGGTCCTCGAACGGCGGGCGCCGGAACCAGGTGGGCGTGAACAGCGCGAAGTCGCTCGAGTAGTACATGGACGCCCAGTCCGCGACGCAGCGCTGCGTCACGGCCGCACGGAAGCGGTTCGTGCGGGTCACGATCCAGTTCGTGAGCAGGCCGCCGCCGCTGCCGCCGGTGACGCCCATGCGCGACTCGTCCACCCAGCCGCGGGCGACCACGTGGTCCACGGCCGCCATCAGGTCGCGGTAGTCGTCGCCCGGGTAGGCGTACTGGATGCAGTTCGCGAACGCCTCCCCGTACGAGGTGCTGCCGCGCGGGTTCGTGTAGAGCACGAGGTAGCCCGCCGCGGCCAGCACCCGGAACTCGTGGAAGAACGCGATGCCGTACGGCACGTGCGGCCCGCCGTGGATCTGCAGCACGAGCGGATGCTTCTTCGCGGGGTCGAACCCCGGCGGCTTCACGATCCAGCCCTGCACGCGCCGGCCGTCGAACGAGTCGTACCAGAACTCCTCGACCTCGCCGAGGTTCGCCTCCGCGAGCAGCGCGTCGTTGGGCGCGAAGAGCTTCGTGCCGCGACGGGTGCGCGTGTCGTAGACCCACAGGTCCCCGGGCGTGGCGAGCCCGCCCGCCGTGACCGCGAGGCGCGAGCCGTCGGCGCTCGCGGAGCCGCACACCACGTCCTGGTCCGGCGCGGTCACGTCCTCCACGCTCCCGCTTCCGAGGTCGAGGCGGGCGACGCGCGTCACGCCGTGCTTCGCGTAGCCGAAGAGGATCCCGCCGTCGGCGGTGAAGGCCAGCGGCAGGCCGCCGCCGCCCCGCGGCGGGTGCTGGTCGCTCGACGTGGTCTCGCCGACCGCGAGATCCCGGCCGGCCGTCAGAGCCTTCGCCTCGCGCAGCGGCCAGGCGCCCTCGAGGAGCAGCACGTCGTTCTGGTCGTACGAGCGCGGCGGCGTGGGCCGGACGCCGCCGACGGCCGCGAGCGCGCCGCCCGGGCCCTGCGCGAAGGGCGCGAGCGGGCCGGCGATGTCGGCGACGAGCACCATCTCCGCGCCGTCGGTCGGCGCGGCGAGATCGGGCGCGACCGCGCGCACGTCGTTGTCCTCGATCGGGTCGCCGAACCACGGCTCCTCGCGGCGGTCGGAGACGAACAGGATCCACCGGCCGTCGCGCGACCACTCGGGCGAGGATTCCTTGAAGCGCGTGCCGCAGGTGAGCTGGCGGGGCTCGCCGCCGGCGGCGTCCGTCACCCAGACGTGGTCGAGGTGCTCCCAGTCCACGAAGCCCTCGTCGTTCCAGCGGAACTCGGGACGCGTGACGACGCGCGCCGGCTCGTGCTTCGGCTTCCGGCGCTCAGGGGTGTCCACGGCCGGGTTGTGCCCGGAGAGGAACGCGAGCCGGCGCCCGTCGGGCGACCACGCCGGTGAGTGCGCGCCGCCCTTCAGGGAGGTCAGCGCCCGCGCCTCCCCGCCCTCGAGCGGCAGCACGTGCACCTGCGGCGGGGACTCGCCCTCGCCCTTGCGCACGAACGCCAGCGTGCGGCCGTCGGGCGACCAGCGCGGCTGCGAGTCGCGGCCGCCGAACGTGAGCGCGCGCGGCGGCGCGGGCGGCGCGTCCGCCGGCGGCACGTCGCAGAGCCACAGGTTCGTGCGGTACTCGTCGGCCTCGGCGTCCACGGTGACGAGCGTGAAGGCGACGCGGGTCCCGTCCGGCGAGAGGCGCGGGTCCGCGATCCACTGGAATCGGAGCAGGTCTTCCTCGCGCATGGCGCGGCGGCCTCCGGAGGGTGCGGGTGTGCGGCGGGAATCGGCGCGCCCACCGTAGCCGCGGCCGGAGCGGCCGGTCAACGCGCCGGGCGGGCGCCTCGTCAGCGTCCCGCGCCCGGCCCGGCCTCACTCAGCAGCGCCTCGAGGTCGAGCGGCTCGGTCACCATCGCGAGCGCCCCGTCGGCATCGCGCGGCCACTCCTCCCGGGGGCGGTCGCGGTAGAGCTCGATGCCGTTGCCGTCGGGGTCGGCGAGGTAGACCGCCTCGCTGACGCCGTGGTCGGCGGCCCCCTGCAGCGGCACCCCGGCGGCGAGCACCCGCGCGACCGCGGCGGCGAGCGAGCGGCGGTCGGGGTACAGGAACGCGACGTGGTAGAGGCCGGTCGCGTCGCGCGCCGGCGGCGGGCCGCCGCGGCTCGTCCAGGTGTTGAGGCCGACGTGGTGGTGGTAGCCGCCCGCCGACAGGAACGCGGCGCCGTCGCCGTAGCGCTGTGTCAGCTCGAACCCGAGCACGCCGGAGTAGAACGCGAGGGCGCGCCCGAGGTCGGCCACCTTGAGGTGCACGTGGCCGACGCACGCGCCGGCGGGGATGCCGTAGGGCTGCTCCATGGACCGTCTCCCGTGGCCGCGTCCGCGGCGCGCGGCGCGGCCGCGGCTTTCGCGGACCTCGTCGCGCGTGCGAAAATAGCGGCCCCTTCCCGACGAGGAAAGCCGATGCCCCCGACCCCCGAGTTCGACCGCGCGGGCGCCCCGCGCGAGTTGCGCCCCTTCCTGGACGAACACGGACGCCTGTTCCGCTGGCCGTCGCGCCAGAAGGTGCAGCGCATGGCGGCGGACCACCTCGCGCGGCGCTTCGAGCCGGGCCGCGACTACACCGAGAAGGACGTCAACTTCCTGCTTCTCGAGTGGCACACGTTCTCGGACTGGGCGCTGCTGCGCCGCCTGCTGTTCGACTGGGGCTACCTCGACCGGGAGAGCGACGGCTCGCGCTACCGGCTGCGCCCCGAGTCCGAGTGGCCGAACCCGGAGTCCCCCGCGACATGACGCCCCGCGCCCGCTTCCTCGTCCCGCTCCTCGCCGCCTGCGCGCTCGCGGCCGCGGCGTCCGCGCCGGCGGCCCCGGTCCACACGAGCTGGCTCTGGCACATGCACCAGCCCATCTACTGGCCGGAGCGCAGCACCTGGAACGGCAAGAGCTACGAGTTCGCGCACGAGACCATCGCGCTCGGGCACAGCCTCAACGACGAGTTCACGATCTTCAACAGCGACGATCGCGTCCGCGACTACCAGGACTACCCGAAGCTCGCGATCCAGTCGGTGCTCGGGCATCCCGACGCCGGTGCGCAGGTGTCGTTCGCGGGCTCGCTCATCCAGAACGTGCAGAGCCTCGCGGCCGCGGGCTGGAACGGGGGCCGCTACGCGCCGAACTGGCACCAGCCCTACCGCGACGCCATGGCCTGGACCACCTCGGGCGGCCGGCGGCGGCTCGACGCCGTCATCGTCGGCATGCACCACGCCATCAACCCGCTCTGCGACGAGGCCGTGTTCCGCCGCGAGCTGCAGGCGCAGAAGGCGATCATGCCCTCGGCGTGGGGAGCGGGGCCGCTCTCGACCGGCTTCTTCCCCGCCGAGATGTGCTTCTCCGAGCGGCTCATCCCGGCGCTCGTGGCCGAGGGCGTGCAGTGGAGCGTGGTGCCGGACATCCACATCGCGCGGGCCTGCGCCGACTACCCCTACCAGGCGAACCTGGACAACTGCGACCCGCCCAACCGCGCCGACCAGCAGAATCCGGCGCAGGGCTGGTACTACTCGCAGTCCATCAGCCGCGGCGTGACGACCCGGGTGCCGGTGCCCTACGCGCTGCGCCCCCACCGCGCCCAGCACGTGGACCCGGCGACCGGCGCGATCTCGTCGCTGACCGTGGTGCCCGCCGCGAACGGCATGTCGTGGAACGAGGGCTACGGCCTCTACGGCACGGGCGAGATCGACGCGATCGCCGCGCGCAACGATCCCGCGAGGCCGATGCTCGTGCTGTTCGCGCACGACGGCGACAACGCCTGGTCCGGCGGCCACAGCTACTACAACGAGAACGTGTCGCAGTTCGCGAACGCGGCGTCCGCGCAGGGCTACGAGCCCACGACCGTGGCCGAGTACCTCGCCGATCACCCCGTGGACCCGGCCGACGTCGTGCACGTCGAGGACGGCGGCTGGGTGAACGCCGACGGCGACTTCGGCTCGCCGCAGTTCATCAACTGGAACTGGCCGCTCGTGAACGCGGCCGGGCAGTTCGACATCCCGAACGGCTGGGCCGAGGACGAGCGCAACTGGGCGGTGCTGACCGCCGCGACCAACCGCGTGCTCACCGCCGAGGGCATCGCCGGCCCGCCGGTGGCGGCGCGCATGGCCGACCCCACGATCGCCGGCGCGACGGACATCGACAAGGCCTGGCACTTCCTGCTCGCGGGCCACGAGAGCGGCTACATGTACTACGGCGCCTCGCTCGACATGGAGGTGAAGGCGACGCTCGCGTGCAACCGCGCCGTCGAGCACGCCGACGCGATCCTGGCGGGCGGACCCGACACGACGGCGCCCACGCTGTGGCTGCCGCAGCGGCTGCCGTGGAACCCGGGCGGCAAGGGCGGCGGCTCGCTGTGGGGCTGGCCCGGCGGCGCCGGCGCCGACATGCCCTCCGACTTCTGGGTGTGGACGTTCGCCTACGACGTGAGCGGCGTGGACACGGTGCGGCTCGTCTACCGCCTCGACGCCGACGGCACGAACCCCATCGCCTCGAGCCAGAACGAGACCTACGCCGGCGGGCCCGAGGTCGGCGCCTGGCAGGCCGTCGCCATGACGCGGCGCGCGTTCCCGAAGGGCGACGTCTTCGACCTGCCGGAGATCGACTTCAGCGTGCTGCCCGCGCACATGGCCGAGCAGTGGTCCGCGAAGGTGACCGGCCTGTCGGACGTCCTCGTGGACTACTACTGCGAAGCGGTGGACCGCACGGGCCGCGTGCGGCGCAGCCCGATCCAGCACGTCTGGGTGGGCGCCGGCTCGGTGACGCCCGCGGACCCCGCGGTCACCTGGGAGCCCGCGAACCCGGTCGCGGGCGGCACGCTGACGATTCACTACGACCCCGTGCCGGGAGCCCTGCCGGACGACACGAACCCGGTGCACGTCCACGTCGGCCACAGCGGCTGGACGGGCGTGCTCTCGCCGGACCCGGCCATGAGCTGGAACGCCGCCACGGAGCGCTTCGACCACGTGTACGCGATCCCCGCGAACGCCACGTCGGTGGACTTCGTCTTCCGCTCCCCGGCGAACCAGTGGGACAACAACGGCGGCGCCGACTGGCACGTGGCGGTGAGCGGCGCGCAGGCGCCGCCCCACGTCATCGACGGCTCCCCCGACGCGGGCGTGCCGGTCGTCGCCTCGTGCGGCGGGCTCGAACTGCGCGCCGAGTACGACGGGCGCTGGCTCTACCTCGCCGCCCCGAAGGCGGCGGGCCTCGACCACTTCGTGTTCGTGGCGCCCCCCGAGTCCACGGCGCTGCGCGCGGCGCCGTGGGCCAAGGCCGGGCAGGTCGCCGCGTACCGGCTGGTGCTCGGGAACGAGGGTTCGAACGGCTGGTGCGGCTGGTTCGACGCGGCCGGGACGCAGCCCACGGCCGGCCTCGAGAAGGCCGCCGGTTCGGTGCTGGAGGGCCTCGTGGACGTGGCGGCCTGGTTCTCGCCCCCGCCCGCGTCGCTCGAGATCGCGTTCGCCGCGTACGGCGGCGCCGACGGCGGCGCGCTCGCGCAGCAGGCGCCCTGCGGCTCCGGCCCCTCGCTCGAGGCCGCGGAGCGGGTCGTCGTGTCCTCGACGGCGGTGACGTCCGTGCCCGCGGCCGCGCCGCCCGCGACGCTGCGGCTCGCGGCGGCCAACCCCGCGCGCGGCACGCTGCGCGCGGTCGTGGACGCGCGGCCCGGCGAGCGCGTGCGCGTCGAGCTGGCCGACGTGCGCGGGGCGCGGGTCGCGCTGCTGCACGACGCCGAGGCCGCGGGCGCGGTGGCCGTGTCGGCGTCGCTCTCCGGCCCCGCGAAGCTCGCCCCCGGCGTCTACTTCCTGCGCGCGCAGGCGGGCGCGCGTTCGGCGGTCCGGCGGATCGTGCTGCTCCCGTGACGGCCTCCGGCCCGGGCCGCGGCGGGGGCGGTTCGCTCGCGTGGCTGGCGTTCGCCGTCTGCGTGCTGGTCTGGAGCAGCACGTTCCTCGCGATCCGCATCGGCAACGAGAGCCTGCCGCCGCTCTGGGCGGCGGGCCTGCGGCTCGTGCTGGGCGCCGCGGTGCTCGCGGCGATCGCGTTCGCGACGCGCCAGCCGTGGCCGCGCGGCCCCGCGCTGCAGGCCGCGGTCCTGTTCGGCATCGTGGACTTCGGCGTCAGCCTGGCGCTCCTCTACTGGGCCGAGATGTCCGTGCCCTCGTCGGTCGCCGCGATCCTGTACGCCACCATCCCGCTCTGCACGGCGCTGTTCGCCCGCGCGTTCGGCCTCGAACCGCTGCGCCCGCTCAAGCTCGCGGGCGCGCTCGTCGGGCTCACCGGCGTCGTCGTGCTGTTCTCGGCCCAGCTCGGCGCCGCGCTCCCTCCGCTGCCGCTCGCGGCCGCGTTCCTCGGCGCGGTCACCGCGGCGCTCGCGGGCGTCATCCTCAAGCGCGGGCCCGGCGGCAGCCCGGTGGCGATCAACGCCGTGGCGCACGTCGCCGGCGCGCCGCTGTGCCTGCTCGCCTCGCTCGCGCTCGGCGAACCGTGGCACCTGCCGCGCTCGGGCGGCGGCTGGTTCTCGCTCCTCTACCTCACGCTCGTGGGCTCGGTCGTGGCGTTCGTGGCGTTCGCGTATCTCGTGCAGCGCTGGCCGGTCGTGCGCACGAGCTTCATCGCGGTGCTCACGCCGGTGCTGGCCACCGTGCTCGGCGCCGTGTTCCTCGGCGAGCGTCTCGGGCTCCCGGCGCTCGCCGGGGCGGTCGTGGTCGTGGCGGGCGTGGCGCTCGGCATCGCGGGCGACCGAGCGGCGCGGCGCGCGAACCGCTGAGCGGTCAGTCCGCCGCCGCGATCCCCCACGCCGCGAGCACCGCCGGCAGCCGCCGCGGCTCGTTCTCGCGCCGTGCGAGGTCGAGCAGCGCGGGCGCGATGCGCGCGGCGAACTCCCCGATCGGCCAGTCGTGCTCGAGCGCGATCTCGTCGCGCCCGTCCGGGGCGTTCGCCGGGAACTTGCGGCGCACCTCGAGCACGCGCGGCGGGTCCGCTTCGCGCGGCAGCCGCTCGAGCGCGCCCGCGACCGCGGCGAACACGGCGTCGTCGGCGTCCTCGAGGCAGGCGATCCAGAACTCGGCCGTGGCCGCGAACGCGACGCGCGAGGCCCCCCGCAGGCCCGCGAGGCGCACCCGCGCGGCGGGTTCGAGCAGCCTCCACGCCCGGTCGAGCAGGGGCCGCAGGCGGCGGTCGCCGAAGCGCAGGAGCGCGGCCGCGAGCCCGACGCGCGTGCCCTCCTCCTCGGCGTGCTCGAGCATGCGCACCAGCATGCGCGGGCCGGTGGCTTCGTCGCCCGCGTCGAGCGGGACGAGCGACGCGAACGTCTCGCCCGCGACGGCGACCGCCTCCGGCGACGGTTCGTGCATGAGGAACGGCAGCAGCGCGAGCACCCCGGCGCCGCCCTCCTCGACCGCCGCGGCGATACGGTCGAGCAGCTCGAGCCGGTCGGCGTCCGTGGTCTTCGCGGCCAGGTCGGGCCACAGCGCGGCGAGGGCGTCGGCGAACCCGGGCTCGCCGGCGTGCCCGTACCCCAGGCACTGCTGGAACGTGACGAGCAGCAGGGCGTCGCCGTCGAGCGCCGCCCGGCGCTCCGGGTCCGCCGCGACTTCGGCCAGCTGCGCGAGCCACGCGGCGCCCGGCGCGTCCGCCCCGCCGCCACGCCCGCGCGCGCCCCTGTGGCGACGACCCATGCGACCCCCCCTCGCCAGCGTCCGAAAAAGGAGCGGCGCGGGGTGCGCTGCCACGCGCCCCGCGCCGCGAACTGCGGTGGTTCTCAGGCGCTCTTCTTGACGTTGCTCGCCTGCAGGCCCTTCGGGCCCTTCACGACGTCGAACTCCACGCGCTCGCCCTCGGCGAGCGTCTTGAAGCCTTCACCCGTGATGGCGGAGAAGTGCACGAAGACGTCGTCGCCGCCTTCCTGGGAAATGAAGCCGAAGCCCTTCGCGTCGTTGAACCACTTCACGGTGCCAGTCGCCACTGCCAACTCCTTGTGCCCGGGGGTCTCCCCCCGCCGATACGGACGCCCCGGGCGATCGCCCGGAACGCGAATACGCGGCCGAATGCCTGCGGCCCCGAAAAAGCAAAGGGCAGTTACGGTCGAGTGAACCCCGTAGCTGCCACACCCGCTCCTGCGAGAAATCAGCCCGGCTTCGACGGCCCGCAGTGTGCGCGTTTCCCGGCCCCGGAATCAAGTGGCAATCCGGGCCGCCGTGCGCCGCCGCCGCGCGGGCCGCCGGACGCGGTCGCGCGGATCGAGGGCGGGCCGGTCCCGGACGACCCGGTGAGGCCGGCCGGGCCCGGGCCGGATCGCGCTTCAGGCGCCGGGCGCGTCCGCGCGCAGCCCGTGCGCCTTCGCGAGGAACTCGCGGGCCCAGCGCGCGCGGCCGGCGAAGTCCCACGCCAGCCGCGCGGGCAGGCCGGGCTCGTCGAGCAGCGCCGGCCAGAACGCGACGAAGGCGAGCCCGGCCTGCGGGTGCACGCACCAGGCGCCGAGCGCGTCGAAGGCGGTGCGCTCGCGCGCCTCGGCCTCGTTGAGGAGCGCGGCGGTCGAGACGGCGCGTTCGGGCACGGGCTCGGCCTCGGGCGGCAGCGACAGAGCGGCGACGAGCCCGCGCCCGTACGCCGGGTGCGGCTGCGCGGCGAGCAGGTGGAAGAGCGCGACGCCCGCCCCGGGGGCGCTGCCCGCGGGCGCCTCGCCCGCGAGCGCGCACGGCAGCTCGGCGTGCAGGCCCGCTTCGTCCACGTGCGCGAGCGTCCACGGAGCGGGACGCAGGCCGGAGAGCTCCTCGAGCCGGGCGGGATCGAACGCGGGCGCGCCCTCGCCCGCCGCGGCCACGCGCCGCCAGCCCTCGACGAGCGGGTCGGGCTCGGGCCGCGGCGCGCGGCCCGGCGGCGCCGAGTCCGCGGGCACCCCGC
>CAZUEM010000027.1:0-14614 GCA_964619155.1 uncultured bacterium
CCGCGGCGCGTGCCGAGCGTGTCGTAGGCGTAGCCGGCGAACACGCCGGGCTTGGACGGGGGCAGGGTGCCCGTCACGCCCTGCGGGCCGCGCCACGGGAAGCCGCCCTTCGCGTACAGGAACGTATCGAGCTCGGCCGCGGCCGGCCAGAGCGTGTTGCCGTAGGTCCGCGGGACGACGCTGCCGGCGTTGAACTGGTCGGGCAGGAGCCGCGTGTCGTCCACGATCAGCAGGTCCTTCTCGAACGACGGCGTGATCACCTTGAAGTTGACGACCGCGAGGCTGGGCAGGCCGTTGTTGTCCTGCGCCATGAGGTAGAGGAAGTGCTCCTCGCCGCCGGCGAACGGGCCGATCGTGCAACTCGTGGTCAGGTTGTTCTTGCGGCTCCAGCGGTACCAGTCGGTGACTTCGTCGGAGCGCGGCGATTCGTCGGTGATGTCGCCGTCGAGCTTCCAGCGGTACCACTCGATCGTCGCCCCTTCGGGCGGCGCCGCCACCCAGTTGAACGTCACGGGCTGGCCGGAGGGCACCTCGAGCTTGATCCAGACCAGCGGGTCGATGCTGACGCCGCCGGACTGGTACTGGTAGAAGAAGAACTCGTTGAACACGGTGAAGACAGGCCCCAGCGTGCCGGCGAAGCCCGGCGTGAACTTGAGCATGTTCGTCTCGAGCGAGAACTCCGGCGAGTAGGCGCCGGCCTCGTCGATGCCGATCACGACGAACAGGTGCGGGGCGTTGGGCGTCAGCTGCGTGTACTGAACGAACGTCGTGTCGCCGCTCGTCGAGTCCCAGCCCGCGAAGTTTCGCGCGGCGTAGAACAGCCGCAGCGAGTCGGGGTAGAGCTGTGCCTTCTGGAAGTCGTACTCCGTGTCGCCGACGCGGAACAGCCGGTACTTGTACTTGACCGGCTTCTGGGTGAACACGCCGTCGTCGTCACGCCCCTGCCAGTTGACGCGCACGGCGGGGGTCACGAGCCGCGAAATGAACTTGTTCGGCAGCGGGTTCACGATCGAGACGACCGGGGCGATCGTGTACGAGTAGAACGCGCGCGACTTCGGCGCCGAGACCGCGCCCGCGTCGTCCACGGCCCGCACGACGAACGTGTGGAAGTCGTTGGACCGCCAGCCGCGGCGGGGGTCGAAGTAGGCGTTCGAGGCCTTGAAGAACAGCTGCTGCTCGTTCTTGGTCGTCGAGACCCACAGGGTCTCCGCATCCGGCGTCGTCGGCGGGTCGATCGCGTACTCGAACCGCTCGACGCGGCCGTCGGCGTCCTGGCCCGACCAGTTCATCTTGTAGGCGTACCAGGCCGTGTCCGCGGTGCTGACGGGCGCCGCGGTCAGCTCGACCGTGGGGCGCTGGTTCGGGACGAAGAACTTGACCCCCGCCTTCTCGCAGCCGAGCGACGCGACGACGACCAGGAGGCCCGCGCCGATCAGGGCGGCGCGTCCGATGGAAAGGCGCTTCATGACTACTGTCTCCCGTCTGCGGCTTGCGGTGACCCCGGTCGTTGGGTCGACTGCGATTCGTTCCCCGGGCCCGCGCCCCCGGGCGCGGTCACGCTGTAGGTGACGGGGATGTTGACGGTCACGGTGCGGCGGCCGTAGCGCTCGCTCTGGTTGGCGCGGCCGTCGCTCAGCTGCACGCGCACCGTCATGGGGCCGTTCACGAAGCTCGAGATGGGCGTGAAGTTCGGGTTCTGGCCCTCGAACTCTGTGCACACGTTCTGGGTCACGACCACGCCGCCGCCCTGGTCCTGGATGAGGTCCACGGTCTTGACGAGCACCGGCGCCGGCGGGCTCTGCGGCCCGCCCACACGGTCCACGGTGCGGGTCTCGTCGATCGGGTCGATGTCGTGGCAGATCAGGTTGAAGGTCTGGTTCACGCCCGTGATGGTCGCGCCCGGCTTGGGGAAGAAGGCGGCGGCCGTCAGGTCCACGCGCGGCGAGTGGTTGACGTAGAAGGTCATCACCTTCGAGCGCACGGCCTGCTGCTCGGGCGTGCCGCCGTTGGCGTCCACGTCGTCGGCCACCCGCTCGGCGCCGCCGGCCTTCTGCACGCGCCGGTCCACGGTTCCGTCCCCGTCCTCGGCCACGATGTACGCGTAGGCCTTGCCCGTCGCGCTCATGGGCGCGCGGTACGAAATCTTCGGCTCGTGGAAGGACGACGTGATGTCGAAGATCGGGAACGTGTTGGTCTCCGTCGGCCGGACCGTGCCGCCGTCCGGCTTGCGCACGGTGACGTTGGCCCGGAACCCGATGGGCGAACCGTTCGGGCTCGGGTCCACCACGGTGACCGGACCGGACGGCAGGTTCGGGTCGAGGCCGACCTTCACGAGGTAGGGCGAATCCGCGTCGTAGCCGCCCGCGGGCAGGAGCACCCACGAATTCAGGTGCACGGTGTCGCCTTCCGCGTGGGCCCAGATGCGGTTCTGGTAGAACTCGAAGAACGTCTTGCGGGCCGGCCGGTTCGAGGGCAGCACGTTGACGGAGTCCCCGCTCAGCAGGGTGTTGGGGATGCCGCCCGTCGCGCCCAGCGTGCTCCAGTTGACGTTCTTGTAGTAGTAGCGCTTGCCGTTGCCGTCCTGGTACGACAGCCAGCCCTGGGCCGGGTCGTTGACGTCGGGGCCCGAGTACCAGCTGTCCGGCGCGAAGTTCATCTGGAAGTAGCGGGTCGCCTCGCCGCGCCAGCCCGACTGGCCCACCGCCCGCAGCGTGAACTTCTTGGTGCCCGGCGAGACCACGTCGGTGCCGATGCGCGTGTTGTACACGGCGACGGTCACGGTCGAGTCCACGATGTTGTAGACGGGCTCGTCCAGCTTGTAGCGGTAGCCGGTCACCAGCGTGCTGGGGATGGTCGGCTCACCGTGCCAGCGGAACACGAGCCGCGAGATCGAGGGCACGGTGTCGCTCGGGAACGGGCGGGCGACGTCGAAGGAGTCCCGGATCGAGTACGTGCGCACGATCGGTGTCACGCCCCCGCCGGGATTGAGCAGGTAGATGGTTCCGGTGGCGTAAGCGGAGTCCACGACCGCGAGCGGCGGGAACCGGTCGTAGGCCCGGAACATGAAGCGGGCCGGGGTCGGGTCCGGCCTGCCCTTGTTGTCCACGGCGTAGATGTAGAACGTGTGCTCGCGGACGGGCACGTCCTCGGACGCGTTGAAGATGAAGATGCTGTCCGTGCGCGCCGTGTACCGGTAGTCCTGGGGCTTGGGACCCGGCAGGCTCGGCACGCCGAGGCCGTCGCCCGGCGGGATGGGCAGCGTCTCGACGACGGCCCAGTAGAAGCCCGTCACCGCGCCGTCGAGGTCCGAGCCGGCCCAGTACAGGTGGTAGCGCACCGGGATCTCGCCCGGACGCCCCGGCAGCGGCGCACCACCCGTCCCGCGGTCGGTGATGGTGTCCATCGGCGCCGCCGTGATCCACGTCTCCGGCGCGACGTTGTTGTCTACGTTCGGCGAAAGCGCCTTACGGCAACCGGCGCTGAGAAAAACCAAAAAAAGGCAAAGTACAACCCCGACACGCAAGCGCATTCGCGCCCCCCAGCACGCCCAGTCAGTTGGAAGGGAAGTGACCGGCAGGCTAGAGCGTCGCGTCAGGGTCGTCAAGCGCAAATCGGTTGGGGTGGCGTGACTTCCGCGCCGTCCTGAGCACGCGCGGAGCGCCGCGGGCATGCCCGGCGCCCACCTGGGTCGCCCTCATCCTCCACGCCATGCGAAACGGCCGAACCCGCCCGCCGCGGTCCCGCTCGGGGCGCTCCCGGGCGCCGCCCCGGGTTCCGGGGCCGGGGCCAGATCCGGAGCCGAACGCCTTCGCGGGCAACGAGAAGCGGGCGGGGATCGCTCCCCGCCCGCTTCCGTTACTGCGAGTGCTGCGTTCGCTTACCGCAGGACCACCACGCGGCCGTTGATGGCGCCACCCTTCGTCGCGTACTCGATGCGAGCGAAGTAGACACCACGCGCCACCTGGTTGCCGCTGTCGTCCGCACCGTCCCACGCCAGGTCGTACTCACCCGCGTTGAACGAACGGTCGGCGAGCGTGCGGACCAGACGGCCGGTCACGTCGTACATCCGGATGCGGACGCGATCGGCGCCGGCGAGACCGAAGTGGATCCGCGCGTTGCCGGCACGCATGACGCTGTTGCCAACCTTCATGAAGTTGGCGAACTGCGCACCGTGACCGCTCTGCGGGACGTCCAGGGTCTGCGACGGCGACGCCGTCGCGACCTGGCACTGCGTCGCGAACAGCGCGTTGTACATGTTGTAGTAGTACGCGAGGCGGCCACCGGCCGTCTCACAGTACCGGCCCCACAGGTGCTCGATGTCCCAGCCTTCCGTGTACGCCACCCAGTCGCGGGCGGGGACGGCCGGCTTGTGCACCGACGCCACGTACGGACCGTTCGCTCCGACGTTCTCGTAGTACGTCGCTTCCACCGCTTCCGTGATGGCCGGGTTGCGCTGGAGGAGGTCGTTCGAGAACGCGCAGCTGTTGCCGACGCCGTACACGTCACCATTCGTCGTGATGACGCTGGTCGTGATCACGTCGGCGCAGTCGTTCGTGTTGTTGGAGACGGCCTGGTACGAGCCGTTGCGGAGCGTCAGGCCGAGCTTCGTCGACAGGAACAGGCCGTGCGAAGCGTTCTGGCCGTTCAGCAGGTCCTCGTTCTGCACGAAGCCGTCACCGCCGATGAACAGGCCGCGCGGCTGGGCCGTGCTGCCGACGTCGTTGCCGGTGAGGAAGTCGTTGAGGATGCCGATGTCGTCCTGCGACTTGTTGAAGAACGGACCCGTGACGCCCGAGTTCAGGTCGCCCGTGAGGACGGTGAGCAGGCGGTAGAACTTGCGCAGCATTTCAGGCGTCGGGCCGGTGAGGGCCGTCTTGCCAGCCGCGAAGCCCATCGAGGCACGGTTCGCCAGACGGCTGCCGAGGCTCACGCCACCGGAAGCGCCGGACTCCGAAGCCTTGACGCCGTACATGTCCCACGTGGTGCCGGGCTGCTGGTTCTTGCCGTAGACCGGGTAGTTGGCCAGCTCGGCGGTGATGATGCCCGGGACCGCCGGAGCCTGCCAGCCGTTGTGCGCGCCGAACTTGGCCGCGGACGTGCCGCCGATCGAGTCCATGACGGACACGAAGACGCGCTCGTTGCCGCGACGGTCGTTCCAGTCCACGTACAGCATGCAGGCCATGCCCGAGCCACCGAAGGCGGTGTCCTTCCAGCGATCCGGGAGGACGCTGAACTGCTGCCAGCGGTGACCGTCGAGGCTGGGGCCTTCGCCGTTCTGAAGGACCTGCGTCGTGTCCGGCATCATCGCGAAGATGCTCGAATCCGCGAGACCCGACTTGCGGAAGAAGTACTGGACGTGCGAGCCAGGCGTCAGCAGGCCGTCCGGAATGATCTTGGTGTACTCCTTCGTGGTGTTCGTGCCGTCCCAGCCGGTGCGCGTCTGCGGGACCGTCGTGAGCCACGCCGGGACCGTACCGTCACACACGATGTTGTTGTTCGACGCCGTGCCGGCCGTGTCCACCATGAAGCAGCGGAACTTGGTGATGCCGAGCGTCGCGAACTTGGGATCGGCGTCGTGCAGCATGTTCGACCAGTTGCCGGCGACCAGGCCGCCCGTGATCTTGCCCGTGACCGGGAACATGTTGAGCTCGGACGAGTCGCAGCGCGCCGAGTTCCAGGTCAGGTAGTCCCAGTACGTGCCGCCGTTGTGCGTGCCCGAGGAGAACTTGCCCGGGTCCGCCAGGTACTCGCCCCAGAACGTCCCGTCACCGGAGGTGACGAAGTTCGCCTGGTTCGTGGGCACGTCGAGCAGCTGCATCGAGGACGTCGGCGGGAACGTACGGCCGCCGGGGCTGGCGATCGCGTAGTTGCCCGGACCCGGCAGGATGCGGAACACGAGGTCCACGCGGGTCTGGTTCGCGAACGTCGGATCCGTCGAGCCCGACACGTTGGTCGCCGAGATCAGGAGGGTGTCCGCCAGGATGTCAAAGCGCAGCTGGTTGCCCGTCGCCTGCGCGTTGTTCAGCGGGCCCTTGATGAGGGCGGTGGTGGTGTCGAAGTTCGCGGAGTTCGGAAGCTGCGGCGTCTCGTTCGCGGGGAACGCGTCGCCGTGCAGCTGCCAGATGGCCGCCGAGATGGCGCCCGGCACGATGGCGTTCGACGCGCTCGCCTGGACTTCCGCGTTGTCCACGAAAGCCATCGAGATGTTGTCGAAGTACACGCCGTCGTTGTCGTTGCAACCCAGCGTCACGCCCCAGCGGAAGCACGCCTGGTAGATGCTGACCATGACGCGCATCGAGTCCGGCCGGTTGTACGTGTTGGCCACCGCCGGGATGCCGATGTCGGCGCCCAGCGAGTACCAGTCCCCGTAGCACTGCGGATCGGGGTTGAACACGAGGAAGCCCGGCAGGATCGGGTCGGACCAGATCAGCGCGCCGTTCGCCTGCTGACGCGGGTACACCATGAAGCCCGGCTGGTAGCCGACGCCCGTGAACGTCAGGTTCAGCTGGCCCGCGTAGATGTCGAACAGCAGGTAGATGTCGTCCGTCGTCGTGACGATGGACTCGGTCAGGCCGTGCGGGTTGACGGCGTTGCTGCCGCTCCGATCGACCTTCATGTTGATCGTCGGCGACCAGGCGCCCGGGAAGCCCTCACGCTCCGACGTGTAGCGCGGATCGTTCATGGCTTCGAAGACGTCGTAGTTGCCCGACATGAGCACGTTGCCGCGGATGTCGCAGAAACGCGCCGGCGAGTCCCACGAACCGCAGAGCTCGGCGTAGTTGATGCCCGCCTCGAGGTTGCCGAGGTGGAAGTGCACCGAGATCGGCTTGCCCGTGGACTTCCAGTTGTTGAGCGGGCTGGCGCCGGGACGGTTGTCGATGGCGTTGACACCGGCCTGCTCGGCCAGTTCGAAGTCACCGATGTTGTTGCCGTTGACCGTGACGTCGTCGAGCAGCGCGGCGCCACGGGAGTTCGAGTTGAAGCCGCCGTCGTCGTCCGCGAAGCCGCGGTTCGTCTTGACGCGGAACACGAGACGCACCGGACCGCCGGAGATGGCCTTGATCGCGTCCACCTGCGCGGCGGGCAGCGTCAGCGTGCCCGACGAAGGCGTCGCATCCGCCGTGTCGGCCGGGTTGTTGCCCGCGACCGAGAACAGGCAGTAGGACGGCGAGCCGTCGAACATCCGGATGACCTCGGAGAACCAGCGGCGCTGGACGTCGTACACCGCGCCCACCGAGCCGTCCGAGTACGTGCAGTTGGCCTCGTCCACCGGGACGCCGACGTACAGCGAGAACGAGTCCCGCGGAGCGCTGGTGCCGGCGGCGCTGCTGGAGATGAAGTTGCCCGCGACGACGTTCAGCGGGTCGCCGTGGAACCAGCCCGTACGCGTCGCCGCCGCCGTGCCGAAGCCGGTGGACATGCGGGTGCGGTACAGGAAGGAGACCGTCATCGGCTGGCCCGCGGGCGGATTCACGTCGCGGTACAGCATCTGGTCCCACTGGTTGGCGTAGCCGGGGAACGTGCGCGTGCCCGCGCCGGCGCCGCCGCCGTTGATCTGCTCGACGGCCGCCTGGCTGAAGGGCTGGCCCGTCACGGCATCGATGACCGTGTGGTCATTCAGCTGGCGCAGACCGCACCAGGCCGACTTGGTGCCCGACAGCGGCGTCCAGAGAACGCCGTTGCCCGCGGCCGAGCCGGGATCCGCGTGCCACACGCCGACGACGCCGAACGTGCGCTTGCCGCCCGCGCCCTGGTTGATGACGTAGTTGGCGGTGTTGCCGTTGTCGATCGCCCACCACGGACGGAGGTCGTCGGTGAACGTGAAGCCACCGGTCGTCGTGTAGAGGCGCTTGTTCGGCCACCAGCCGGCGAGCGAGTCACCGACGCCATTGGCGGCGAGAATGGACAGGTTGTCCCAGTCCCAGACCGCGTTGTTCGGGTCGTTGACACCCGGGCGGCGCGTGCCGGACCAGATGTTCCAGTAGTTGGTCGACGCGTTCCAGTGGTCGGTCTGCGAGTAGCCGACGTAGACCGTGTCGGGATCCGGGCCGGCCGAGACGCGGAGGCTCTGCTTCGCGCTCGAGGCGGCCTTCTGGATCTTGACGTTCTTCAGGATGGCAGCCGGGTCGTCCGACGTCTGGGCGAACACTCCGGTGGCCATCATCGCGGCTGCTCCCATCAGGAGAAGAACCGCGATGAACGACTTCTTCATAGGACTACCTCCATCGTCGCAATGCATGGGCAATGCGAAGTCTTCCAGGTACAGATTGCGAGCGAGGTGTCGCAAAAAACGAAGCGCCGACGGCTTTCGTGCGACGCACGAGAGACGACGGCCACTCCCGTCTCGGTCCCATCCCCCCTTTCCGCTGTCCCGGCTCGTCCCTTAGGCAGTTCGGGGCGAATGGGACACATGGTGTGCGCGATCTCTGTCGTGAGTTGCCGGGGTCGTGGGCCGCTGCCAGCCCGGACGACTCGTGCAACTGCGGAACCTGAGGTGCAAGTGAGGGGTAACTCGGTCAGTCAGCGCCCCCAACACGCAACAAAGGCTAGGTGTCCATCAGGGCTCTGTCAATCCGTTTTTTTGCTGGCACTTGGCATGGCCTGTGCCCCCGAAGCCGGGGGTTCCAGGCCGCGGCGGCCGCCCGTCAGCGGCCGGACCGCCACGCCGCGGCCGCGGCCTCCGAGACTTCCCGGAGGGGGCGGCCCGTTCGCTCGGCGGCCTCCCGGACCGACTCGAACTCGGGAAACGCCCGTTCGGCGCCGTCCGGCAGCGTGGCCACCTTGAGGAGAACCTCTCCGAACGGGGTTCCGACCCGCTCGATCCGCCGGGGCAACTCGAGGCGGCCCTCGGTCCGGACCCGCACCCCGAGGCTCGGGGAGTGCTCGAGCACCAGCCGGGCCAGCCGCTCGGCGTCGGCCGGCTCGGCCAGGATCACCAGCCAGTGGCCCGGCCGGCCCTTCTTCATGAGGACGGGGGCCAGCATGGCGTCGAGCGCCCCCGCTCCGAGCAGTCGCGCCGAGAGGTCCGCGAGCCGCTGCGGGGTCTCGTCGTCGAGGGCGGTCTCCAGCACGGCGACCGTGCGCGTGGCCGGTCCCGCGTCGGCGGTCGAGCCGAGGAGCACGCGGAGCACGTTGGCGTGCCCGGGGAAATCGCGCGTGCCCGCGCCGATGCCCGCCGTCTCCAGCCGGTAGGCGGGCGGACCGCTCCAGTCGGCGACCAGCTCGGCGAGCAGCGCGGCGCCCGTGGGCGTGACGAGTTCGGCCTCGACCGGCCCGTGCCGCACCGGCACGCCGGCGAGCAACCGGGCGGTCGCCGGGGCCGGGACCGGCATGCGGCCGTGCTCGCACATCACCGTGCCTCCGCCCAGCGGGAGCGTCGACGCGTAGACGCGCTCGACTCCGAGGTCGGCGAGCGCGAGCGCGGCCCCGGCGATGTCCACGATGGCGTCCACCGCCCCGACCTCGTGGAAGTGCACCTTCTGGACGGTCGTGCCGTGCACGTGGGCCTCGGCCTCGGCCAGGCGGCGGAACACCCGCAGCGCCGTATCCGCCACGGGAACCGGCAGATCGGCTGCCCCCAGGATGGCCTCGACGTGGTGCAGGTGGCGGTGCGGCTGCTTCGCCGGGGCGCTCACGCGCACGTGCCGCGCGGCCAGCGCACCGCGCCGGACGTCGGACACCTCGATCGTGACCCCCTCGAGCTTGAGCCGCCCCGGAAGGGCGAGCAACGTCTCGGCCGGCCAGCCCGCCGAGACGAGGGCGGCGAGCGTCATGTCGCCGCTCACGCCGGAGAAGCAGTCGAAGTAGGCGATGCGCGGCATGCTCAGGCCCTCCCGCGGGCGTTCACGAGGTGCGCGGCGTAGCCCGCACCGAAGCCGTTGTCCACGTTCACGACCGTGATCCCCGCCGCGCACGAGTTGAGCATCGCGAGCAGCGGCGCAAGTCCCTCGAAGTGCGCGCCATAGCCGACGCTGGTGGGCACGGCGATGAGCGGCCGGTCCACGAGCCCGCCGACCACGCTGGGCAGCGCTCCCTCGAGCCCGGCCACGACGACCAGCACGCGCGCGTCGCGCAGCCGCTCGCGGTGGGCGAGCAGGCGGTGGATGCCGGCGACACCGACGTCCGCGAGCAGTTCGGCCCGGCTCCCCATCACCCTCGCGGTGACGAGCGCCTCCTCGGCGACCGGCAGGTCGGCGGTGCCGGCGCAGACGACGAGCACGCGCCCGCGCCCGGCGCCGCGGGCCGGCCGGCGCCGCAGCACGACGCAGCGCGCGCGTTCGTGCACCTCGGCGGTCGGGAAGGCGGCCGCGAGGGCGGCGCGCGCCTCCTCGCCGGCCCGCGTCGCGAGCACCAGCCCGTGGCGCTCGTAGAGCCGGCCGGCGATGGCCACGACCTGCCGCGGGGTCTTGCCCTGCGAGAAGATCACCTCGGGGAACCCGGTGCGCAGCGCGCGGTGGTGGTCGAGCGTCGCGAAGCCCATGGGCTCGACCGGCGCGGCGCCGATCCGGCGCGCGGCCGCGGCGGGCGCGACGCGCCCGGCCTTCACCTCGCGCAGCAGCGCGCGCAGTTCAGCCGGTCGCACGCAGCCCCCGCGTGGCCGCTTCGCCGGGCGCCGGGGTGAACGCGTCCAGCCCGTGCGCCGCGAGGTCGCCGAGGTAGCGGCGGAGCAGGTCCGCCATCTCGGCGGCCGTGCGGGTCTGGTTCACCTGCTCGCGCACGCGCGCGCTGTGCGGCAGGCCCTTGATGTACCACGCCACGTGCTTGCGCATCTCCTTCGCCGCGACCGCCTCGCCCGAGGAGCGCACCAGCATCTCGAGGTGGCGGATGCCGGTCTCGAGGCGCTCCTGCGCGGTCGGCGGCGGCAGCGTCTCGCCCCGCTCCACGAGCGCCCGGATGCGGCGGAAGACCCAGGGGTCGCCGAACGCCGCGCGGCCCAGCATGACCGCGTCGCACCCGGTCGTCTCGAGCATGCGCACCGCGTCCGCGGCGTCGCGGACGTCGCCGTTGCCGATCACCGGGATCCCGACCCCGGCGCGCGCCGCGGCGATCATGTCCCAGTGCGCGTGGCCCTCGAACTTCTCGGCCCGCGTGCGCGCGTGGATGGCCACCGCCTTCGCCCCCGCGCCCTCGAGCGCCTTCGCGACCTCGACCACGTTGCGCGACTGGCCGTCCCAGCCGAGGCGGATCTTGGCGGTGACGGGCAGGTCGGTGGCGGCGCTCATCGCCCGGACGATGCGCTCGATGAGCGCCACGTCCTGCAGCAGCGCCGCGCCGGCCCGGCGGTTCACGACCTTGCGCACGGGACAGCCCATGTTGATGTCCACGAGGTCCGGGCGCCGCTCGGGTGGCAGGTCCGACAGCACGCGGGTCGCGTCGGCCATGACGGCGGGGTCGGACCCGAAGAGCTGGACTCCGATCGGGCGCTCCTGCGGCTCGAACGCGCAATACTCGAGCGTCGCCTGACTGCCGCGCACGAGGCCGTCGGACGAGACCATCTCGGTGTAGACCGCGGCCGCGCCCTGCTCGCGGGCGAGTTGGCGGAACGGCGAGTCGCTCACGCCCGCGAGCGGCGCGAGCACGAACGGCGACTCGATCGCGACGTCCCCGATCCTCAGCGCGGCGTCCCCGGCGCTCATCCGCGCCTCGCCCCCCGGGCCGCGCCGCGCGAAGGCGTGCGGCTCGGCCGCGGCAGCGGCGCCGCGGTGTCCCGGCGCCGCGCGAACTCGGCGACGTCGCCGAAGTCGGCGAACGGCAGGTGCGCGCGCCCCTCGGCCCGGCACCATTCGAGCAGCGAGCCGCGCGCGAGCACGCTGTCGGCCGCGGCGGCGCCGTGGCGGTCGCTGGTGCCGTCGCCGACCAGCACCGTGTGGAAGCCCCGCCCGCGGTAGCGGCGCACGTGCTGCGCCTTGCAGTTGCCGCACGAGGGGCAGGCCGGGTCGGCGAACGGGAACTCGACGCGGAGCCGGCCGTCCTCGAACACGGCGTGGTTGGCCGCCCACGGCAGGTCCGGGAAGCCCGCGCGCGCGAGGTGGTCGCGCACGTAGAAGTCGAGCCCCTCGCTCACCACCATGACGGCGTCGCCGCGCCCGAGCGCCTCGCGCACGAACGGCGCGAAGTGAGGGTCGAGCCGGAACGTGCGGGTGAAGGCGAGCGCCTCGTCCTCGGTGAGCGAGAGCAGCGCGCACTGCGCCTCGGTCAGTTCGCGGTGCCCCGCGCGGCCCGCGAGCCACTCGTCGAGCAGCGGCAGGCGGCCCGCCGCGCCCTCGGGCGAGAAGCGGTCGGCGAGCGCCGCGCCGATGTCGCGCGGCGAGATGGTGCCGTCGAAATCGCACAGGTACGCGAACGGCATGTCAGCGCGACCTCGGGACCGGGTGCGGCGCGGGGCGCGGCGCGCGCGGCGGCTCGGCCGGGGCGGCGCCGGGCCCGAGGGCGGCGAACACGTCGGCGGGCGCCTTCGCGCGGCGCAGGATCGCGGCCGCCTTCTGGAACGCCTCGTCGCCCGCGAGCGCCTCGCGCGAGGGGGCGGCCGGCGCGGCCCCGGGCGCCGCGGGGGCGGCCGCGAGGTCGGGCGTGATGCCGCCGCCGCCGCGCACGGTCCTCCCCGCGGGGGTGCGAAAGGCCGGCCGCGCCGCCGAGTCCGCGCCGGCGGTGTCGGTCGGGACGGCCTCGCCGCCGAACTCGTCCTCGTCCGCCTCGTCGGGCTCGGCGGCCGCGAGCGGCCGGCTGATGCCGCGCCCGCCCGGCGTGAAGTAGCGCGCGGTGGTCAGCTTGACCGCGCCCTCGCCGCCGCGCAGGGGGAACAGGTTCTGCACCGTGCCCTTGCCGTAGGTGGTCGAGCCGACGAGCAGCGCGCGATCGTGGTCCTGCAGCGCGCCGGCGAGGATCTCCGCCGCCGAGGCGGTGCCGCCGTCCACGAGCAGCGCCAGCGGCCAGGCCGTGCGCGCGCCGCCGCGCGGCGCGAGCAGCCGCTTCGCGTCCTCGGCCCGGCGGCCCTCGGTATAGGTGACCAGCGTGCCCGCGGGCAGGAACGCGCCGGCGACCGCGACCGCCTGGTCCACGAGCCCGCCGGGATTGCCGCGCAGGTCCACGACGAGGCTGCGCGCCCCCCCGCGCTGCAGCGTGTCGAGCGCCGCGCGCACCTCGGCGGCCGCGCGGTCGTGGAACGCCGCGAGCCGCAGGTAGCCCACCCCGCCCGGCATCACCCAGGCAGCGGGCACGGCCGGCACCTCGACGCGCTCGCGCGTCACGATCACCTCGCGCTCGCGCTCCTCGTCGCCGCGCACGAGGGTCAGCGTCACCGCCGTCCCCGGTTCGCCGCGCAGCCGCGCCTCCATCTCGGGCGGCCCGAAGCCCCAGGTGGAATGGCCGTCCACCTTCGTCACCACGTCGCCCGGCAGCAGCCCGGCGCGCCACGCCGGCGAGCCCTGCACCGCCGCGATCACCGACGGCCAGCCGTCCCGCGAGTCGAGGTGCAGCCCCACGCCGTCGTACGCGCCCGCGAGCGAGGTGCGGAAGTCGCCCCACGCCTTGCCGTCGAGGTACTCCGACGAGGCGTCGAGCCCGCGCACCATGCCCTGCATCGCGCCGCCCACGAGCCGGCCGGTCTCGACCTCGTCCACGTAGTTCGACTGCACCGCGTGGAGCACCTCGACGAACAGGTCGAGGTTCGAGTAGAGGCCGATGGACGCGCGCCCGCGGCCCGCCCACCAGCCGAGGGCGAACAGGACCGCGAAGAGCACGCCGAGCAGGATGCGGCGGCGGATCAAGGAACCTCCGGAGAAGTCCCGCGGGCGGCGGCGCGGAGCCCGTGCGGGGCGGGAAACGTGGCCGCGGAATATAGCACGCGGCCTCGGGCCTCCCGGAGCCCGGCCCGCGGGGCCTTGCGGGTCAGGCGCGCGCCGGCGACAGCCGCGGGCCGACGGCCTCCCAGACGCGCGCCTCGATCTCGTCCTCGCCCAGCGTCGCGTCGAGGACACGCCAGCGCCCGGGCTCGGCCGCCGCCAGCTCGAGGTAGCGCGCGCGGACGCGCTCGTGGAACTCGGCCGGCTCGCGGTCGAGGCGGTTCGTCGCCCCCGCCGAGCCGTGCCGGCGCTCGAGCCCGACACCGACCGGGACGTCGAAGAGCAGCGTGAGCGCGGGCTCGAGCCCGCCGGTCGCGGCCCGGTTCAGCTCGAGCAGCAGCGCGTGATCGATGCCGCGGCCGCCGCCCTGGTAGGCGAGCGTCGAGTCGCCGAAGCGGTCGCACAGCACGAGCCGCCCGGCCTCGAGCGCGGGCCGCAGCACGGCGGCCGACAGCTGCGCTCGCGCCGCCACCATCAGCAGCGCCTCGGTCATCGCCGACGGGCGCCGCTCGTGGTCGAGCAGCAGCGCCCGGATGCCCTCGCCGACGGGCGTCCCGCCGGGCTCGCGCGTCACGAGCGGGTCGAGTCCCATCGCCCGCAGGCGCGCGGCGAGCCGCGCGACCTGCGTGGACTTGCCCGAGCCCTCGCCGCCCTCGAACGTGACGAAGAGCCCGGGCATGGAGCCGCTACTTCGCCCGCGCCTTCGCGCGGGCGGCCTTCTTCGGCGCCGCCTTCTTCGCGGCCGCCGCGGGCCTGCCGTTCGCCGAGCCGTT
>CAZUEM010000027.1:14714-32507 GCA_964619155.1 uncultured bacterium
GCCTTCGCCGCCGCCTTCGAAACCGGCTTCTTCTCGCGGACCAGCGTCGGGGGCGCGACGCGCAGCTTCGCCTCGGTGCCCTTGGGGTCCTTGATGTACTGCTCGGTCAGCTCGCGCGAGATGTCGTCCGGGATCTGCACCGGCGGCGACTTCTTGAAGTACGACGACGGCGCGATCAGCGCGCCCTTGAGGCCGTGATCGAGCGCCAGCTTCGCGCAGCGCACCGCGTCGATCACGACGCCGGCCGAGTTCGGCGAGTCCCACACCTCGAGCTTCAGCTCGAGGTTGAGCGGCACGTCACCGAAGGTCGTGCCCTCCATGCGGATGTGGCACCACTTGCGGTCCTTGAGCCACGGCACGTAGTCCGACGGCCCGACGTGCACGTCCTCGGCGGGCAGGTCGTACGGGATGTTGCTCGTGACCGCCGAGGTCTTGCTGATCTTCTTGGACTCGAGGCGCTCGCGCTCGAGCATGTTGAGGAAGTCGGTGTTGCCGCCGAAGTTCAGCTGGTACGTGCGGTCGATGCGCACGCCGCGGTCCACGAACAGGTTCGCGAGCACGCGGTGCGTGATCGTCGCGCCGACCTGCGACTTGATGTCGTCGCCGATCACCGGCAGGCCCTTCTTCTCGAAGCGCTGCTGCCAGTACTTCTCGCGGGCGATGAACACCGGGATGCAGTTCACGAACGCGCAGCCGGCCTCGAGGATCTGCTCGACGTACCACTTGGTGGCCTCTTCCGAGCCCACCGGCAGGTAGCTGACGACGACGTCGGTCTTCGTGTCCTTGAGCAGCTTGACGATGTCCACGGTCGAGCCCGGCGCCTTCTCGATGATCTGCGAGAGGTACTTGCCGAGGCCGTCGTGCGTCATGCCGCGCTGCACCCGGACGCCCGTCTTCGGCACCTTGGCGAACACGGCCGTGTTGTTCGGCCACGTGACGATCGCCTCGGAGACGTCCTTGCCGACCTTGTTCTTGTCGATGTCGATCGCCGCGACGATCTCGACGTCCCGGATGTGGTAGCCGCCCAGGTTCACGTGCATCAGGCCCGGAATGCGGTCGGTCTCCTTCGCGTTCCGGTAGTAGTACAGGCCCTGCACGAACGAGGAGGCGCAGTTGCCCACGCCGATGATGGCGACTCGAACCTTGTTGCCCATGGACTTCATGCCTCCGTGTGATCCGATCCGGAACCCGCGTCGCGGGTGAGCTTCCAGACGTGCGCCATCCGCTGGAACGCGGTGGCGAAGGACAGGCCCGTCAGGATCAGCAGGCCGGCCGGAATGACCGGGCCCAGTCCCGCGAAGCCCATGATGATGATGAGAACGATCCGCTCGGGCCGCTCGAACCAGCCGACCCGGCACTCGAGCCCGAGCCCCTCGGCCCGCGCCCGCGCGTACGACACCATGAACGAGCCGACCACGGCGAACATCGCCAGCAGGGCGATGGCCGCGTAGGTGTCCGGCTCCAGCCCCCGCTGCAGGTTCACCAGCACCCGCTGCGGGTTGAGCGACATGTCCACGAGGTTCCAGAGGTAGTACCAGGCGAAGCCCAGCAGCAGCGCCGCGTCCGCCATGCGGTCGAGCGTCGAGTCGAAGAACGCGCCGAAACGCGTGATCGAGTTCGTGCGCCGCGCGAGCTGGCCGTCGAGGATGTCGAACAGCCCCGCCACGATCGCGATCACGGCGCCGGTGCGGAAGCGCCCGAGCGCGAACGCGTAGCCCGCGCCGACGCTGAGCACGAAGCCGAAGACGGTCAGGTGGTTCGGGCGCAGGCCGATCGCCGCCATGCCGGCCACGACGGGCTCGAGCACGGCGTGGGCCGCCGCCTTCGCCCGCTCCTTGTAGCCGCCCATGGCGCGTTCGTCCGCGGACGCGACGGGCGCGCTCACGCGTCCGCCGCGCGCTCGGCGCGCGTCCTGCCGCCCAGAACCAGCACCATCTCCCCCCGCTTCTGGTCCTCGCGCAGCGCCGCGCGGACCTCGCGCGCGCTGCCGCGCAGCACCTGCTCGTGCACTTTCGTCAGCTCCCGCACCAGCGCCATCGGGCGTTCGCCCCAGACCTCCTCGAGGTCGGCGAGGCAGCGTTCGATGCGGTGCGGCGATTCGAATGCCACGATCGTCTCGCGCCGTTCGTGCAGTTCCTCGAGCGCGCGGCGCCGCGCTCCCGGCTTGACCGGCAGGAAGCCCACGAACGCGAACGCGTCCGTCGGCAGCCCGCTGACCTGCAGCGCGGCGATCACCGCGCTCGGCCCCGGGACGCTCTCGACCCGGAACCCTTCCGCCACCGCGGCCCGCACCACCGGGTACCCCGGGTCGGCGATGCCCGGCGAACCCGCGTCGGTGACGATCGCCACCGATGCCCCCTCGCGCAGCCTTCCGACCAGCATCCCGCTGCGCGAGCGCTCGTTGTGCTCGAACAGGCTGACCAGCTTCGCGGTGATCCCGAAATGCTCCAGCAGCCGGCGCGTGTGCCGGGTGTCCTCGGCGGCCACCAGGTCGGCTTCGCGCAGCACGCGCAGCGCCCGCGCCGTGACGTCCTCGAGGTTGCCGATGGGCGTGGCCACCAGGTACAGCGTGCCTCCGTGGCCGGAGGAGCGGGTGTCGCTCAAGCTGGATCCTTCCGCCGGGCGGGAGAGCCGTGCCGAAAGAGCGCGCGGGAACGTAGCACGCCCCTCCCCGAGGGTCCACCGCAGGGGCCCGCGCGGCCCGCGCGCCTCAGTTCCGGGCCCCGGAGACCTCGGCCACGGCCCCGGCGAAGGCCGCGACGGCCCGCTCGACCCCCTCGTCGTCCACGTCGAGGTGGCAGATGGCGCGGATCCGGCCCGCCCCGAAACCCACCATGCGCACGCCGCGCGCCTCGAGCGCGGCGAGCACCGCCCCCGGATCGAGCGGCGGGGCCAGTTCGGCGATGACGATGTTGGTGTCGGGCTCGGCCACGGTCACGCCGGGAGCGCCGCGCAGGCCGGCCGCGAGCCGGCGCGCCCGGGCGTGGTCGTCGGCGAGCCGCTCCACGTGGTGGTCGAGGGCGTGCAGGCAGGCCGCGGCGAGGATGCCCGCCTGGCGCATGCCGCCGCCCCAGCGCTTGCGCACGCGCCGGGCCTCGCGGATCGCGTCGCGCGGGCCGGCGAGGATCGAGCCGACCGGCGCGCCGAGGCCCTTCGAGAAGCACATCATCACCGTGTCGGCGCACGCCGCCCATTCGGCGACCGGGATCCCGGTCGCGACGCTGGCGTTCCAGAGCCGCGCGCCGTCCAGGTGCACGCGCACGTTCCGCGCGCGGGCCGCCTCGCCGAGCGAGCGCAGCTTCGCGAGCGGCACCACGACGCCGCCCGCCCGGTTGTGCGTGTTCTCGGCGCACACCAGCCTGAGCCGCGCCGCGTGGTCGTCCTCGCCGCGCAGGGCCGCGAGCAGCGCGTCGGGCGCGAGCGCGCCGCGCTCGCCGCGCACCACGTGCGCGAGGCAGCCCGAGTTGGCGGCGAGCCCGCCCTGCTCGTAGAGGAAGATGTGCGACTCGCGCTCGAGCAGCACCTCGTCGCCGGGCGCGGTGAGCACCTTGACCGCGAGCTGGTTGCCGAGCGTGCCGCTCGCGACGAACAGCGCCTCCTCCTTGCCGGAAATCCCGGCGCAGCGGCGCTCGAGGGCGATCACGGTCGGGTCGTCGCCGAAGACGTCGTCCCCGACCTCGGCTTCGGCGATCGCGCGCCGCATCGCGGCGGTGGGCTTCGTGACGGTGTCGCTGCGCAGGTCCACGGGGGCACGGGCGGTTTCCATGGCGCGGCAGTCTAGTGCCGCCCCTCCGGGCCCCGCCAGCCGCCCCGGCGCGTCCGGTTTTGCAGCCGGTTCGCGCGCATCTGACAGCGGCGTGACGAACGGCGGCGGCGGCGTGCGATAACTCCCCACGCCGCCGCGACCCGCCCGGGTGGCGGCGAACGTCCCCCAACACGAGGTTTCGAGCCATGCCGTTCGGACTGTTCGACCCCACGTTCCTGCTGCTCCTGCCCGCGATGGGCTTCGCCCTCTGGGCGCAGCACAAGGTGAAGAGCACGTACGAGCAGTTCTCGACCGTGCCGGCCGCCAACGGGCTCACCGGGCGGGAGATGGCGAGCACGATCATGAACCGCAACGGCGTCGGCGACGTGAACATCGAGCCGGTCGCGGGCGTGCTCAGCGACCACTACGACCCGGGCGCGAAGAGCGTCCGGCTGTCGCAGGGCAACTACGGCGGGCGCTCGATCGCGGCCATCGCGGTGGCGGCGCACGAGGTCGGCCACGTGCTGCAGCACCACCAGGGCTGGTTCCCGCTCGTGCTGCGCTCGCAGCTCGCGCCGGTGGCCGGCTTCGGCAGCATGCTGGCGATGCCGCTCTTCTTCATCGGCCTCATCTTCGGCGCCCAGCTGCCGTTCGGCACGCTGCTCATGGACATCGGCATCCTGTTCTTCGCCGCCGCCGTGCTGTTCCACGTCGTCACGCTGCCGGTCGAGTTCGACGCGTCCAACCGGGCGCTCGCGCAGCTCACCTCGACGGGCGCGCTGATGCCGCAGGAGGTGGCGGGCGCGAAGAAGGTGCTGGACGCCGCGGCGCTGACCTACGTGGCCGCGGCCGCGATGGCGGCGCTGCAGCTGGTGCGCCTGCTCATCCTGCGCGACAGCCGCCGGTAGCCGGCAGCGCGCCGCGGGCGCGCAGCACGAAACGGCCGAGGCGGGACCCCTTCGGGGGATCCCGCCTCGGCCGTTTCGGTCGCGACGGACGCTACTGCTGCGACACCATGTCCTTGAGTTCCTTGGACACCTTGAACACCGGGACGCGGCGCGGCGGCACCGGGACGGCTTCGCCCGTGCGCGGGTTGCGCGCGATGCGCGACTTGCGGTCCTTGACGCGGAACGTGCCGAAGCCGCGGATCTCGATGTGGTGGCCGCTCGAGAGGGCCTTCGCCACCGCGTTGAGGAAACAGTCGACCGTTTCCGCGACGTCCTTCTTCGTGAGACCGGTGCGCTCGGCGATCTGGTCCACGATATCGGCCTTGGTCATCTCGTCCCTCCCCTCACGCCAGCCATGGCGAGGACGCATCCGGCTCGAAAGAACCGACGAACGCCGCGACCGTAACGGCCGTCCGGCGCCCGTGTCAATCCGTTTTTGGGCAACGGGTTGGGCGTTCTCCGCCGGCCCCGGCCCGGTCAGCCGAGCCCCAGCGCCCGCCGGCGGGCCGCCTCCATGGGGTGGGCGGCGGCCTCTCCGACCGCCCGGCGGACCCGCGGCCGGCCCGCGGCCGAGTCCGCCGCCAGCTCGGCGGCGAACGCCCCGCTGCGGATCTCCTCCAGCATGGCCCTCATCTCGGCGCGCGCCGGGCCGCCGATCACCCGCGGCCCGCGGGTGACGTCGCCGTAGAGCGCCGTCCCGCTGATTCCCTCGCGGAGCCCGGTCACTCCGCGCTCGTGCAGCAGGTCGGCCAGGAACTTGAGCTGGTGGACGCACTCGAGGTAGGCGATCTCGGGCGAGTAGCCGGCCTCGACCAGCGTCTCGAACGCCGCGGTGACGAGCGCGTTCATGCCCCCGCACAGCACGGCCTGCTCGCCGAAGAGGTCCACCTCGGTCTCCTCGCGCACGGTCGTCCGCCAGAGCCGCGCCCGCGCGCAACCGAGCCAGCCGGCGTAGCGCTCGGCCAGCGCCCACGCCCCGCCGGTGCCGTCGCGGTGCACCGCGAGGTAGGCGGGCAGGCCCTCGCCGCGCTCGTACACCTGGCGCAGCACGCGGCCCGGGCCGGTCGGCGAGACCAGCACGACGTCGGCCCCGGCCGGGAACGCGAGGCCCGAGTAGAGCAGGTTGAAGCCGTGCGCGAACACCACGCCCGCTTCGGCCGCGAGCGCGCCGGCGATCGCCGGCCACAGCCCGGGCACCGTGTCGTCGGGCAGCAGCACCGCGATCGTGCCCGCGCGCGCCGCCGCGTCCGCGAGCGGCAGCACCTCGAAGCCCGCCGCGCGCGCGCGCGCCTCGGCGCCGTGGCCGGGCCGCGCGCCGACGAGCACGCGCACGCCCGAGTCGCGCAGGTTCAGGGCGTGCGTCGCGCCCTGGTTGCCGTAGCCGAGGATCGCGACCGTTCCGGTTCCGGGCCCATCGCTCATCGGGCGTTCCTCCCCGCGGATCGAAAGCGCGACGGCCTCCGCCGTTGCCGGTGCCGGAGGCCGTCGTGCGTCATGCGTCGCGTGCCGGGGCCGCGCCGCCGCGGCGCCCGGGCTCGGTCACTTCGCCGCGCTCCAGTCGGACTTCTGCACGACCTGGCCGGCGGCGTTGAACGTGAACGCCTGCTTCTTCGCGCCGTACACCCAGGTCTGCAGCACGCCGCCGCCGCTCGAGTCGTCCCACTGCAGCACCTTGTCCGGGCTGCCCATCGCCGCGAGCGTGTTGGCCGCGGGCGAGCCGGCCTTGGCCGCCTTCGCCGTCCCGGCCGCGTCCGCCGCCGGCGTGCCCTTGCTCATGGCCATGTAGAGGATGAGCATCTCGGTGGACTTGGCGTTGTTGCCCGCCTTGCTGTACACGGCGCCGAGCTGCCGGAAGTACACCTTCTCCTCCGGCTTGATCGAGATCGCGCGCAGCAGCACCTGGCCGGCCTCGTCGAACTTCTTCTCGTCGGCCAGCACCGAGCCGAGCGACGACAGCGCGTCGGGGTCGTCGGGCGACTTC
This sequence comes from uncultured bacterium, assembly GCA_964619155.1. GTDB lineage: Bacteria > Eisenbacteria > RBG-16-71-46 > RBG-16-71-46 > RBG-16-71-46 > CAIXRL01. The sequence goes on from CAZUEM010000027.1 coordinate 21,388, forward strand.
TTGAGCACCGCGCGCCACTGCGCCTCGGCCGAGGCCAGCTCGCCGGCGTACTGGTACGCGAGCGCGGCGTTGAAGACCAGGTTCGCGTCGTCGGGACGCAGCTCGTAGGCCTTCGCGTAGGCGTCGGCCGAGCTCTTGAACTCGGCCTTCTTCGCGTCGTCGGTCTTCGTCTCGGCGCGCTTGAAGTGGGCGTTGCCGAGGCCCATCCACAGGTCGGAGTTGCCCGGCTCCTGCTTCGTCAGGTCCTGGTAGTACGCGACCGCCTCGTCGATCTTGTTCGCCGCGAGAAGGGCGTTCGCCTTGTTCGCGCGCACCGTGCGCAGCGCCTCGGCGAGCTGGCCCACGGACGTGTCCGCGGCGGCCTCGGTCTGGCCGGCGCGCAGCACCTCCTCGGCCTTCTCGTAGTTCTCGTCCATGGCGTAGGCCGTGGCCAGGTTGCGGATCGTCTGGGCGTGGCCGGGCCGCAGCAGGCGCGCCTTGTCGAGCGCCTCCACGGCCTTCGCGAACGCGGCGTGGGCCTCGGTCTTGGCCTCGGCCTCGGCGTACTGCTGGCCGTCCTGGATGTTCTTGATGCCGTCGTTGTAGGCCACCGACCAGTAGTGGTCGCGGTTCGCCACGATCGCCTCGGCCTTGCGCTTGTCGCCCTTCGCCTGCGCGGCGGCCAGCGCCTTCGTGAAGGCCTCGCCGGCCGGGGCGGCCTGGCCGACCTCGGCGAGCGCCCAGCCGAGGTAACCGACGGCCTCGAAGTCGGCCGGATCCTGCTCGGCGCACATCGTGAGCTGGTCGACCGCCTTGCGCAGCTGGCGCTCGTAGTCCTCGGTGTTGCCCTTCTCCTTGTCCTTCAGCCCCTGCACCACGTACTGGATGCCGCCCGCGCAGTGCGGATTGCGGGCGAGCGCGGTCCCCGCCCAGGCGAGGCCCGCGACGGTCGCGACGGCCGCGACGAGCGAGGCGAACGAGCGCAGCTTCAAGACGTCCTCCTTTGAACCGGTCAGACCAGGCGGTTGCCGTTGACCTGCAGGCCCAGCGTGGCCCCCAGGAACTTGGCCGCCTTGCGAGACGCGAGCATGCGCGTCATGAATATCTCGAAGTACTCCATGACGTGCGAAATATTCGGGTCGATCGTGAGTTCCAGCGTGATGTGCTTCCGGTCCTCGTCCACGTTGAGGAAGCTCTTCTCGACCGCGTAGTTGACGCGGTCGTGGATGTCGAACCGGATCATGTCGGCGTTGCGGACGCGGGTGCGGTGCACGTCGCTCTTGTCCGCGAGGATGAGCGCCGCGGCCACCGCGTTGACGGGGTCGCCGTCGTTCTCGTGGTGGTTGCCGATGGCGGCGATGACCTTGAGGACCTCGAGGTCCTCCATGCCGAAGTCGTTCAGGATCTGCATCGCCATGACCGCGCCCGTCTGGGCGTGGTGGTCCCGGTTCACGGCGTTGCCGATGTCGTGCAGCATCCCGGCGATCGCCGCGAGCTCGCAGTCGCGCTCGGGATGCCCCATGCGCTTGAGCACGTTGTAGGCGATCCGGCTCACGAGCCCGACGTGGCGCTCGCCGTGCTCGGTGTAACCGATCTGCTCGAGCGCCGCGTCGGCCATGCGGATGTAGCTGCGCACCCGGGGATGGTCGCGGACGAACTCGAAGGTCACCGGGCTCGGGGGCGTCCGGTGGTGGCCGGCGTCGGCGGGTTTGGCGGTCGGCGTCGTCATGTCGGATGGAATCCCCTGCGGGAATCGGGCCAGCCCACGATAGGCCGGGGGGACGTCGGCGAGCGGGCCGAATCTAGGCCCGCATCTCGAAATGCGTCAAGAATGAGGCGCGTTTGACGCGGACGTGACGGCGCGATCGCCGCGGCGGGCGTGATGCGATCGCGCACGGGCCGCGTCGCGATCGCCACAGCGGGCGGTCGCTCCGCGCGCGGGCCGCCCTCACAGCACCTCGATCGGGTCCACGTCCGCCACGACGCGCACGCGCCGCCGGCCGGGCTCCTCGGCCCACGCGAGCGCGGCGGCGGCGGCCTCGCGCAGCGCCCCGCCCTTCTCGCCCTTGAGCAGCAGGTGCCAGCGGTGCCGGCCGCGCAGGCGCGAGAGCGCCTGCGGCGCGGGCCCCAGCACCGTGATGCCGTGCGGCTCGGCCACGGCGCGCGCGCGTTCCGCGAGCGCGTTCGCGGCTTCCTCGACCTCGGCCTCGTCGGGCCCGTCGGCGAGCAGCGCGACCAGCCGCGCGAACGGCGGGTAGCCCACCTCTCGGCGCATGGCCAGCTCGTCCCGCACGAACGCCCGGGTCTCGCCCGTGAGCATCGCGGCGATGGCCGGGTGCTCCGGCGTGCAGGTCTGCACGATCACCTCGCCCGGCGTCTTCCCTCGCCCGGCGCGGCCCGCGACCTGGGTGAGCAGCTGCCAGGTGCGCTCGGCGGCGCGAAAGTCGGGCAGGTGCAGCGCCACGTCGGCGTCGAGCACGCCGACCAGCGTCACGCGCGGGAAGTCGAGGCCCTTGGCGATCATCTGCGTGCCCAGCAGCACGTCGGCCTCGCCGCGCGCGAAGCGCTCGAGCACCTCGGCGGGCGCCTCGCGGTCGCGCGCGATGTCGAGATCGAGGCGCAGCACGCGCGCCTTCGGGAAGACGCGCGCCAGCTCGCGCTCGGCGCGCTGCGTGCCGGCGCCGCCGAAGCGCAGCAGCGGCAGCCGGCACGACGGGCACGCGGCCGGCGCGGCCTCGCGGTGGTCGCAGTAGTGGCAGCGCAGGGACGGCGGGTCCAGGTGCAGCGTGAGCGTGATGTCGCAGCGCGGGCAGTCGGGCGTCCAGCCGCAGCCGCGGCACTGCACGTGGTGCGAGTGGCCGCGCCGGTTGATCCAGAGCAGCGCCTGCTCGCCGCGCTCGAGCCGCCCCGCGAGCGCCGAGCGCAGCGGCGCCGAGAGCAGGCCGGCGGCCGCCTCCTCGCGGCGCAGGTCGGCGAGCCGCACCACCGGCATCGGCCGGCGGTCCACGCGGTTCGGCAGCACGAAGCGCCGGTACTTGCCGCGCGCCGCGTTGGCGAGCGTCTCGAGCGCCGGCGTGGCGGAGCCGAGCACGACCGGGATGCCGAGCATCTGCGCGCGCCGCACCGCGACGTCGCGGCCGTGGTAGCGGAGCTGTTCGCTCTGCTTGTACGCGGGCTCGTGCTCCTCGTCCACGACGACCAGCCGGAGCGCGGGCAGCGGCGCGAAGACGGCCGAGCGCGCGCCCACGACCACGTCCACGGCGCCGCGCCGCGCCAGCTCCCAGTTGCGGCGGCGCGCGCCGGTGCCGAGGTAGGAGTGCAGCAGCGCCACGCGCCCGCCGAAGCGCTTCTGGAAGAGCGCCACGATCTGCGAGCCCAGCGCCACCTCGGGCACCAGCACGAGCGCCTGCCCGCCGGCCTCGCGCGCGGCGCGCGCGGCGCGCAGGTAGACCTCGGTCTTGCCGCTCGCCGTGACGCCGTGCAGCAGGAACGTCGCGAAGCCGCCGGCGGCCACCGCCGGCTCGATCGCGGCGAGCGCCGCGCGCTGCTCGGGCGTCAGCGTGACGCGCTCGGGCAGCGGCATGCGCAGCACCGTGTCCTCGCGCGCGCCCTTGCGCGCGCGGCTCGCGGCGAGCCCCGAGTGCCCGCCGGGCAGCATCGTCGCGACCACCTCGCCGTGCGGCGCGAGGTAGTACTCGGCGACCCATGCGGCCAGCTCGAGCAGGTGCGGCGTGAGGAGCGGCGGGCCCAGCACCTTCGCGAGCTCGGCCACCTTCGCGACGTCGGTGCGCGGCACGCGCGCGACCACCACGCCGCGCAGGGCGCGGCCCCGGAACGGCACCTCGACCGGCGCGCCGGGCACGGCCGCGGCGTCCATGGCATCCGGCACGCGGTAGACGAACGTCTGCCGCGCCGGCACCGGCAGCGCGACCTGCGCGAACGGCGCGTTCACGGCCGCGAGGCCCCGCGCGCGGGGCGCCGGGTCACGCCGGCGGGCCGTCGGCCGCGCACAGCACCTCCGGCTCGCCGCCCTCCGCGGGCACGCGCAGCAGTTCGCCGCGCTCGAGGTCGAAGTACCAGGCGTGCAGCGCCAGCGCGCCGGCGTCCACCGCCGAGGCGATCCAGGGGAAGCCGCGCAGGTTGCGCAGCGACAGCCGCATGGCCGCGAACTCGAGCGCGCGCTCGCGCTCCGCGGCGTCGAGGTGGCCGGAGGCGGCGAGCGCCTCGGCGCGCGCGGCCGCGGCGATGGACATCCACTGCGGGATGAACTCGCCCTCCGTGCCCTCGAGCAGCGCGCGGATGCCGCCGCACTTGGCGTGGCCCATGACGAGGATGTTGCGCACCCCGAGCGCGCGCACGCCGAACTCGAGCGCCGCGCTCACGCCGTGGCGCCCGCCGTCGGTGTCGTAAGGCGGCACGAGGTTGGCCACGTTGCGCACCATGAACAGGTCGCCCGGGTCGGCGTCGAGCACGATGGCCGGGTCCACGCGCGAGTCCGAGCAGGCCACGACGAGCGTGATGGGCGACTGGCCCTCGCGCAGGCGCTCGTAGGTGTGGCCCTCGCCGGAGAAGTGCCGGCGGCGGAAGCGACTGAAACCCTCGATCAGGGCGGGAATGTTCGGCATGGCCTCGGGCGGGCCCACGCGCGCGGCGCCGCTCCGTGCGGCGCGCGGCGTCCGGCCCGGGGCCGCAGGGTGCGACGCGCGGCCCGCCGGGCGCAAGCCCGCTCGCGCCGCGCGTGAGGGAACACCTTTCCGACCGAGTCCGGGCGGCGAATCGAACGGCGCGGCCACGGCCGCGCCGGGAACGCGAAACGGCCCGGAGCTTGCGCTCCGGGCCGCCGCCGGCGTGTCGGGACCTGGCCGTCCTACGCCTCCATGCGCTGCTGCGGGCTCCCCTGGCCGAGGATGGCGTTGATGCGCTCGACCAGCTTGCGGGGGCTGAAGGGCTTCGTGATGTAGTCGTCGGCCCCGACCTCGAAGCCGACCTTCTGGTCCACGTTGCGGCCCTTGGCGGACAGCAGGATGACGGGAATCGCGCGCGTCGCGGGGTCGGCCTTGAGGCGCTTGCACGTCTCGTAGCCGTCGAGCTTGGGCATCATGATGTCCAGCACGATCAGGTCGGGCTTCTCGGCCTGCGCCTTCTCGAGGGCCTGCTCGCCGTCGAGGGCGGTCACGACCGAATAGCCTTCCATGCCGAGGCTGAAGTCCAGGATGTGAACGATGTAGATCTCGTCGTCCACGACCAGGATCTTGCCCTTCGCCATTCCCTTCACCTCCTCGTCCGGCTCGTCATGAGTCCGGCCTCCGCTCGCTGCGCCATCGCTCCGGACGCCCGCGGCCGCGGCCGCGAGACCTCCCCGGGCGATTTTCGATTCCGGTATCGGCCCCGCCGGGCCGCCGCTTGAGCGCCATCGCGGGCGCTCAGGCGGCCTCCCGCAGGGCGCCCTCCCGGTCCAGCACCCGCGCCAGCGCCTCGACCACCTCGCCGTCGAACTGCCGCCCGGCCAGCCGGCGCAGCTCGGCCAGCGCCTCGCCGGGCCGGCGCGCGGCCCGGAACGGGCGCTCGACGGTCATGGCCTGCCAGGCGTCCACGACCGCCATGATGCGCGCCCCGAGGGGGATGGCCTCGCCCGCGAGCCCGCGCGGATAGCCGGTGCCGTCCCAGTGCTCGTGGTGGCTCAGGATGAGCTCGCGCACCACCCCGAGGTACTCGAGCGGGCGCAGGATCGCCACGCTGACCGCGGGGTGGGTGGCCACCGTCGTGCGCTGCTCGTCGTCGAGCCCGCCCGCCCGCGCGGTCTCGGCGGACATGCGCACCATGCCGACGTCGTGGATGCTGGCGACGTAGCCGATCACGTCGAGGTCCGCGGCCGGGACGCCGATCTCGCGGGCCACGGCGCGGACCAGCTTGACCTCGCGGCGGCCGCCGAGCGCGAGGTCGCGCTTGAGCCGCGTCATGCAGCGCACGGCCTCGAGCGCGTCGGCGACGACGCGGCGGCTGTCGGGGTAGGCGCAGGCCCGCTCGATGGCGCTGCCCACGCGCTCGGCCAGCATGACCAGGACCGCGAGGTCGTCCTCGTCGAAGGCCTCGCCGCTCGACTTGTTGTTCGCGTTGATGACGCCGATGACCTCGCCCTCGACGCGCAGCGGCACGCTGAGCAGCGACTTGGTCTGGTACTGCGGATGGTTCAGGCGCCGGAAGCGGCGGTCCGTCTCGATGTTCTCGACGAGCACCGGGCGGCCCCACGCCGCGACGGCGCCGGCGACGCCGGCGCGCAGCGTGGTCCGGCGGCCGCTCACGCCCTGGGGCTCGAGCCCCACCGCGGCGGCCACGAACAGGTCGCCGCGGTCCGGGTCCACGAGCACCAGCGAGACGATGCCGGTTTCGAGGGTCGCGGCCACCATCTCGACGATCGCCTGGAACAGCTCGCGCAGGTCCTCGCGTCCGACGGTCTGGCGCGCGGTGCGGCGCGCGCGCGCCGAGGCGACCTGGCGGGCGGGCAGCGCGAGGCTGAAGCGCGTGCCGCCCTCGGCGGGCAGTTCCGCCCACATGCGGCCGCCGTGGAGCTGCACGATGCTGCGCGCGATGGCGAGGCCGACGCGCGTGCCCTCGTGCGAGGGCTGCCCGCCGGGAAGCTGGCGGCGCGCGCGGTAGAAACCGTCGAGCACGCGCGCGAGGTCCTCGGCCGGCGGCGGCGGGCCGTCGTCGGTGACCGCGCACGTCCACTCGTCGCCGCGCAGCGAGAAGCGCACGCGCACGGTCCCGCCCTCGGGCGAGAACTCGACGGCGTTCGCGACCAGGCTGGCGACGGCGCGGCGCACGAAGTCGGGGTCCATCTCGACGCGGGCGTCGCCCTCCTGCTCGTGGACGATCGTCACGCGGCGGCGCGCGGCCGCGTCGGCCAGCGCGGCGCACGTCTCGCGGCCGAACTCGGCCAGCGACAGCGTGGACAGGCGCAGCGTGCACTCGCCGCTCTCGAGCCGCGACAGGTCGTGCACGTCGGCCACGAGCGCGGCGAGCCGGTCGCACTCCTCGTCGATGATGCCGAGGAAACGCTCGCGCGGCGCGCGCGTGTTGTCGAGGTTCCCGCCGAGCGTCTCGGCGTAGGCCTTGATGGACGCGAGCGGCGAGCGCAGCTCGTTCGCGACGATGGACATGAGCGCGGAGGCGGCCTCCTGCGCGGTGGCCAGGCGGCGCTCGGCGGACACGACGCGCGTGCGCTCCTCGTCGAGCGCCCGCACGAGGTCGGCGCGCTCGAGCGCGAGCGCCAGCGCGTCGGCGAGCGCCTGCAGGAAGCGCCGCTCGGGGCCCGGCAGCGCGCGCGGCGGCGCGAACGCGACCAGCAGGAAGCCCCAGAGCGCGTTGCCGGCCAGCAGCGGAAGCGTGCACAGCGCGCCCGGCGGCTGCTGCCACAGCAGCGTCTCGCGCGGGGCGTTCGGCCCGGACTCGCCGTCGTCGAACGACGGCCGGTCGTGGCGCATGACCCACTCGACCGGGCCGTTGTCCTCGGCCAGGTAGGGCGTCTCGACGCCCGACTCCTCGAAGCGGAAGAGCGCGCCGCTGCGGCGGTCCATGCGCAGCAGCCGCGCCTCGGACGCGCCGAGCGCGCGGGTGATGTTGGCGTGCGCGATGCCCCAGGAGACGCCGAGGTCGCTCGTGGTGCGCAGCGCCAGCACCGCCTCGGCGAGGAGGGCGACGGCCTCCCCGGGCAGTTCCAGCAGCCGCGTGCCGCGTTCGTCGGAGGTCACGGACGCCCCCTTCAGGCCACGTGGCGTTCGGGCTCGGCGCCGTCGCGCTGCCGGCGCTCGCCGACCAGCACGCTGCCGCTGATGCCCTTGCCGTGCGCCTTGAGCTCCTGCGCGATGTCGATCAACTGGGCGAGGTGCGTGACCGGCACGCGGTCCGTGCTCACGAGCGCGATGGTCAGGCTCATGAGCGGGAAGCGCTCCTGCGTGTGCCGGCGGCTCAGCACCTCGACGAAGCCGCGGTCGCGGTCCTCCTGGTCGTAGAGGTGGCGCGACTCGGTGTTGAACCGGTCGAGGATGTGCTCGCCGAGCTTCTCCGCGCGGTCGGTCGAGGAGAGCACGACGAAGTCGTCGCCGCCGATGTGACCGACGAACGCGCCGGCCCCGCCCAGGTCCTGCGTGGCCTCGGTGAGGATGTGCGAGAGCAGCTGGATCGCCTGGTCGCCGCGCGCGTAGCCGTAGTAGTCGTTGAACGCCTTGAAGTGGTCGATGTCGATCTGCAGCAGCGCGAACGGCTCCACGGCCGAGAGGCGGCGGCGGATCTCGTCGTTGATCGAGTGGTTGCCGGGCAGCCCCGTGAGCGGGCTCGCCGAGCGCTGCTGCTTGCTCCACTGGAGCACGTTGCGCACGCGCAGCATCAGCTCCGCGCGGTTCCAAGGCTTGGTGACGTAGTCGTTGGCGCCGCCCTGCAGGCCGTTGACCTTGGCGGTCATGTCGGTGCGCGCGGTCAGCATGACCACCGGGATGTGGCGCGTGTGGAACTGGGCGCGCAGCTGCTTGCACACGGCGTAGCCGTCGAGGAACGGCATCATGACGTCGAGGAGGATCAGGTCGGGCGTCTCCTCGCCGGCCTTCTCGAGCGCCTGGCGGCCGTCGTGCGCCTCGAGCACCTCGTAGCCCTCGAGCTCGAGCTGCATGCGCAGCACGTCCCGCAGTGCGGGCTCGTCTTCGGCGATGAGGATGCGCTCCTTGGCCACTGCCCTCTCCCGTCCGCGATGGGGCTTCGGGTCGTCCCCCGTGACTCTGGCTGCCCAACGCAGCAACGCACGTACCCGGCTCGGGGGTTCCGGGCTTCGCGTTCTGCTCCCTGAGATCGGCGGGTTTGCGGGATTTCTTGCGATCTTTGTCGGGAGGCCGGACGAACCCCCGCCGGGTGAAATGCACGCGCCGGGCGTTTCGCACGGCCGGCGCGGGGCGGCGCCGGGATTCGCGGCCGGGGGGCGCCCGGGGCGCCGCCGCGGGCGGGTCAGCCGAGCGGCAGGCCGGAGGCCTCGAGCGAGGCGGCCGCGTCGAGGTCGGGGCCCGAGCGCTCGCCGCGCGCGAGCCGCCAGGCCCCGACCAGCGCGATCATCCCGGCGTTGTCGGCGCACAGCCGTGGCGAGGGGATGCGCAGCGCGACGCCACGACGCCCGCACGCCTCGCCCAGCGCGGCGCGCAGCGCGCGGTTGCAGGCCACGCCGCCGCCCAGGCTCAGCGCCTTCGCGCCGACGTGGTCCACGGCGCGCAGGCACTTGCCGACCAGCGTCTCGACCACCGCCGCCTGGAACGACGCCGCGACGTCGGCGACCAGCGCCGGGTCGTACGGCGGCTCGCCGCGGCCCTTGAGCACCGTCGTGACCGCGGTCTTGAGGCCCGAGAACGAGAAGTCGAAGCCCGGCCGGTCCAGCATCGGGCGCGGGAACGCGAACGCGTCCGGGCGGCCCTGCGCGGCCAGCCGGTCGATCACCGGCCCGCCCGGGAAACCCAGGCCCAGGCGCTTCGCGACCTTGTCGTAGGCCTCGCCCGCGGCGTCGTCGAGCGTCGCGCCGAGCCAGCGGTACTCGCCCAGCCCCTTCACCTCGACCAGTTCGGTGTGGCCGCCCGAGACGATGAGCGCCACGGAGGGCTGCGGGCACTCGCCGTGCTCGAGCGAGGCCGAGTGCAGGTGCGCCTCGATGTGGTTGACGCCGATGACCGGGATGCCGAGCGCCGAAGCCCACGCCTTCGCGAACGCCACGCCCACCACCAGCGAGCCCACGAGCCCGGGCGCGTGCGTGACCGCGATGGCGGTCAGGTCGGCCGGCTCGACGCCGGCCTCCTCGAGCGCCTGCGCGACCATGCGCGGCAGCAGCTCGAGGTGCGCGCGCGAGGCCAGCTCGGGCACGACGCCGCCGTAGAGCCGGTGCACGTCCTGCGCGGCGATGAGGTGCGCGCGCAGCGTGCGGCCGTCCTCGAGCACCGCGACGCTCGTGTCGTCGCACGAGGTCTCGATGCCGAGCACGAGGCGCTCGGCGGCGCGACCCGCGCCCGTTCCCGAGCCGGCCGGGCCGCTCACGCGCCCTCCGGGGCGAGCTGCTCCTCGAGCCACGCCATGTACTTCGGCGCACCGGCCGCGACGCGCACGGCGATCAGTTCGGGCGTCTCGTAGGGGTGCAGCTCGTGCAGGCGCGACAGCAGCGCCGTCCAGTCCTGCTTGCGGGTCTTCATCAGCACCACCACCTCGCGCTCGTCCTGCACGGCGCCCTGCCAGCGGTAGAGCGAGCGCGCGCCCGGCAGCAGGTTCGCGCACGCCACGAGCCGCTCCTCGACCAGCACGCGGGCGACGCGCGCGGCGCTCTCCTCGTCGGCGAAGGTCGTGAACGCGATCAGGGCCTCGGTCATGGGCGTCGCTCCGGGTTCGCGCCCGCGGGCAGCACGATCGTCTCGAAGAGGTGCGCGAGCGCGGCGGCCGGGTCCTCGCACAGCCCCTCGTGCACCTCGGACACCTGGATCACGGTGCTGCGCGGCGCCACCAGCCAGGCGAAGCGCTCGCGCGGCTCGAGCCGCCCGATCGGGCCGGCGTCCGCGCCGCCCGCGGCGATCCGCTCGATGCTGTCCAGGTGCCCGACCAGCATGGGCACGTCGGCGTCCGGGGCGAGCGCCGTGAGCCGCGCGTGGTCGAGCGCGACGCGCGCGCCCAGCCACTGCGCGCCCTTGCACCAGACGATCACGCCCGCGTTGAAGCGTTCGCCGCGTTCGACCCGCGGCACCACGCGCACGATCGCGTACTCAAACGAGCGCCGCTCGGGCACGTCCCGCCTCCTCCTCGAACGCCGCCGCCGCCGCGAGGCGGCCCGTGAACCAGCCCGCGTACGCCGCGCGCGTCGCCGCCGGGTCGCCCGGCGCGTCGGCCGCCGCGAGCCACGCGTCGGGCAGCGCGGCCAGCAGGTCCGCGACCGGCGCCGCCGCGAGCGAGCCGCGCAGCGCCGCGCCCGCCTCGGGCAGCTTCGCCGCGCGCGGCAGCAGCACGTGGTCGCGCACCGGCGCGAACGCGCTCGCCCGGCTCGCGTCCGCCGAGCCCCACGCGTGGTGGAAGTAGAGCGCCGCGCCGTGGTCGATGAGCCACAGCCGCCCGCGCGCGAGCAGCAGGTTCGG
>CAZUEM010000028.1:0-31516 GCA_964619155.1 uncultured bacterium
GTCGCTCGTCACGATCCGCTCGCCCACGCGCACCGTGTCGGCGAGCGGCACCGCCGTCATCAGCAGCCGCGGCGAGGGCGCCAGCGTGAAGCGCAGGACGCCGTTCACCCCCGTGCTCTCGACCTCGCAGGCGATGGCGAGGTTGGGATCGGTGAGCAGCGCGGCGCGCGAGAGGCCGGCCCACACCTCGGTGACGCGGCCGGCGAGGCCGTCGGCGGTCACCAGCGCGTCGCCGGGGCGCACGCCCGCCTTCGCGCCGGCGCTCAGCGTCGCCGACGTCGGCATCGGGTCGCCGCCCAGCGCCAGCACCTCGACCGGGCGCAGCGGCAGCCCGCGCCATTCGGGCAGCTCGAGCTGCTCGCGCAGCCGGCGGTTCTCGGCGCCCGCCGAGCGCAGGCGCTGGTTGTCGAGCTCGAGCAGCGTGATCCGGCGGTGCAGCTCGTTGCTCTCGCGCCAGGCCGCGAACAGGCGGTCGCCGGTCAGCACGACCCGGTCGAAGGGCTCGAACAGCGCCGCCCCCGCCCCGCGCGCCCACGCCACCGGCAGGTGGTCGCCCACCACGAGCAGAAGCAGCGAGAGCGCCGTGTACGTCGCCACGAGGACGACGCTGCGGCGCTCGGCCGGTGGCAGGATGGACGGCAAGGCGTGGCCTAGTCCCGGTGTCCGCTCAGGATGACCTTTTCGTAGATCTCGAGGTTCTCGAGGATCTTGCCGGCGCCGCGCACCACGCAGGTGAGCGGATCCTCGGCCACGCGGATGTTGAGGTTCGTCACCTCGCGCATCAGCAGGTCGAGCCCGCGCAGCAGCGCGCCGCCGCCCGTCAGGTAGATGCCGCGGTCCACGATGTCGGCCGCCAGCTCGGGGGGCGTGCGCTCGAGGCACTCGCGCAGCGCGTTCACGATCTGGCCGACCGGCTCCTGCAGCGCCTCGCGGATCTCGACCGAGGAGACGCGCAGCGTGCGCGGGATGCCGCGCACGAGGTCGCGCCCCTTGATCTCCATGTCCATCTCCTCGGGGAGCGGGAACGCCGAGCCGATCTCGATCTTGATGCGCTCGGCCGTCTGCTCGCCGATGAGCATGTTGTAGGCCTTCTTCGAGTAGTTCGAGATGGCCTCGTCCAGCTCGTCGCCGCCGGTGCGGATGCTGCTCTTGGTCACGATGCCGTTGAGCGCGATGACCGCGATCTCGGTCGTGCCGCCGCCGATGTCCACGACCATGTTGCCCGTCGGCGTGTCCACGGGCAGCTCGACGCCGATCGCCGCGGCGATCGGCTCGGGCACGAGCAGCACCTCGCGGCAGCCGGCGCGCACGGCCGAGTCGATGACGGCGCGCTTCTCGACCTCGGTGATGCCCGACGGCACGCAGATGATGATGCGCGGGCGCACGAGGAACTTGTGCTTCTGCACGCGCTGCACGAACACCCGCAGCAGGTGCTCCGTCACCTGGAAGTCGGCGATGACGCCGTCCTTGAGGGGGCGGATCGCGTTGATCTCGTCGGGCGTGCGGCCGAGCATGAGCTTGGCCTCGTTGCCGACCGCGGCGACCTTGTTCGTGGCCTTCTCCATGGCCACGACCGAGGGCTCGTTGAGCACGATGCCGCGGCCCTTGACCCAGACGAGCGTGTTGGCCGTCCCGAGGTCCATGGCGACATCGGTGGAGAAGAACCCCATCAGGCTGTCGAGAAACATCCCTGCCTCTTCGTGCTGGGGTGAATCGTGCGGGGGGCCGACGGGAAGCGGCGGGATGCGCGGCGGGGGTGCGGTTCTCCGGTCGGGCCTCCCTGCCCTCGGAAATCGCCGCACGCTAGCATCCGAAGCCTCGGCGCGGCAAGCCATTGGCAGGGCGGCCCCGAAACACCCCCGGGCGGCCGATACCCTCCTGCGAGACAGCCGGTTGGGCCGCTTCGAAGGACCCGGACGCGGCCCCCCGGGGTATGGCATAGTGCCGCCGTCTGCGTTCGGCCCACCCTCGTGGAGGCCGGCCACCGTCGAGACCCGAGTGGAGCGTCCTTCCGCACCCGCATGACCCGCTTCCTTCGCCGTTTCACCCTCCTGGCCGTGCCCCTCGCGCTGCTGCACGCCGCCTTCGCCCTGCCGGGGCGGGCGCAGCAGCCCGGCTCGTCGCGCTACATGTTCGCCGACACGCTGCTGCTGCGGGACACGCTCGGGCTCAAGTTCGACGGCATCTTCCCGGCCGCGGACTCGCTGGGCCTGCCGCCCGACACGCTCCGGGCCCACATGATCCGCTACCGGTTCCCGCTGGCCCGGCTGCTCCACCTCGCCGACAGCCTCGGGGTGCCGGTGGACAGCGTCGGCGTCACGGTGGACCGCGAGCGCTTCAACCCGCTCGCCGGCGGCCGCGGCGTGCGCCGCGACCAGAGCGAGTTCCGGTTCACGAGCGGCTGGAACTCCACCCGCACGACCAGCGCCTGGTCGAACAACTCGGAGTACCGCGTGCGCCGCGGGCCGTGGTACGCGAACAACCGCACGGACGTGAACCTCGAGCGCTACAAGAGCGCGGCCGCGACCACGCTGCGCCAGACCCGCGACATGACGAGCGAGGCCGGCGCGCGGCTCAGCGAGCGGCAGTCGTTCGGCCTGTGGGCGCACACCATGCTGTTCGACAGCTACGACCCCAAGTCCACGACCAACCAGAGCGAGACGCTGAACGAGTTCAAGCTCACCGTGCGCAGCCAGCGGCGCGGAAAGCGCGGCGCGAACATGGACCTCAACCTGCTGGGCGGCTACCTGCTCAACGACAAGCGGGCCGAGGAGATCAAGCGGGGGCTCTCGGGCCGCGCCGACGGCCGCATCCGCTCGGTCTACGGCGACTGGTTCACGAACGACCTGGCCGGCGCCACGAGCACGAACCTCGCGCGCACGCGCCGCCCGGACGCCGTGCAGGAACTGCGGGCGCTCGACCTGGCCACGAACCTCTCGGGCACGATGACCGTGTTCGCGCAGCGTCCCGTGGGGCTCAACGTGAGCTACAACCTCCGGCGCACGCGCGTGGACACGCCCGCCGACAGCGGGCTCGTCCGCACGATCCGGCAGGCCAACGAAGGCATCAACGCCACGCTGCGGCTGCGCCGCGACAACGAGCGCACGCTGAACATCGTCGGCAACCTGGGCAGCGGCCTGACGCAGAGCGGCCGCCGCCGGGACCACGGCGGCAAGGCGACGCTGCGCTGGGTGCTGCGCGGCTGGGCGGTGGACGCCAACTACGGCGACACGCGCGCGAGCTCCGACTATCCCTGGGTGCGGTCGCGGACCGACACGAACGGGACCCAGGGCTCGGGCGGCTACGTCGACCGCTCGACGTCGCGCACGGCGGACGCGCAGTTCCAGCGCTCGCTCACGAGCCGCATCCAGGCCAAGCTCACGGCGAGCATCAACCTGACGCGCTCGCGCTACGAGCCCACCTACCGGTTCGCCGACCCGTCCCCCGACCGCGACACCTACCGGCAGGCCTACCGCGTGGAGACGCGCTACGCGCCGAGCCAGAAGCTCACGACCAGCACCGCGCTGGACGTGAGCCTGTCCCGCACGATCAACCTGCGCGAGCTGACCGGCTCGAACAGCGACACGCGCGCGTACCGCGCCGAGTGGATCTGGAGCTACCTGATGCTGCAGGGGCTCACGATCTCGCAGAACAACCAGATCTCGGCGGACTACCGGTTCTTCCCGTTCAGCCCCGCCGCCAACACGCTCGGCCTCAAGTACCGCACGCTCACCACGCTGAACGCGGTGCTGACCCCGCGCCTGAGCGTGACGGTGACGCACACCGCGCAGGAGGAGCCGCGCGGCAGCTACACGTTCGACGCCGAGGGCCAGGAGGCGCTCCGGCTCTCGGACGAGGCCGAGAACCTCGGGCTGACGGCCGCCATCCGCTACGCGCCCTCGCCCGCCGTCTCGTTCTCGCTGCAGCCGGACTACCGCGCCGACGCCCGCTCCGGGACGACCAACGGCGTGTCGGCGAAGCAGCGCGAGGACCGCCGCCTGAGCATGAGCGGCAGCATGGACCTGAACCTCCGGCTCGGCCGCAAGGGGACGCTGGCGGGGAACATCTCGCGCTCGCTCGACGAGTCGCGCTCGACCAGCTTCTCGAAGGGCGTGCCGACCCCCTCGCCGCTCTCTTCCACGGACTACTGGGCCGGGAGCCTGACGCTCACATGGCAGCTCTGACCCGCCCGCTCCGCGCCGCATCGGCGCTCGCCGCGCTCGCCGCGCTCGCCGCCGCGCTGCTCGCCGCCGGCTGCGCGAACCCGTTCGAGCCCGCGCGGCCCCAGCCGCCCGATTCCGGCGGGATCACGGTGGACTTCAGCTCCCCCGAGAAGCTCGTCGAGACGCTCGACGCCGCGCTCGAGAACCGGCAGACGGCCGGCAGGCAGGCGTGGCTGGACGCGCTCGCCGACTCGAGCGGCCCCGGCACGCGCGCCTTCTACGCGTTCCCGGACCCCCGCGTGCTGGCCGACTGGCGGCAGTCCTCGTCCGTGCCGCCGCCGGACCCCTGGGACCGCGGGCAGGAGTCGCTGTTCTACGACGACTTCGTCAACCTCTTTCCGGCCGAATACGACGTCACGTTCGAGGAGGACCTGACGTCGCCGGCCGACGACATCGACAACGCCGCCGGAACCGCGCTGCTGCACCGGCGGTACGTCGTCGAGACCACCGTCGCCAACGCGACCGTCGCCATCGCGGTGGGCTACGTGGACCTGTACCTGGTCCGCTACGACGGCCGCTGGTTCGTCACCCGCTGGGACGACCGGCTCGACGGGAACATCGGCGTCTCTCCGCAGAACCCCGAGAACCGCACGCTCGGCTGGCGGCGGCTGGACTCGGTGAGCTCGTGAGGAAAGGGAGGTTCGAGATGAAGCGCGCAGCCGTCTTCCTCGCGCTCGTGGCGCTGGCCGCCGGCCTGGCCGGCTGCTTCAACCCGTTCGACCCGCTGGTCTCGACCGCCCGCGTGGCCTCGACGCCCGCGCCCGTGCCCAACACCGAGAAGAACGTCATCAAGCTCTTCGAGTGGTGCTGGAAATACCGCGGCATCAAGGAGTACGAGGAGATCTTCACCGACGACTACCGGTTCCAGTTCGCGCTCGGCGACTCGGCGGGCAACGCCTACCGGGACGCCCCGTACACGCGCGAGGACGAGCTGCGCTCGGCGACGGGGCTGTTCGTCGGCACCGCCGACCGCGAGCCCGCCAGCGACATCCAGCTCGACCTCGACAAGTCGCTGACCGCGCTGGCGGACGACCGGCCGGGCAAGGGCAGCCGGAGGTGGCGCGCCTCCATCCGCACCAAGGTGAACCTCAAGGTCACGCTCGACCGCGGCAGCGGCCCCGAGGTGAACGAGGTGAACGGCTACGCCAAGTTCTACGTGGTGCGGGGCGACTCGGCGGTCATCCCGCCCGAACTGGTGGCGCGCGGCTTCCTGCCCGACTCGAACCGCTGGTGGATCGAGCGCTGGGAGGACGAGACCCTGCCGGCCGGCGGCACGGCCCTCTCGCCCGCGGGCGGGACCGCGAGCGCGGCCCCGCGCGGCGCCTCCCCCGCGGCCGCGAAGGGCGGGCTGCTCCAGTACCTCGAGAGCACGTTCGGCCGGGTCAAGCTGAAGGGCCTGTAGCGCCGCCGGCGGACGCCGGCCGGGCGCGCCCGCGGCGCGGGACGAGCCCGGAGGCGGGCGCCGCAAGGCCTTGAGGGCCGCGCGAGCGCGCGTGTATGCTGCGCGCCGCTTTCGCACGCGATCGCCGTCGCGCGCCCCGATTCCATCCCGTGCCGGGGCGCCGGACCGTCCGCTCCCACCCTCCCGGAGGACCGACCATGGCCGCCGCTGGCGCCAACTCGCAACTCAATCCGCTCGAGAACGCCGAGCGTCAGTTCGAAGAGGCCGCCGCGCGGCTGGGCCTGAATCCCGGCGTGAAGGAGATGCTCAAGCGCCCGCGCCGCGCCACCATCCAGAACCTCCCGGTGCTGATGGACGACGGCACGATCAAGGTGTTCGTGGGCTACCGCGTCCAGCACTCGATCGCGCGCGGCCCGGCCAAGGGCGGCATCCGCTTCCACCAGGACGTGACGCTCGACGAGGTCGCGGCGCTGGCGTCGTGGATGACCTGGAAGTGCGCGGTCGCCGACATCCCGTTCGGCGGCGGCAAGGGCGGCATCGTCGTGGACCCGCGCAAGCTCTCGCAGCACGAACTGGAGCGCCTGACGCGCCGCTACGCGGCCGACCTGTCGGACGTCTTCGGCCCCGACAGCGACGTGCCCGCGCCCGACGTCAACACCGGCGAGCGCGAGATGGCCTGGTTCATGGACACCTATTCCATGCACTCGCGCCGCACCGAACTGGCCGTGGTCACCGGCAAGCCGCTCGAGGTCGGCGGCTCGGCCGGCCGCCGCGAGGCCACCGGCCGGGGCGTGATGATCTGCATCGAGCAGATGTGCCGGCACCTCGGGATGCCGCTGAAGGGCGCGAAGGTCGCCGTGCAGGGCTTCGGCAACGTCGGCGGCGTCGCCGCCGACCTGCTCGCGCGCGAGTGCGGCGCCACGATCGTGGCGGCCTCCGACGTCAGCGGCGCGGTGCACAACCCGGCCGGCCTCGACGTCACGGCCCTGCTGGCCTGGGTGGCCGAGAAGAAGGGCGTCGCCGGCTTCCCCGGCGCCCGGCCGCTCGCCACGTCCATCCTCGAGTACGACTGCGACATCCTGGTCCCCGCCGCGCTCGAGAACCAGCTCACCGGCGCCAACGCCGCGAACGTGAAGGCGAAGATCGTCGGCGAGGGCGCCAACGGGCCCACGACGCCGGACGCCGACAAGATCCTCCAGGACAAGGGCGTCTGGGTGATCCCGGACATCCTCTGCAACGCCGGCGGCGTGACCGTGAGCTACTTCGAGTGGGTGCAGAACCGCATGGGCTTCTACTGGCCCGAACACGAAGTGAACTCGCGCCTGCGCGAGAAGATGGAGCAGGCGTTCGGCGACGTGGTGCAGACCGCGGTGCACGAGAAGTGCTCGCTGCGCGTCGCCGCCTACATGGTCGCCATCCGCCGCGTGCTGCGCGTGCACGAACTGCGCGGCATGTACGCCTGAGCGGCCCGCGACGGGAAAACGAAGGGCCCGCGGCGTCTCGCGCCGCGGGCCTTCGCGTTTCGGGTGAAGCCTAGAACCGGAGCCGCAGGCCCAGCTCGAACGTGTCGTCGAAGTAGTCGCGCACCGGGCGGTACGTGAAGTCCACGCCCATGTTCGCGGTCCCCGTCTTCACGTTCATGCCGGCGCCGAACGCGTAGCCCTGATAGACGTCGTCGCCGCTGTCGAACTCGATCGAGTCGTCCCCGGTGTCGAGGTCGCGCACGGTGGTCAGCGTCCCGAACCACGAGCCGCGCAGCGCGAACATGTTCTTGTAGTTCCACTCGGCGCCGCCGTTGAACGTGTCGCCGCCGAAGTTGTTGTTCTGGAACGAGCCCATGAGCTGGACGCGGGTCGGGCCGTTCTGCCAGGCGTTGTACGCCGCGGCCAGCGTGAAGTAGGACGGCATCTCGAAGCTCGCCGTCGAGAACCGCAGCGTGCGGTTCGACGACGACGGGTCCGAGCCCGGCGGGAGCGTGTTGACGTCCAGCCCCGAGCCGCTCCAGGACATCGAGCTGCCGAAGTTCTTCATCACCATGCCGAGGCGCAGGCCCCGCCACCCGGTGTCGTACTGCACGCCGAGGTCCACGGCCACGCCGCTGGCGCTCATGTCGATGACGCGCTCGTTCACGAAGTTCACCGTGCCGCCGAAGCGGACCCGGTCCGTGAAGTTCCGCGCCCAGGTGGCGCCCAGCACGGTGAACGTGGGCTGCACGACCTCACCGGTGCCGTCGGGCGCCTGCTCGGTCGTCACGTACACGTCGCCGATCGAGAGCACCTTGACGTTGAAGCCGAGCGTCCCGAGCGCGCCCGCCGGGGCCGCCACGGCCACGTAGTTGACCTTCATGTCCGCGAAGTAGGAGGTGTGGCTGAACAGAGCCTCGGTCCCCTCCTGCCCCGCGATGCCGGCGGGGTTCCAGAAGATGGCCTCCGCGCCGACGATGTCGCTCGCCACCGACGCGCCGATGGCCGTTCCGCGCGGCCCGACGGGGATGGTGAGCTCCGAGGCACCCGAGGTGCCCTTGCGCTCGTCCGAGCCGGCCCAGGCGCTGGTCACCGCCAGCGCGAGCAGGGCCGCCAGACCGAGCGAACGAATGATGACACGGCTCATCGTCCGGTCTCCTTTCATGCTCTGATGCACGGTCATGGTCCCTGCCTCCTAGAAGCTGTTCAGACGTTCCTTCTCCATGAACACCACGACCCGGCCCGTGTACGCGCCCACGTTCGGAACGTCGACGTGGAAGATGTACACACCGCTGCCCACGGGCAGCGCGTTGGCCGTCTCGAGGTCCCATTCGAGAATGGACGTCGAAGCGTCGGTCTTCTGGAGGGTCCGGACGAGCTGGCCGGCCAGGTTGAAGATCCGAACGGTGCAGGCCTCCGGCATGTTCACGAACCGGAGCTTGCGGTTGACCTGGTTGAGTTCGTACGCCGAGTGCGCGTAGTACGGGTTCGGCACGGCGCGAATGCGGTTCAGGTTGGCCTTGGCCACGGCCGCGTCGCTCCGCACCAGCGCGCTGGTGTTGAAGACGTAGACGTCGTTGTCCTTGGCCGGGTTCGCCCAGATCCACTGGAACGCGTCGCCGTCGTCGATGACGTCGGTCGCGGCGCGCTTGTTGACCCAGAAGGCCCACATCATCGGGATCGGGCCGTCGTCGATGACCGCATCCTGCGCGAGTTCGGCCTTCGGCGTGTCGCTGTAGGGCCTTCGGATGACCCACAGGTACTCGCGGTCGCCGTCCCCGGCTTCCGACGGGTTCCAGGTCGAGTCCTGGCTGGCCGGCTGCGACGCCATGTCGAGGTACGTGCCGTCGGCCGCCGTCACCATCTTCTCGAGGAAGCAGACGTCGAGCTGGACGTTGTTCACGATGTCCCACGCCTGGAAGTTGCAGGTGTGGAACCCGCCGTACGGATAGGCGCGGCCGATCGAGGGCGCGGTTCCGTCCGCCTGCTGGAGGCGGAAGAATCGGTAGGCCTTCTGCGTCTCGGTCGAACTGAAGCGCAGCTCGACGGTCGTGAACGAGTCCGGGTCCGTCGCCGGGTTGATGGTCGAGCCGAAGAAGTCGTAGCCCGAACTCGCGCCGCCATCGAAGGCCGGACCGCCCCAGTTGACGCCCTGCAGCGCCCTCCGGTGCGCGGTGTTGTTGTTCAGGTAGACGGCGTCCTGGAAGAGCGGCTGGTACTTGCCGAACACCGTGACCTTGATGCCGTCCACGACCCGGTAGTCCTCGTCGCCGTTGCGGTTCAGCTGGCCCGAGAACTTGACGTCGCCGGTCGTGCTGTCCACGAGCGACCACGAGTAGTTGGCCGTGACGTCGGTCAGGCTGCCGATGTCTCCGAAGAAGGGCGGATTCAGTTCCTCGAAGATCACCTTGTACGTGTGCCCGGTCACTGCCTCGGGGTTGACGACCTGCACGCTCACGACGTCCGTCGCGGGCGCCTTCGCCGTGTCCTTGCGAAGGTAGGTGACCGGGGTCGCCGAAGCCGTCGCCAGGTCGGTCCCCGCGGCCGCCCGCTGCGGCGTCACGCGCACGACGTTCTGCGCGTTCTCGAGCACCTTCGGAAGGCCGACCGGGTTGTACCCGTACGCCGTGACCGCGAAGTAGTACTCGGTGCCGTCGTAGATCGGGCCGCCCTTGACGGCGTCCTGAGTGACCGTGTGCGAGAACCGCACGCCGGCGTCCGAGCCGAAGGCGGTCGGGTACTCGGGGATGAGCTGGCCGCTCTCGACGTCGAACACGCGGTCGTAGATGACTCGCGTGCCGTTGATTTCGTCGTAGGTGGCGATCAGCGTCCATGGTCCCGCGACCGTCGTGCCCTGGTACACGTTGTAGCCTTCGAACGCGTACCCCGCCTCGGTGTAGTTCGTGCGCGACTGCGCGTCCCAGCTGAGGACGATCTCGCTGTGGTCGGTGCTCACCGTCACCTTGGGCTGGATCGGCGGGCTCGGCAGGTCGAAGTCCTTGTCGAACGCGTCCTGCGCGAACTCGTCGTTGAAGCGCAGCGCCGAGACCGAGGACAGGCGGTTCTTGCCCTGGCCCACGACGATGGCGCACGTCACGACCTGGGTGTCCCCCGGGACCATCGTGAACGGTCCGGTGGAGAGCATGAAGCGGCGGTCCGCCGGAACCGCGTCGAGCCAGTCGTTCGGCCCCGGGCTCACCGGGTCGCCCGCCACGGTGTACGTGGTGACGTTCCCCCACGGGTCGGTCACCGGGTCGCCGTGGAGGTCGAGGCCCTGCATGTAGGCGTAGGTCTCGTCCGTCGTCGCCGGGTCGGTGCCGTTGATGTACTTGTTGAACGACGCCATCCCGAGGTAGCTCGGAGCGCTGTCGGGGTGGGCGACGTTCGGACCGCGGAAGAAGTCGTAGCCCAGCGCCGGCGGAGCCGCGCCGTAGCCGCCGTCGTTGTTCGTCGAGTTGTAGACGAACCCGAGCGAGCGGGGCTTGCCGGTGCCGTCGGGCAGCGTGTCGCAGCCGACGAGGTCGTCGGTGTAGCCGGCGGAGCCGCCGAGGTCGGGGTCCGCCCACTGCGAGATGTACATGTCCTCGAGCGTGTTCGTGCCCTTGTTGATGAGCTTGTAGCTCATGAACACGGTATTGCCGAGCGCGCCCTGGCGGTTGAACGCGAACGTCGTCTGCTGGATCTCGATGCCGAAGGGCGCCGATCCGCCGGCGTCGTTCGTGTGCCGCCCGGGGTCGGCGTCGTTGTAGACCGCCCAGAGCATCATGTCGCCCTTGACGTCCGGGCCGGGCACGTCCACCGAATCGCCCGCGGCGGGCGTCGAGGTGTCGGGAAGCCGGTAGAGCTTCCAGGGAGCGCCCTTGGGCGCCGCGCCCGCCATGTACTCGCTCCAGGAGTGGTGCACGAGGCCATCCTCGAACGCCGCGTCGTTCGGCGTGCGCTCGACGTGCATCGTGTCCACCAGGTTCCCGCTTTCGTCACGGGCGCCCGTGAAGCGGACGACCTTGTAGACGATGTTGAGCGGGTCGGAGGACGCGTCCCAGCTCGACAGGCTCTGCATCGAGCCGGGGCCGTACTCCATGGAGTATTCGGCGACGACCGTGCCGAGCGTCGTGTCGGGATTGACCGCGGGCGGCACGGGCGGCGAGATGATGTTCGCCCCAAGCCACAGCCCCGACGCGTAGACCGCGCTCTTGTCGGTGCCCTTCGGGTAGAACAGGCCCGAGTCGCCCGCCTCGAGGTTGTAGGCGAACGAGCCGTGGTTCGCGACGAACATGTTGATCGAGTTCACGTCGATGCGCCGGCCGATGTCGATCGTCCGGACCGACGCCGGCTTGGCCGTGCCGAACGGGCGCGACCCGCGCGCGTCGGGCGCCTTCGCCTCGGCGGCCCCTGCGGCGGCCAGCACGGCGAGCGACGCCGCCAGCAGGCCGATCGCACTGAGTCGGAAGTTCATTCCCATCCTCCTGCGGAAGAGGTCGCTCATGGTCAGAAGCTGGTGCTGACGCCGAAGCGGACGAGCCTCGGGTTCGCGTAATTGCCGGGGTTGTTCTCGGCCAGGCGGTACAGGCCGAGCCCGTCCTTGCCGTTGGCCTCGGCGTTGGCGAGGAACGCCTGGCCGTCCTCGCTGTTCAGCCAGCCGGTGGTGAACGGCGAGCCGTTCGAGGTGTACACCGTGTAGGCGTTCTTGGCGTCGAACGCGTTCAGCATCCAGACGAAGCCCTGGAAGCGCGTCGGGCCGAGCTGGAACTGCCGCGAGGCCTTGAGGTCGAGGCTCATCGTCCAGGGGCCGTAGCGCGAGTTGATCGGGCCGGACGGCTGGACGTTCGTGGCCGCGAGCGTGAGTTCGTTGTACGGGTTGCTCGGCGTGTACGGCGTGCCGCTGCCGACGTTGTAGAGCACGTTGACCGTGGAGTTCTCGAACCAGCGGCGGCCGCCCCAGTTCGGCCCCTCGCCCTTCTCGAGCGAGAAGTCCACGTTCATCGAGATCTTGTGGCGCTGGTCGAAGTCGAGCGGCGCCGTGAGCTTGGGCGGCTGCGACGACGTCCACGCGATGTTGCCCTGCGTGTTCGACACCGAGCCGGTGCCCTGCGCGTACGACAGCGAGTAGTTGATCGCCGCCGACAGGTGGTTCGTCTTGCGCATCGTCCAGCCGATGTCCACGCCCTTGATCGTGGCGTAGTCGCGGTTCCGGTAGGACGAGAAGCTGTTCGGGAACGAGTTGATGTTCGTGATCTCGACCAGGTCCTTGACGTCCTTGTAGTAGGCCGTGACGTCGAGGCGCATGCGGTCGCCGAGCTGGCGCGCGACGCCCACCTCGTAGGCCGTCGTCCGCTCGGGCTTGAGGTTCGGGTTGCCGAAGCCGACGAAGTACCCGCCCGTGCTGACCTTGTGCTGCAGGAATCGGTAGTTCACGTACAGGTCTTGCAGGTTCGGCTGCTGGTAGAACTGGCCGTAGTTGAAGCGCAGCTGCGTGCGCTCGTCCACGGGGAACGCCACGCCGAGGCGCGGCGAGATGCGGGCGTAGGTCTTGTTGTCCGTGAGGTCCTTGTCCTCGAGCGAATCCGGCAGGTTCGACGTGTCGTTCGGATCACCGAGCGGGAACTCGTTCGACAGCAGGGCCGGCGTGTCCACGTTGATGTGGTCGAAGCGCAGGCCGGCGTTCACGATCAGGCCCTCGCGCTCGAACTTGTCCTGCGCGTACATGGACCAGGTCTTGGGGTGCTTGGCGCCGTCGCGGCCGCCGTCCTCCTCCACCAGGTCGATGCGCGAGATGTCGCCGTTCGCGTCGCGGACGATGACCATCTTGTAGCCGTAGCCGTCCCAGTCGCGAGTGTTCGGCGTCGGGTTGTCGCCGAGCCCGACCGGGAAGTAGTGGTTGAAGAGCCGCAGCGTGTGCGCCTGGTAGTCGCCGCCCACCTTGAGCGAGTGGTAGCGGTTCACCTGCGAGGTCAGGCTGAACTGCCCGCCCCAGTAGCTCGAGCGGCGCTGCAGGTAGTCGTCGAAGACGTGGCCTTCCTCGAAGAAGACCGGGATGTCCGCATCCCAGTCGGGGTTCGACTGGCGGGCGTACTCGGCGAGGCGGTCGAAGTGCACGCCGTCGCCGCGCTTGCGCGTCGTCTCGAAGAAGTTGACGCCGACGTTGTAGAACGTCCGCGGGCTCAGGACGTGGTTGAAGCCCGCGTTGTACGAGATGTTGCGGTCGTAGTAGCGCGGCGCGTGGTCGAGGTTGAAGAGATAGAAGTGGCTGTACTCCCGCCAGTCGTCCTCCGACCCCAGCCCGCCCACCTTCATGGACATCTTCTCGTTGATCTGCCAGCCGAGCTTGCCCTGGAACGTGAAGCCGCCCGAGCTGTTGGCCGGCTTGAAGTCCGGGTCGAGGCCCTGGGACTCGAGGAAGCTCTCCATCGCTCCCGAGAGCGTCGTCGGGTTGCGGTCCCGCTGCCAGCGGCGCTCGGCGGAGACGTAGAAGTTGACATTGTCGAGGGTCGGCCACAGCGGGCCGCCCAGCGAGGCGTCGTAGACGTTGTAGTCGGTGTGCCGGCCGCCCAGCGCCTCGCCGATGCCCATGTCGGTCACGGCTTCGAAGTGGCCGCTGTACTTGTCGGCGCCCTCGCGGGTCACGACGTTGACGGCGCCCGACATGATGCGGCCGTACTCGGCGTTGAAGCCGCCGGTCAGGACGACGACCTCCTCGATCGCGTTGTTGCTGATCGAGGTGCTCGAGGTGCCGGTGAGCGGGTCCTGCTGCGAGAACCCGTCCACGAAGTAGGCCGTCTCATTCGGGCGGCCGCCGCGGATGATCAGGGTGTTGCCGTTCTGCGACTCGGTGTCGATCTGCCGGCGGAAGTTCACGATGCCGGTCTGCTGCGCGGCCGCGTCGCGGTAGCCGCGGGTCGGCATCTTGGCGACCTCGTCGGAACTGATGAACCGGGTGGTGCCGGTCGCGTCCTTCTGGAGCAGCGGACGCGTCGCCTCGACGCGGATCTCGCCCAGCTGGACGGCTTCGGTGCGCATCTGCGCGTTCTGGGTCGTGGTGAAGTCGGGCGAAACCTCGACGTTCTCGGCCACGAACGGCGCATAGCCCACGAGGTTCATGCGCACGACGTAGTGCCCGGCCGGGATGCCGATGATGAAGTAGTTGCCGTCGTCGTCGGTGATCGCCCCGAGACGCTGGCCGTCGAGGCGCACGTTCACGCCCCCGAGCGGCTCCCTCTTCTCGTTGACGACTCGGCCCGACAGCTTGCCGGTGGTGCCGGCGAGGGCCAGTGGCACCAGTGCCACCACGGCGGCGAGAACCGTCAGCCGGATGGCCCACAGGAGGCTTCGAGGCATGGGCTGGTCTCCTTTCAGGCGACGCGAATGCCGCCCGGCACGACGGAACCCGTCGCGCCGAAGCGGCCGTACGAGATGAAGGGGGATTGGAAAACTGGGGGGTGCACCGCTGGTCTCATTCATGCCCTCCGGTTCCCCTCGTGAGGGCGAGGGGAACGCCGTCCCATGGCGTTGCGAACCGTTCGGAGCAGGACCCGTGCGCGCAAGCTAGGCCCGCGCAACGGAACTGTCAACGCCGGAACCACTATCGGGGGATTTCAGGGGACAAGCGGTCCCGCGTGGCAGGGCGTGCCGGCGGGGGCCCGGAACGGCCCGGGCACGGGCCCGGAACCGGGCCTGGCGCGGGCCCGGGCGGGGAAACGAAAACCGGGGGCGTCCTCGCGGACGCCCCCGGTGCACTGCGTGCTGCGAACGGCGGATTACCAGGTGTAGGTCAGGCTGACCTGCGGGAACACGGTGCCGTTCATCGGGCCGCCGGCCGCGCGGGAGACCTTGTCGTAGTAGTAGCCCTCGAACACCGCGTTCGTGTTGCCCGTCAGCTGGGCGAACGGGTTGTTGAAGAAGGCCGGGTCGAGGACGGCGTCGAACTGCACGTTCCCCATCTTGACCGTCGTGCCCATCATGAACGTGAAGTCGCTGCCCTTGTACGTCGTGGTCAGGCCGGTCGTCTCGTACTTGTAGGTGGCCATGACCGACGTCTGGGCGCCGCAGCGGAACGTCAGCCACGGGTTCAGGTGCGTCTCGAGGGCCATGAACACGTTCGGCATGAGCGACTCGGTGTAGTCGTCGTCGCCCATGTCTTCCTTGTTGCCGACCAGGTTCGCGCCGAGCACGAACAGGTCGTCACGGCCGACGTTCCAGTTGCCCGCCAGGCCGGCCTGCCAGCCGCTCAGCTTGTCGTCGGACGTCGTCGTGCCGTCCGTCGTGGACTGGTCCACCGACCAGATCTTGACGACCGGGACGAGCGTCGTGTTCGCGCCCATCTTCATCCACGCACGGCCGGCCAGCAGGAACGCCGCGCCGCCGTCCTGCTCCTCGTCACCGACCGCGTCACCCTCGTCGAAGGTACGGCTCTGGTACTGGCCGCCGACTTCGATCGCGGTGTTCTCGTTCATGTCGAAGCCGACGCCGGCGCCGAAGCCGAAGACGTTGCGGCCGTTCGAGCCGTTGCCCTCTTCGGTGTCCGTGCCGTTGTCGTACGACTCGAACTGCCGGTTCAGGCGCAGGCCGAGGTTCGCCGAGCCCATCTTGTGACCCCACATGAGGTCGAAGGACTCGCTGGTGCTGGTGTTGTAGTTCGGGTCGTAGGAGTAGAACCCGCCGTTGATCGGGGCGCCCCACCAGGACTGGCCCAGCGCCGGGTTGTAGTGCCGCAGGTGCAGCGCCCACACGCCCGCCTTGCCGTCGAACAGGTTCGGGAGCACCGCGCCCATGCCACGGTCGCCGATCGTGTTCCAGCCGGCCATCGAGCCGGTCTCGGCGTAGACGAGGTTGCCGACCGAGTTCACGCCCGAGAGGTACGTGAACATGCCGGTGTAGTCCTTCACGTAGTCGCCGGGGATGCCGAGGCCGGTGATCCGGGCCGTCGACGCGAACGCGACCGCCGGCACCATGCAGGCGACCGCGGCGACGAAGATGAAGCGCTTGATCTGGTGCATCATGAGTTGAAGCCTCCTTGCGCGATTGAGGTCAGAGCTACGAAGCCACTTTGGCACCACCTAGCCTTGGGGCTGGCCAGCTGGCCAACGCGAGGTTGGTCCGTGCCCCACCTCCTTTCGCAGCCGTCCTTACGACGATGAATCCCGTTGACATGCCAAAAGCCCCATCTCATTCCCTGTGATGGAGCCACGAAGAAAACGGTCAACGAACCCTTCTTGCGGAAGGATCCTGGCACTCGCCCGGTCGGCACGTTAGGAACGGCCCCAACGTCTGTCAAGGGCGGAAAAGCCGGGGGGCGCCCATTTCCTCCGCCTGCCCGGCCGGCCGGCGGGCCTGTACCAGCCCGCCATCTGACTCAGTAACTTTTTGTCGCACATTGGATTAGACGCATTCGTCGACCCGAGCACGACGCGCCCTCGGGCATGCGCGTACAGGCCTCCCGAGAGCGAAATCCCGACATGCCCGATCCGGCCCGAGCGCTCCGCGAAGAACACGAGGTCGCCTGGGAGGGGTTCCTCCCCCGGCCGGAGCGAACGGCAGGCGTCGCGCTGGGCGGCGGCGTCGCGGGGCAGCGCGATGCCCTGCTCGAGGAGCACCTGCTGCACGAACGCGGAGCAGTCGTAGCCCGCCGGCGTCCGCCCGCCCCACAGGTAAGGCACGCCGAGCAGGCTGGTGATGCGGTCCACCAGAGTGGGCCTGCGTTCCGAGGGAAGGGCCACCGCCGCCCGCTCCACCCAGCCGCGCCGGGCGTCGGGCAGCTCGAGCGGGATCCAGCCCGCTCTCGGGCGCCCGGCGATGGCTCGCGAACCGAGAAAGATCGGCCCGACGCCGATCCCTCCGCCGGGCCGGGCCCGGAGCATGGCGATCGGCGCCACCACGGTGGCCGTCGCCCGCGCGCGCCAGGCGGCCGCGCGCCGGGCCGTGGCCGCGACCAGCCCCCACTCGCGCACCCAGCCGGAATACCCGTCCGCGAGATTCGTGACCCGCCGCCAGCCCGCGCGGGAGGCGCCCAGCCTCACGACCTCGCCGAGCAGAAGCTGCGAACCCAGTTCCGCCCGGTGGTCCGGCCGGACCCTCAGGTCGAGCGAGGCGAGGCAGACGACCGCGAGCGTTTCGCTCATTCTGCGCCGGGATTGAGCAGCGTGTAGCGCCCGAAGCCCTCGCGGTCGGCGAACAGGAAGCGGCGGTAGGGCTGGTGGTAGTACCAGGTCTCGAGCGCAGGCATGGCGGCGCTGCCCGGCTGGGACTCGATCTGGTCGGGGGGCCCGTAACGGATGTAGATCCGTCCCATGTCCGATCGCCAGCCCGGCCCGATCCCCTGGAAGTGTCGCGCCGCGTGGCGCAGGCGGCGGTAGAACTCGATCAGGTTCTCGTTGACGTCCGTCTCGGGGCTCGGGTCCCTGCGGTCCCAGAAGCGCTGCCAGGCGTCGGCCTGCCCCTCGGGCCCGGCCGCGCGCATGGCGTCGATCTCCGCCCCGTCGGCGATGTACGAGAGCGCCTCGAGCATCAGTTCGAACTCCTTGCCGCGCGGCGGGCCGCTCTCCTCGACCTCGAACGAGCGCGACGTGCGCCAGCGGGACTTGCCCTCGACGCGCTCGACCTCGAAGAGGTAGTCGCCGATGAACAGCTCCCCCGCCCGGGGCCGCAACTCGATGGGCTGCGCCGGCTGGACCAGCGTCAGCGTCGTGTCCCCCTCGTGCACCGCGTCGCCGGCGGGCTCGGAGATCCGCCAGCGGAGCGTGGCCCGGCGGGGCCACTCGCCGGGACGCCGGTCGAGCAGGACGGCCCGGGCGGCGAGGCCCGCGGCCCCGTCCGTGAACCGCCGCGTCGCCACGGGGGTGAAACGCCCGGCCGAGTCGCTCACTCCCAGCTCGAGGTCGGAGAAGCCGACGGGAATCCGGGCCAGGTCCTGCAGCTCGAGGTTGTCCTCGGCGCCGGACTCGAGCTGCGAGCTGACGTCGCGCACCCGCACGCGCACTTTGTAGCGGCCGGGCGGCACCGCGAAGGAGCGCCGCACCACCAGCTGGTTGCGCGCGTTGCGCGTCGCCGGGTAGCCCTCGACCAGCAGCCGCTTCTCCCAGGCGTCCCCGAAGAGGCGCTTGCGGTCGCGCGGCTCGAAGACCACCGAGAACCCCGCCCCGGCCGCGTAGCCCCGCTCCACCCGGTTCCAGCTCAGGTCCACGTAAGGCACGGTGATGGTCACGTCCACGGAGGACCGCGCCGTGGAATCGATCGCGACCGAGACATCGGCCGTGAAGAGCGGCGGCTCGACGGAACGCAGGGGGGCGAGCTCACCGGACGCGCGCGCCCCCGCGGCGGCCAGCAGGCCCGCCAGCAGGGCGGCGACGAGTCGTTTCCGGGAGCGCGGGAAGGTGATGGGCAGCACTGCGGCGCACGCTAGCACATGCGGGCGGCCGGGCTTGAGCCGGAAATTGCTCTTGACGTCGCACCCCCGGCTGGCCGCAATTGGAGTCGACCGGGCCGGTCCACCCGACCTCCCCATTCGAGAGATCGTGCTTCGACTTTCCATCCATCCGGCCCTGGCGCTCGCCCTCGCGGGCGCGCTCCTGGCGCTGGCCCCCCGCACGGCTTCCCCGATGCCCCCGCCCGTCTCCGGGCCCCTGCCCGCCGAGGTGCGGAAGGCGGCCGCCGACGGGCTGTTCGACGTCGCGCCCCGCCCGGCGCTCGCCGCAAGCACGAGCCAGGCCGACTGGCTCGTGCCCGTGGTGATGGTCGGCTTCCCGGACAGCACGCTGCGCCACGGCGCGGAGGCCGCGCGCTTCTTCCTCTTCGACACGACCGGCGCCACGCCGACCGGGTCGGTGCCCGACTATTACGACTGGGCGTCGGGCGGCCGGTTCCGGTTCCGCGCCGAGGTGATCGGGGCGGTGACCCTGCCGAACCCGATCAACTACTACACGAACGACGCCTACGGCTTGAACGTGCTCTCGACCCCCAACAACAACTGGGGGCTCGTGCGCGACGCCGTGATCGCGGCCGAGCCGCTGGTGGACTGGAACCGCTACGACCGTGACGGCGACGGCTTCGTGGACATGCTCTGGATCCTCCACGCCGGGCTCGGCGCGGAACTGACCGGCAATCGCCGCAACTTCTACTCGAACACCGCCCGGCTGGGGTCCGGCTGGAGCTTTGGCGGCGTCATCGAGACCGGCGACCTGCTGTACGGGTCGCTGACGCAGAAGGTGCGCGTGGATCGCTTCGCGGTGCTGCCGGAGATGTCCGGCTTCCATCCCGGGTCCCTCAGCGAGATCGGCGTGTACTGCCACGAGTTCGGGCACGCCCTCGGCCTGCCGGACCTCTACGACACCTCGGCGCTCGGCGGCGCGGCCAACGTCGGCCCGGGCAACTGGTCGCTGATGTCCACCGGCACTTACGGCGGCGACGGCCTGTCGCCCGAGTACCCGGTGCACCCGGGGGCGTGGCCCTCCCTCTACCTCGGCTGGGCGGGCGCGGTCCGGCCGACGCGCGACTCCGTCATGACGCTCTCGCCGGTGCACGCGGGCGGCGAGATCGCCGAGATCGCGTTCCAGGGCCAGTCGGACACCGAGCACTTCCTGGTCGAGAGCCGCGAGCGCACGGGGTTCGACCGGAACCTCCCGTCGCGCGGGCTCGTCCTCTATCAGGTGGACGAGGCGGTGATCGGCGCCCGGATCGGGTCGAACCGCGTCAACTCCGGTCCCACGCCCGGCCTCCGGCTCGTCGAAGCCGACGGCGACGGCGACCTGCAATACGGCGCCAACCGCGGCGACGCGAACGACCCGCTGCCCGGCGCCTTGGGCGTCACCCGCCTCGACGACGACACGCGCCCCTCGCTGCGCAGCATCTCGGGGGCGGTCACGAGCCTCGTGATCGACGAGGTGGAACTGACGCCGGGAGGCACGCGGGCGCTCTACCGGGTGCGCGCTCCCGGCTGGCAGGACGTCGCACCCGGCCAGGATCCGGCGTACTCGCCGATTCCCGACCCGGGCCGCAGCCGGCACGCCTTCGTGACCCCGCAGGGCCGCGAGTACGAGGTGTTCTCGGACAACCGCTCGGGCCGCGCGCAGGTCCTGCTGCGGACCCGCGGGTTCACCGGCGAGTGGGAGCCCTCGGAGCCGATCACGGACACGCCGGGGGCCGCGATCCAGCCCACGCTCGCGCCGCTTCCGGGAGGGGACCTCGCGGTGGCGTGGGCCGACCGGCGCACCGGCAGCTACCAGATCTGGTTCCGCTCGCGCGTCGGCGGCGTGTGGACGCCCGAGCGCGCCATCACCGCCTCGCCGGCGGCGTGCTCCGCCCCGGCGCTCGCGACGGACGCGAAGGGCCGCGTGTTCCTGGCCTGGCTCGAGCAGGGCCAGAGCCGGGCGACGCTCAAGTTCCTCGCGTTCCACTGGGCCTCGCCCTTCGGCACCCCGGTGACGGTGACCGACACGCTCGACGCTCCCTCGGCGCCGGTGCTCGCGAGTTCGCCCGCCGGCCGGGCCTGGCTGCTGTGGCCCGACCGGCGCACCGGGCAGTTCGCGCTCATGTTCGCGCGCTACGCGCCCGACTCGGGACTCGGCCCGAAGCTGCGCTACACCTCGAACGTCACGCTGCAGCAGGCGGCCGCGGACGTCGTCACCGACGACGAGGGCACGGCGCACGTCGTGTGGCAGCAGAGCTCGCCCGGTGCGAGCGAACTGCACTACATGGCGCGGCCGGCCACCGGGACGTTCACGACGCCCCGCGACACGGTCCTCGAGTCCTCGGCCGAGACGCTGCAGAACCCCTCCCTCGCGCGCGACCAGCTCGGCGGGCTGCACCTGGCGTTCGAGCGCGGCACCCCGCTCGGCATGCAGGCGCGCTACCGGCGCTTCGTGCCGGGCCGCGGCTGGGACTTCCGCTCCACCGACGTCTCGGACGTCGGGCAGGGCAGCGCCGCGCGCGTCGCGGTGCTCGCCGTCTCGCCCGGCGGCGTGAGCGTGCTCTACCAGAGCTACGCCGGCGTCACGTTCTCGCAGTTCTCGCGACGGCGGCGCCTGGACGGCGAGGCCGTGGCGGACGTGCCCGTGACGGTGCGGCCGCAGTCGCGGCTCGCGGCCGGCCCGAACCCGCTGCGAGCCGGCCAGCCGCTCGTGCTCACCGGCGCCGCGCTCGCGCCCTCGGCGCGGGTCGAGCTGTTCGACGCCGCCGGCCGCCGCGTCGCGACCGCCGAGGCGGACGCCCTCGGCGGGCGCGCCACGTTCGGCGCCGGCGTGACCGGCGCGCTGCCGGCGGGCCTTTACTTCGCGCGGGCGGGGCACGACGCGCGCGCGCGTCTGGTGGTCGTCCGCTGATCCGCCTCGCGCTCGCACTGGCCCTGCTGGGGACGGCGCCGCCCCTTCTGCTCGGCGGCCTCCTCACGGTGGACGAGGCGACGATGGAGCGCTGGGGCGAGGCGGGCGCCTGGCGGCTGCCGGTCGGCGACGCGCGCGAGTTCGGGCGCCCCTCGGGCCCGGACGAGCCCGCGTTCAAGCTCAACCGCGGCATCGAACGCACGCGGCGGGGGGTCACGCACCAGGGCGCCGACATCGCGAACGGCCGCGCCGGCGACACCGTGCGCGCCGCGGCGAGCGGCATCGTGGTGCTCGCCGAGGACGTCCCGACCGGCAACGGCTACGGCGCGTACGTCGTGC
Organism: uncultured bacterium; assembly: GCA_964619155.1. GTDB lineage: Bacteria > Eisenbacteria > RBG-16-71-46 > RBG-16-71-46 > RBG-16-71-46 > CAIXRL01. The sequence goes on from CAZUEM010000028.1 coordinate 21,737, forward strand.
TCGCGCACCGGCTCGAGGACGAGCAGCTCGCCTACACCGTGTACGCCCACCTCGCCCGCGGGAGCACCGGCGCGCGCGCCGGCGACTTCGTCGTGGCGGGCGACCCGCTCGGGCTCGTCGGCCGCACCGGGCGCGCGAGCACTCCGCACCTGCACTTCGAGGTGCGCGTGCCGGCCTCGCCCGTGGAGCGCTGGGAACACGCGAAGGTGGTCGATCCGCTCGCGTTCGTCGAGTCCCGTCTCGCCGACCCTCCTGCCCTTCCGGCGGCGGGGCATGCCTACGTCGAGTGGGCCCGGCACGAGTCGCTGCTGCCGGCCGGCGCGGACGCGCACGCGCCGCTCACGCGCGAGACCTGGTGGCGCATGCTGGCGAACGCGGCCGAGCCGGGCCTGCGCGGCGTGCGCGCCGCCGCGGCGCTGCGCGATTCGCTCATCGAAGCGGGGCTGCTGCCCGAAGAGCAGTTCGGCTCGCCGCCGCTCGAGCGGCTGTCGTGGAGCGAACTGGCGCGCGATGTGCGCCGCCTGCACGACGCGGGCGTGCGCTCGCCCCACGGCCCGCTGGTGGCGGGCGACCACGAGGCCGAGTGCGAGAGCCGTTTCGGCGAGCGCGCCCCCGCGCGGCACGCGAAGTCGCTCCGGCGCCTGCCGGGCGATCCGACCGCGGCGGACGCCTGCGTGCTGCTCGCCGATCTCGCCGGCCCGCGCACCGAGGCGGACCTGCGCGAGGAACCCGCGCCGAAGCCGGGGAAGAAGGCCTCGAAGCGCCGCCGGGCGCGGACCCCGAAGGCCTGATCCCGCGCGCCGCCGGCCGCGGGCCGCGGCGGGTTGACGCTGCTTCGCGGCGGATGGCATTGTCCGGTCCGCACGAGCAAGGCTGAGACGGGGACGAGTACGCGCGCGCATGGCACGAGCGAGCCGGGGACGGTGAGAGCCCGGCGCCGGGTGGCGCGCCGAAGATCACCCCCGAGCCGCCGCCCGAACCGCCCCGCGAGGGGCGCGGTAGGCGCGGACGGGAGGCCCACCGAGACCGGGCCGGGAGCCGCGAGGCTCCGCGAGGCGCGCGCCGCGAGGCGTGCGCGAAGTCGGGTGGTACCGCGACCTCCTGTCGCCCCGACGGCGTCCGAACGCCGCGGGGCGTTTTCGTTTTCGGCCGGAGCAGCACGGAGGAGCCCATGTCCGAGCAGGGCAAGAAGCCGGGTTGGCGCGAGACGCTGAACCTGCCCGTCACCGAGTTCCCGATGAAGGCGGACCTGACCCATCGCGAGCCGCAGCGGATCGCGGAGTGGACGGAGAAGGCCAGCTACCGGGAACTGCGCCGCCGCCGCGCCGGGAGGCCCGTGTGGCTGCTGCACGACGGCCCCCCCTACTCGAACAACCACATCCACATGGGCACCGCCGCGAACAAGATCTGGAAGGACGCGGCCGTGCGGCAGGCGACGCTGTGCGGTTACGACTCGCCGTACGTCCCCGGCTGGGACAACCACGGCATGCCGATCGAGATGCAGGTCAATCGCGAGTTCGCGGAGAAGAAGGTCCGGCCCGACCGCGTCCAGCTGCGGCGCGGCTGCCGCGAGTACGCGAACAAGTGGATCGCGATCCAGCGCGACGAGTTCGTGCGCCTGGGCTGCTGGGGCGACTGGGAGCGCCCGTACCTCACGATGGCGCCGGCGTTCGAGGCCGAGATCCTCGAGACGTTCGCGACCCTGACCGCCCGCGGATTCGTGCAGCGCGGCAAGCGCTCGATCCACTGGTGCCCGACCGACCGCACCGCGCTCGCGATGGCCGAGATCGAGTACCAGGACGCGGTGTCGCCTTCGATCTTCGTGCGCTTCCCGCTGCGGCGCGACGCCACGGGCGCGCTCGCGTCCTGGCCGGGCGCGAGCGCGGTCGCGTGGACGACGACGCCGTGGACGCTGCCCGCCAATCTCGGCCTGATGGTCGACCCGCAGGCGGAGTACTCGGTCGTGCGCCTCGGCGGCCGCGAGCTGGTGGTGGCGAGCGCCCGGCTCGCGCTGTTCTCCGAGCTCATGGGCGGCGGGCACGAGGTGCTCGGCACGCTGCCCGGCGCGCAGCTCGTCGGCTCGATCTTCGAGGCGCCGTTCGGCAGCGATTCGCGCGTCGTCGACGGCACGCCGTACGTGAGCATGGAGGACGGCACCGGCATCGTGCACACGGCGCCCGGTCACGGCAGCGAGGACTTCGCCGTCGGCATGCGCTCGGGGCTCGGGGTCGCCTGCCCGGTGGACGAGGCCGGCCGCTTCACGGCCGAAGTCCCGGACTTCGAGGGCCGCAGCGTGCTCGAGGTGAACGACGACATCCTCGAGTGGCTGCGGGTCCGCGAGAAGCTGCTGCACGCGTCGGTCTTCACGCACTCGTACCCGCACTGCTGGCGCTGCCGCAAGCCGGTCATCTTCCGGGCCACCGACCAGTGGTTCATGATCGTGGACCACGACGGCCACCGCGACCGCTGCGTGGAGCTGGTCGAGCGCGCCGTGCGCTGGGATCCGGCGAGCTCGCAGAACCGCATCCGGGAGGCGGTCAAGAACCGCCCCGACTGGTGCCTGTCGCGCCAGCGCACGTGGGGCGTCGGCATCCCCGCCGTCTACTGCGAAGCGTGCGGCGAGCCCTCGCTCGATCCGGCGGTGATGAAGCGCGCCGCGCAGCTGACGCGCGAGAACGACTCCGACGTCTGGTACGAGCGGCCGGTCGAGGACTTCCTCCCGGCGGACTTCCGCTGCCCGAAGTGCGGCGCCGGCGGGCCGTTCCGCAAGGAGACGGACGTGCTCGACGTGTGGTTCGACTCCGGCTCGACGCACCGGGCCGTGCAGGTGACCCACCCGGAACTCAAGCCTGCCTGGGACGCCGCCCGCGAGGGCCGCGCCGAGGTCGTGTACTTCGAAGGCCCCGACCAGCACCGCGGCTGGTTCAACTCATCGCTCATGGTGGGCGCCGGGGCCACGAATGCGGCGCCCTTCACGGCCGTCTGCACGCACGGCTGGGTGCTCGACGGGCAGGGGCGCGCCATGCACAAGTCGCTCGGCAACGTGATCTCTCCGCTCACGCTCATCGACCGCCACGGCGCGGACGTGGTGCGCTGGTGGGCGCTCTCGACCGACTGGCGCGGCGACGTGCGCGTCGGCGACGAGATCATGCAGCGCGTGGCCGACGCCTACCGGAAGGTCCGGAACACGTTCCGGTTCCTGCTCGGCAACCTGCACGACTTCCGCCCCGCCGATGCGCTGCCGCGCGAGCGGCTGACCGCGGTGGACCGCGCGTTCGCGGACCACCTCGCGGCCCGCCTCGCGCGCATCCGGCAGGACTGGTCGGCGCTGCTCTTCCACCGCGCGGTGGACGGGCTGCTCGACCTGTGCACGGTGGACCTCTCGGCCGTCTTCCTCGACGTGGCCAAGGACCGGCTCTACACGCTGGCTCCGGACGACCCGGCCCGGCGCTCGGCGCAGACCGTGCTGTGGCGCGCCCTTCGCGGCCTCACGCTCGCGGCCTCGCCCGCGCTCGTGCACACCGCGGAGGAGGTGTGGCGGCACCACCCCGGGCTGCTCGAGGAGAGCGAGAGCGTGCACTTCGCCGAATGGGGCGACCTGGGCGACCCGTCCGCCGGCAGCGGCGACTGGGAGTTCCTGCTCGAGGTGCGCGACGCGGTGAACGCCGCGATCGAACCGCTGCGCGCGGCGAAGGAGCTGGCCACCACGGCCGAGGCCGACGTCTCGATCACGGCCCCTCCCGCGTGGATCGGGCGGCTCTCGCCGCTGGCGGGCGAGCTGCCCTCGTTCCTCATCGTCGCGAGGGCCGGCCTGCGGGCGGGCGATCCCGGCGCGGCGCCGGCGGTCGAGGTGCGCCGCACGGAGATGGCGAAGTGCGACCGCTGCTGGACGTTCCGCGAGGACGTCGGCTCGGACGCGGCGCGGCCGGGCCTGTGCTCGCGCTGCGCCGGGGCGCTGGCCGCGCGCGGCTGACGCGGGGCCGCGCGAAGGCCCGGGGCGGCGCGCCGTCCCGGGCCTTCCGACCGGCGGCCCCGGGTTCCGTCGGGGAACTCCGCGCGGCCACGGGGAGTCCTCGGGCGGAGCCTAGCCCGCGGCGGGCCCCTCGAGCCGCAGTTCGGCCTGCGGCGGATAGCGGCGCTTGAGCTGCTCCACGAGGTCGCGGAAGGCGGGCGTCTCGCCCTGCAGCGGGACGCGGTCGGTGTCGATCACGAGCACCTCGGTCTCCAGCGCGGCGCGGCGCATCCAGTCCTCGTAGGCGTCGTTGAGCCTGCGGATGTAGTCGATGCCGATGCCCTTCTCGCTCTCGCGCCCGCGGCGCGCGATGCGGGCCATCAGCGTCTCGGGATTCGCGCGCAGGTACAGGATCACGTCAGGCTTCCGCAGGAAGTCCACCATGACGCGGAACAGCGAGGTGTAGTTCTCGTAGTCCACGTCGGTCATCGAGCCCTGCGCGTGCAGCGTGCGCGCGAAGATCTCCGCGTCCTCGTAGATCGTCCGGTCCTGGATGAACGGAAGCGAGCTGCGGCCGATCTCGACCTGGGCCTTGAAGCGTTCGCTCAGGAAGTAGATCTGCAGGTGGAAGCTCCACCTCGGCATGTCCTTGTAGAACGGGTCGAGGTACGGGTTCTGGATCACCGGCTCGTAGTACGCGAGCCAGCCGAGTTCCGCGCTCAGGCGGTTCGTGAGCTCGGTCTTGCCGACGCCGATGTTGCCGGCGATCGCGAGGAAGAAGCCCTGGTTCACGCGGTCGTGCCCCGTCAGAGTGGCTTGTCACTTGCGTGAAATTGCCGCCGCGAAGTGACAGTTCCAGAACCTTTGCGCCGGACCGACGGTGGCATAGTGCGCCCGTCGGCCGAGGAAGACCCGGCCCGAAAAAAAAAGCGGAACCGTTTGCCCGCCCTCTGCGTCTAGAGCGGTGAACGCAAGCAGGGAAGTGGGGGGCCAGTTCGATGAATCTCGCGTGCGGCCCGCGACTCTGAGAACGAAGCCCCCCTTGAATCGCGAACCCCGCTCGGGATCACCCGGGCGGGGTTTCGCGTTCAGGCGCCCCGCATGCGGCGGACCGCACGCTATCGGGGCCTTCCGCGAGCGTCAAGACTCGGCCGGTTCGTCGTCGCCGTCCGGCAGCTCCGGCCGCCGGAAACGCGCGGCCTCGAGGCCGTGCTTGCGCATCAGGTCGTGCAGGGTCGGACGGCTCACGTCCAGATCCCTCGCCGCGCGCGTGACGTTGCCGGCGTTGCGCGTGAGCGCCTCCGTGAGCAGGTCGAGTTCGGCGCGGTCGCGCGCATCCTGCAGCGTCGGCAACTCGCCGCCGCCCCCTTCGGACTCGAGGTCCAGGTCCTCGGGCCGCAGGTAGGCGTCCTGGGCCAGGATCACGGCCCGCTGCACGCGATTCTCCAGCTCGCGCACGTTGCCCGGCCACGGGTGCGCCGCCATGGCGCGCAGCCCCGCCTGCGTGAAGCCCTTCAGCTTCCGCTTGTGGTGCCTCCCGTAGTACTCGAGGAAGTACTCCGACAGGAGCCGCAGGTCGTCCCCCCGCTCGCGCAGCGCCGGAACGGCGATCGTGACCACGCTCAGCCGGTAGTAGAGGTCCTCGCGGAACTTCCCCTCGCGGCGCATGGTGTTGAGGTCGCGGTTCGTCGCCGCCACGACCCGCGCATCCACGCGGATGGGGTCGCGCCCGCCGACGCGCTCGACCAGGTGGTCCTGCAGGAACCGCAGGAGCTTCACCTGCAGGTGCGTCGGCAGCTCGCCGATCTCGTCGAGGAACAGCGTCCCCCCCTCGGCCAGCTCGAACTTGCCCTCGCGCGTCCGATAGGCGTCGGTGAACGCGCCGCGCTCGTGCCCGAACAGCTCGCTCTCGAGCAGCTGCTCCGGGATCGCGCCGCAGTTGATGGGCACGAACGGCCCGTCGCGCCGTCCGCTCGCCTGGTGGATCGCGTGCGCGACGAGCTCCTTGCCCGTGCCGTTCTCCCCCACGACGAGCACGTTCGCGTCCGCCGGGGCCACGCGCTGGATGAGGCCGAACACGCGCCGCATGGCCTCCGACTCGCCCACGAGCCGGTGGTAGCGCTTGCGCGACAGCGGCGCGTCGGGCGACTGCGCCTGCTCGATGTCGCGGATGTGGAGCGCGCGCCGGAGGATGACGCGCAGCTCCTCGAGATGGATGGGCTTCGCGTACCAGTCCACCGCCCCGCGGCGGATCGCCGTGAGCGCGTTCTCGCGGCTGTCGTTCCCCGTGACCATGACCACCTTGGTGAACGGGTGCCGCTCGACGATCTCGTCGAGCAGCTCGAGCCCCTCGGGCCCGGCCGTGGCCGGCCCGAGCGTGACGTCGAGCGTCACCACGCTCGGCCGCTCGTCGCGCAGCAGCCGCCGCGCCTCCTCGGCCGTCCCCGCGGTGAGCACCTCGTACTCCTCGGCGAGGCCCCAGCGGAGCTGGTTCCGGATCGAGTCCTCGTCGTCCACGATGAGGACCTTCTCGAGCCGCGACTCGTCCTTCACGTCTTCTCCCTCGTGGCCGCGACTTCGGCTTCGGCGCGCACCGGCGCGGCCGGAGCGCCCGGCACGGACACCGTGAACGTGGTCCCGGCGCCCGGCCGGCTGCGGACCTCGATGTGCCCGCCGTGAGCCTCGACGATCGTGCGGCACTGCGCCAGCCCGATGCCGAGACCGTTCTTCTTGGTCGTCGAGAACGGGCGGAACAGCCGCGTGCGCACGAACTCCTCGCTCATGCCGCGCCCGTCGTCCGTCACCGTCAACTCGAGACGCGCCGCCCCGTCCGGCGGGTGGCGGACGGCGGCCTCGACCTCGACCCGGCCGCGGCCCTCCAGCGACTCGCGCGCGTTCGTGAGCAGGTTGACCAGCACGCGCGTCAGTTGCCGGCGGTCGGCGACGATCTCGCCGCCGTCGTGCACGAGCACCTCGAGCCGCACCGTCCCGTCGCCGGCGGCGGCGAGTCCCGACTCGGCGAGCGCGGCGTCCACGATCTCGCGCGGCGAGCAGGGCTCCGGCCGCAGGTCCAGCGAGCGCCCGACGCCGGCGACGTGGTTCATCAGCTCGCGCAGCGAGGCGACCGTGCGCTCGACCACCGCCAGCGCGTCGCGCTGGAAGTCCGGGTTCCCCAGGTGCCGGCGTGCGTTCTCGACCACCAGCGAGAGCCCCGAGACCTGGTTCTTGATGTCGTGCAGCACGAAGCTCGAGAGGCGGTTCAGCGACTCGAGCTGGCGCGACTCGACGAGCAGCTCGGTCTGGCGCGAGGACCACAGCGCCGAAGCCACGTGGCGCGAGAGCGAGGCGAGGAACTCGACGTCCTCGTACGACCAGTCCTCGTCCACGCGCTTGCGCGACACCCAGAGCAGGCCGACGACGTCCTCGCCCACCGCGAGCGGCGCGCACACGGCGGCGTCGAGCGCCTCGATCGTGTCGTGGCTCTCGACCACCAGCGGCAGCAGGTCGAGGTCGTGCTCGACGTCGTGGAACACGATCGGGAGCTGGCGCTTCGCGAGGTGCCGGAGCAGCGGGTGCGCGGCGGGCACCCGCGGGGAGACTCCGTCCGGCCCGTGCAGCCGCTCGAGGTCCCCGGCCTCGCCGCGCAGGTGGATGGCGATGCGGTCGGCCTCGAACACCGCGCCGACGAGGCCCTCGACCTGCCGCGCGAGATCCTCGGGCCGGCTCGCGGGCGAGAGCGAGGAGGTCACGCGCTCCCACTCGCGGCGGTAGTCGTAGCGGTTCGCGTAGAAGTTGCGGTCGATGAACCGCCGGATCGTCCGGCTGGTCCTCGGGCTCAGCATGAGCAGCAGCCCGCCGCCGCCGACGAAGGCGACGAAGGCGACCGTGATGCCGAAGCGCCACTGGTGCGAGAGCGCGGGCACGAGCCGGCTCAGCACGAGCACGCCCAGCATGAACGCGCCGGCGAGCGTCAGCGAGACCGAGGAGTAGTAGATGACGGGCCGGGCCACGGGCACGTCCATGTCGGAGAGCGTGCGGCGGGCGAGCGCCAGCGCCGCGACCGCGCCGGCGCCGAACAGCACCGGGGCCGCGCTGACCATCCAGCTCACGCGCAGCCCGCCGTGCAGCAGTCCCGCCGAGACGACCAGCAACTCGGTCAGGATCGCGACCAGGATCGCCACAAACAGCGCGCGCAGGCGCTTCTGCCCGCCGGCGGGGGCGACGCGCAGCATGCTCTCGAGGTTCATCAGCACCGCGACCATCGCGACCACGAGGTACATCAGGAAGACCTTGCCGAGCGGCCCGAACACCACGACGGCATCCGGCCCCCAGCCCGTGACCGCGCGCACGGCGAACGGCGTCGAGGCCGTGAGCGCGAGCACCACGCAGCCCACGAGCGAGAGCACCAGGTAGGCCCCGGCGTTGCGCAGTTGCAGGCGCGGCTCCGGCCGCCCGAGCACGACGCTGAGCGTCAGCCACAGCCACGACACGAGCGCCGAGATGCGGGCGAGGTAGGTCGCCCACGTGCGCGCCTGAGCCTCGTCGCCCGCGTTCACCATGCCCAGCGTCCCGGCCTGGAAGGCGGCGAGCGACAGGAAGCAGGAGGCGAAGAGCAGCGTCGTGAGCCAGTGCCCGCGGCGCAGCAGGCCGAACAGCCCGATGCCGGCGAGCAGCATCGCGCTCGCCGCGACCGCGGCGCCCTGGATGGGCGAAGCTGTCCAGTTCCACGTCATCGCCGCACCTCCTCCGGTCCGGGCGGCTTCGCGGCCCCCAGCGCCTCGAGCCGGCGCGCGGCCGCGCGCCGAACGGGCGGGCTGGCGGCCCGCCGCGCGAGTTCGCCGTAGATCGCGGCGGCGGCCGCACGGCCGCCGGGCCGGTGTTCGGCGAGCGAGGCGCCGCGGAGCGCCGCGGATTCGGTGGCCGAATCTTCGGGGAAACGGCGCCAGAGGTCCACCAGCACGGACTCCGCCCGGGCGGCGAGCCCGAGATCCTGCAGAAGGCCGGCCCGGGCCAGGCCCGCGTCGCGCTGCACGTCCGGGTCCCGGTTCGTCGCGAGCAGGTACTCGAGCCGGTCGATCGCGTTCTCGCCCTCGAGCCGGGCGAGCTCGAACTGCCGCTCGTCCAGGTGGTGGCGCACGACGAGTCCGTGGGCGCGCAGCGCGAAGGGGCTCGCGGGCGCCGAGGCGACGAGCGCGGAGAACGTGGCGCGCGCGCTCTCCCACCGCCCGAGGCGCTGGAGCAGTCTCGCGCGCCGGAACAGGGCCTCCGGGCCCACGGCGCCGGGGTCGGGCCAGCGGTCCTCGAGCGCGTCGTAGGCGGCGAGCGCCGAGTCCTCCCGGCCCTTCGCCTCCCAGGCCCGGGCGGCGAGGACAAGCGCGGGCCCGGCCACCGAGCGGTTGTTGGAGGCCGAGGCCGCCCAGCGCGCGTAGGCGATCGCCGAGTCCGGCAGGGACGCGTCGAGCGCCACGCCGGCGAGCGTCACCGCGCGCGCCGGAACCTCCCACGCGCGCAGGCCCGCGAACGACGCGCGCAGCGCCGCCAGCGCCCCGGCCCCGTCGCCGCGCGCCACGCGCAACTCGGCCAGCGCGCGCGCCACCGGCAGCGCGTCGCGGCCCTGCGCGCGGGCGAGCGCGGCGGCGAACCGCGCGTCGGCCTCGAGCAGCACGTCCATCGCCTCGGACTCGCGCCCGAGGTCCCGAAGTTCGTCCGCCACCGCGGCCGGGGCGGCCAGCACCTGCGGCGCGGGCCCGGTGCGATCCGGATCGCCGAGCGGGTCGAGCGCGGCCAGCGCACGCCGCTCCGCGAGCGCCTCGTCGCGCCGCCCGAGC
>CAZUEM010000029.1:0-31013 GCA_964619155.1 uncultured bacterium
TCGTCAGTCCGTGTATCCGGCTACCTCGATCACGGGCTTCCGTCTATCACGGCGCGATCGAGGAAGCCGGCTGTCGCAACGCCATGGCTCCACGACTACTTCGCACGCCCCGCCAGTCGGATATCCCGGTCCGTCTATCCGGGCGCGGGCCTCCGCGTCGTGGCGCGTCGTCATGGGAGTCCACCCGGCCGATGTCCCGCGCACGAGGCGGGGCGGGGAGTGCGTCGTCGCAGGTCGGCAGCGTGCACCATGGCGAAGCGGCTCCCGAGAGAACGGGCGCGCGAAGGCGCGAGTATTCACCCGGGCGCCTCGCCACTTCAACCGCGTATTCGGGTCTGCATGCGGCGCCGCTGGCGCGACCAGGTCTGACCACGCCAGGCCCCGCGCGGCCCCTCCGCTCCCCTCGTGTATCCTGCCCGCCGGCCCGCACCCGCGGACCCCGCACCCATGAGCGAAAACGCCAAGCCCGACTCCCGCCCGCTGTCGTCCGAGTTCGTGCATGCCATGAGCGGCGTGTTCGAATCGCTCGGGCGCGCGCTCGTGTGCGTGGATGGCGAGTTCCGCGTGGTGCACGCCTCGCCGGGGCTCGACGCGCTCGCGGGCGAGGGCGCGGCCGAGGCGCTCACCGGGAGGCCGCTCGAGGAGACGCTCGGGCCCGAGTTGTTCGGACCCGAGGGCACGCTGCGCAAGGCGCTCGCCGCGGGCGAGCGGCGCGAGGGCTGGGGCGCGACCATCCGCGCGACGGGCTCCGCGCGGCTGCTGTCGCTCAGCGCGGCGCCGGTCACCGGCGTGGACTCGCCGCTCTGCGACCCGCGCGTCTCCTACCTCATCGTCGTGCGCTCGGGCGAGGACGCGGGCGCCACGGGCGCGGGGCCGACGCTGTTCGCGGGGATGGTCGGGGCGTCGAAGGCGATGCTCGACGTGTTCCGGCTCGTGCAGCACCTGGCCGAGAGCGACGCGACGGTGCTCATCACGGGCGAGAGCGGCACGGGCAAGGAGCTGGTCGCGCGCGCGCTGCACGAGCACTCGCCGCGCCGCTCGGGGCCGTTCGTGGCGGTCAACTGCGGGGCGATCCCGGCCGAGCTGCTCGAATCCGAGCTGTTCGGGCACGTGCGCGGCGCGTTCACGGGCGCGGTGCGCGACCGCGAGGGCCGCTTCGAGGCGGCGGGCGGCGGGGCGATCTTCCTCGACGAGGTCGGCGACCTGCCGCTGCCGCTGCAGGTCAAGCTCCTGCGCGTCCTGCAGGAGCGCACCTTCGAGCGCGTGGGCGAGAGCCGCACGCGCCGCACCGACGCGCGCATCCTCGCGGCGACCAACCGCGACTTGAAGCGCGAGGTGGCCGAGGGCCGCTTCCGCGAGGACCTGCTCTACCGGCTGCGCGTGGTGCCGGTCGCGGTGCCGCCGCTGCGCGAGCGCCGCGAGGACGTGGAGCCGCTCGCCCACCACTTGCTCGCGCGCGTCACGGCGCGGCAGGGCCGCTCGCTGCGCCTTTCGCCCGACGCGCTCCGCGTACTGCTCGACTACGCCTGGCCGGGCAACGCGCGCGAGCTGGAGAACGCGCTCGAGTACGCGGTCGCCGTCTGCCGCGGGCAGACGATCCACGAGGGCGACCTGCCCGCCGAGGTGCGCGAGGGCGCGGGCGCGGCGGGTGCGCACGCGGATCGCGACGCGGGAGCCGCGGCGGCCGAATCGTCCGCGCGCGCCGGCCCGCACGCCCGCACGGGCACGCCCGCGCCGCCCGCCGGTGCGCCCGGCGAGCGCGCGCGGCTGCAGGACGCGCTCGTCCGCCATCGCTGGAACCGCGAGAAGGCCGCCGCCGAGCTGGGCATCAGCCGCACCACGCTGTGGCGGAAGATGCGGGAGCTGGGCCTCTCGAGCTGACGCCGGGGCGCGGTGCGGCCGCGTGAAGCGCCGTCCGCGAGGCGCCGGGAACGCTGCCGCCAAGCTCCACCGGCGTTGCAACGTTTCGTTTCGTGCGAAACATCGCGTTGCAACGTAACGTTTCATTCCAGCCTGGTGCTTGCGACCATGACCGTTGCGCCGCAACGCGTTACGGCTAGCACCATCTGGCACAAGGCATGCCCTGCACTCCTCTAGATAGAGGAGGAAGGCCATGCCGCAAGTGTCGCGCAGAAGGTTCCTGCAGATCTCCGCCGCGGTCGCGAGCCTCGCCGGCGCCTCGAGCTGGGGCGTGACGAAGGCGATCGGCGCGCGCGACGAGGCGCGCAAGGCGGGCGGCCCGCTGCGCAAGGTGCCGACGTTCTGCGACCTGTGCTTCTGGAAGTGCGGCGCGATCGCGTACGTCGAGGGCGACCGGCTCTGGAAGCTCGAGGGCAATCCGGACGACCCGCTCTCGCGCGGCCGGCTGTGCCCGCGCGGAACGGGCGGCGTGGGCGCGCACACCGACACGCAGCGGCTGCAACGACCGCTGGTGCGGCGGCGCCGCCGCGGCGAGGAGGAGTGGGTCGCGGTCTCGTGGGACGAGGCGCTCGACCAGGTCGCGGCGAAGATGTCGGCCATCCGCGAGCGCTACGGCCCCGAGGCGCTCGCGCTCTTCAGCCACGGCATCGGCGGCAACTTCCTCAAGCACCTGGTCAAGGCGTACGGGACGCCGAACATCACCGCGCCCTCCTACGCGCAGTGCCGGGGCCCCCGCGACGTGGGCTTCACGCTCACCTACGGCGAGGACGTGGGCTCGCCCGAGCGCACCGACATCCGCGGCGCGCGCTGCCTGACGCTCATCGGCTCGCACCTGGGCGAGAACATGCACAACACGCAGGTGCAGGAGTTCGCCGACGCGGTCGGCGCGGGCGCGACGGTGATCGTCGTGGACCCGCGCTTCTCGGTGGCGGCGAGCAAGGCGAAGCACTGGCTGCCCATCAAGCCGGGCACCGACCTCGCGCTGCTGCTCGCGTGGATGAACGTGCTCGTGCGCGAAGGCCTTTTCGACCGCGAGTACGTCGCGGCGCACGGCCACGGCTTCGACGCGTTCGCGGCCGACATCGCCGCGTGGACGCCCGAGTGGGCGTACCCGATCACGGGCATCGCGCCCGAGGTCATCCGCGAGACGGCGCGCGAGATGGCGCGCCACCGCCCGGCCAGCCTCGTGCACCCGGGCCGCCACGCGACCTGGTACGGCGACGACACGCAGCGCGCGCGCGCCGTCGCGCTCCTCAACGCCCTGCTCGGCACGTGGGGCCGGCGCGGCGGGTTCTACAAGCCTTCGCGCATGAGCGTTCCACCCTACCCCTACCCGCCCTACCCGAAGCCTTCGCGCCCCTCGGCGGACAACCCCGACGCGAAGCACCCGTTCGCCGACGAGGTGCTCACGACGGGCCTGCGCGAGGCCACGATCACCGGATCGCCCTACCCGGTGAAGGGCTGGCTCGTCTACGCGACGAACCTCATGCAGGCGCTGCCCGACCAGGCGCGCACGATCGAGGCGCTGCAGGCGCTCGAGCTGGCGGTGGTCGTGGACGTGATCCCGAGCGACATCGCGGGCTGGGCCGACGTGGTGCTGCCCGAGACCGTGTACCTCGAGCGCTACGACGACCTCAACGTCGAGCTCTTCCGCGAGCCGTTCATCGCGCTGCGCCAGCCGGTGGTCGAGCCGCCGGGCGACCAGAAACCGAACTGGTGGATCGCGCGCGAGCTGGGCCGCCGGCTCGGGCTCGAGGCGTACTTCCCGTGGAAGCACGTCGAGGAGTACCTCGACACGCGCCTGAAGGGCGCCGGGTACTCGCTCGCCGAACTGAAGTCGAAGGGCGTCGTGCGCGGCGCGCAGCCGCCGGTCTTCTGGGACGAGGGCGTCGCGCCCGGGTTCCCGACGCCGTCGGGCAAGATCGAGTTCTACTCCGAGCAACTCGCGGGCGCGGGCTTCGACCCGGTGCCGCGCTACACGCCGCACCCCGAGCCGCCCGAGGGCTCGTTCCGGCTGCTCTTCGGCCGCGCGCCGGTGCACACGTTCGGGCGCACGCAGACGAACCCGCTCCTCTCCGAGGCGATGGACGAGAACGCGGTGTGGGTCAACGCCGACGCCGCGCGCCGCCTCGGGCTCGCCGACGGCGACCGCGTGACGCTGCGCAACCAGGACGGCGTCACCGCCGGCCCGGTGCCGGTCCGGGCCACGCAGCGCATCCGCGGCGACTGCGTCTACCTCGTGCACGGCTTCGCGCCGGGCTCGAAGCAAATCGCGGCGCGGTTCAAGAAGGGCGTCAGCGACTCGAAGCTCGTGACCCGCTACGTGCTCGACCCGCTCATGGGCGGCAACGGCATGAACGTCAACTTCGTCACGCTCGAGCGGGAGGCCTGACCATGGCGCGCTTCGGCATGGTGATCGACACCGCGCGCTGCGTGGGCTGCATGGACTGCGTGCTCGCGTGCAAGACCGAGAACCGCGTCCCCGAGGGGTTCTGCCGCGACTGGATCGAAACGGAAGTGCGCGGCGCGTTCCCCGCCCTGCGCCTCGAGATCCGCAGCGAGCGCTGCAACCACTGCGACAACCCCCCGTGCGTGAGCTGCTGCCCGACCGGAGCGAGCCACGTCGAGGGCTTCGGCAACACGGTGCAGGTCGCGAAGGAGCTGTGCATCGGCTGCAAGGCCTGCCTGGCGTCCTGCCCTTACGACGCGCGCTTCATCCACCCGGAGGGCTACGCGGACAAGTGCACGTTTTGCCTGCACCGCGTGAAGGAAGGCCGCCAGCCCGCGTGCGTCGCGGTGTGCCCGACGCACTGCATGCACTTCGGCGACCTCGACGACCCGAACAGCGAAGTGAGCCGGCTGCTCGCCTCGCGCGACCACCACGCGCTGCTGCCCGAGGCCGGCACCGGCCCGCGCGTGTTCTTCCTGAAGTGAGGCGGCGGCCATGATCGAGATCACGAACACCCGGCTCAACCACCTCGTGGACCCCTCGCTGCACGTCTGGGCGTGGCAGATCCCGGTCTACCTGTTCCTCGGCGGCCTCGTCGCGGGCATGATGGCGATCGGCGGCTGGTTCCTGTTCGCCGACCGCCACCGCCGCGCCGAGTCGGTGTCGTACCTGCTGCCCGGCCTGGGGCTGGTGCTGCTCTCGCTCGGCATGTTCGCGCTGTTCCTCGACCTCGAGCACAAGCCGTACTTCTGGAGGCTCTACACGACGTTCCAGTGGACCTCGCCGATGTCGTGGGGCGCGTGGATCCTGGTCGCGGTCTACCCGGCGCTCGGCGCGGCGCTGCTGCTGCACCCGCCGGCGTGGCTGGTCGCGCGCGTGCCGGCGCTGGGGCCGCTCGCGAAGCGCCTGCTCGCCGACGCGCCGTTCGTGCGCGGCGTGGCCGTGGCGAACATGGTGCTGGGCGGGCTGCTCGGCGTTTACACGGGGGTGCTGCTCAGCGCGCTCGGCGCGCGGCCGCTCTGGAACAGCGCGCTGCTCGGGCCGCTGTTCCTCGCCTCGGGCCTCTCGAGCGCCGCGGCGCTCGTCCACCTCGTGGCGCGCGAGCGCGCCGAGAGCGAGTTCCTCGCCCGCGCCGACAACCGCTTCCTGCAGGCCGAGCTGGTGATCCTCGCGCTCTTCCTCGTCGGCCTCGCCACCTCGACGCGCGTCCACCAGCAGGCCGTGGCGCTGCTGCTCGGGGGCCCGTACACGGCGCTCTTCTGGGTGGGCGTCGTCGGAGCCGGCATCGCCGTGCCGCTCTTCGTCCAGACGCTTGCGGTCGGCCACCGTGTCCGCCACACGCCCGTCGCGCCGCTGATGGTGCTGGCGGGCGGGCTGCTGCTGCGATTCGTGTTCGTCACCGCCGGGCAGGCCAGTCACTGGCGCCCGTTCTGATTCCCGCGAAGGAGTCCCGCATGAGCACTTACGTCGAGCCCGCGACCCCGCCCGCCGCACCGGCGGCGGAAGCGCGCGGGCACTCGCACGCCGCGGTGCGCGCGCCGGCCGCGTACATGAACCCCTACCTCGCCGGCATCGGGCTCGGGCTCGTGCTGCTCGCGGCCTACGTGGTCATGGGCCGCGGGCTCGGCGCCTCGGGGGCGCTGTCGTCGGCGGTCGCGTGGGCCGTGGACCTGGTCGCGCCCGCGCACACGAAGGCGAACGAGTTCTACCGCGGCTACCTGGACGGCGGTCTCGGCCACCCGCTCAAGGAGTGGCTGGTGTTCGAGGTCGCGGGCGTGCTGGTCGGCGGGTTCCTGTCGGGCCTGCTCGCCGGGCGCGTCGCGCGCACGGTCGAGAAGGGCCCGCGCGTCTCGGTGCGCACGCGCTTCGCGCTCGCGTTCGCGGGCGGCGCGCTCATGGGCATCGGCGCCAAGCTCGCGCGCGGCTGCACGAGCGGCCAGGCCCTGAGCGGCGGCGCGACGCTCAACGCCGGCAGTTGGGCCTTCATGATGTGCGTCTTCGGCGGCGCCTACGCCGTCGCCTGGGCGCTGAGGAGGCAGTGGCGATGAACGCCCCGTTCTTCAAGTTCGGCGCCTTCGGCGACGAGGCCTCGCTCATCGTCGCGTTCGTTCTCGGCATCGGCTTCGGGTGGTTCCTCGAGCGCGCGGGCTTCGGCAGCGCGAAGAAGCTCGTGTCGCAGTTCTACCTGAACGACCTCGCGGTCTTCAAAGTGATGTTCACGGCCATCGTCACCGCCATGCTCGGGATCTTCTACCTGGGCTGGATGGGCGTGCTCGACCTCGGCCTGCTCTACCTGCCGGCGACGAACCTGTGGCCGCAGGTCGTCGGCGGGCTCGTGCTGGGCGTGGGCTTCGTGGTCGGCGGCTACTGCCCGGGCACCTCCATGGTCGCGGTCGCGACGGGAAAGCTCGACGCGCTCTTCTACGTCGGCGGCGTGCTGGCGGGCGTGTTCGCGATCGGCGAGGCGTTCCCGCTCGTCAAGGGCTTCTACGAGTCCGGGAACCTCGGCCGCCTGACGCTGCCGCAGGTGCTGCACCTGCCCTACGGCGTGGTGGTGTTCCTGGTCGTGCTCATGGCGCTCGGCGGCTTCGCCGCGGCCGAGTGGGCCGAGCGCCGCTTCGGCGGCGCGGACCGGGAGGCGTGACATGGCCGCCCCGATCCGCATCCGCTGGACGCTGCGCCGCGCGCTCGCGGCCGCGGCCTTCGGGCTCGGCGCGCTGGCCATGGCCGGCAACCCCGAGCGCGGGCACGTCGTCACGCTCGACACGAAGGAGCTGGCCACGATCGTCGCCGGCGAGGTGGACCACGTGAGCCCGGCCGAGCTGGCCGGCTGGATCGTGAGCGGCGCGTCGGACTACCGGCTCGTGGACCTGCGGAGCGAGGCCGAGTACGCCGCGTACCACATCCCGACCGCCGAGAACGTGCCGCTCGCGCAACTGCCCGACTGGGGGTTCGCGCGCAACGAGAAGCTCGTCCTCTACTCCGAGGGCGGCATCCACTCGGCGCAGGCGTGGATGCTGATGCGCGCGCAGGGCTACAAGGGTGTCACCATGCTGCGCGACGGGCTCGACGGCTGGAAGGACCAGGTCGTCTTCCCGGTCGCGCCCGCGAACCCCGCGCCCGAGGAGGCCGCGCGCTTCGAGCGCGCCGCGCAGCTCGCGCGCTTCTTCGGCGGCCAGCCGCGCGCCGCGGGCGCGGCCGACGCGTCCGCCCCGGCGCTCGCGATCGCGCCCCCCGCTTCCGCCGGGGCGCCTTCCGCGGCGCCGTCCGCCGGCGCGCGCAAGGCCGGCCCGCCGGTCGCGCGCAAGAAGAAGGAAGGCTGCTGAGGTGCAACGAATGTCCGAAACGATCACGCGCATCGCGGCCTGCGATCGGCCGGAGCTTCCGGCCGGGGCGCTTCCCGCGGGCGATCCCGAGGAGGAATGACCCATGCGGTTCGTTCGTGAGTTCCGTCGCGCGCTCGGCGCGGCGTCCCTGATGGCGCTCGTGGCCGCGCCCGCGATGGCCACCAACGGCATGTACCTCGCGGGCTACGGCAGCCAGGCCGCCGGCCGCGGCGGCGCGAACCTCGGCGTCGCCGACAACGCGCTCGGCCTGCAGTCGAACCCGGCCGGCATCATGCACGTGCAGGGCCGCGAGCTGGACCTGGACGCGCAGTTCCTCGCGCCGTCGCTCGAGTACGGCGGCGACCCGTTCGGCAATGCGCTGGACGGCAAGTCGAAGCTGTTCGCGATGCCGGCGATCTCGTACGTGAAGGGCTACCCGAACCAGAAGTGGACGTGGGGCATCGCGCTCATCAGCCAGGGCGGCATGGGCGCCACGTTCGAGGACTTCGCGACGCCGTTCGGCACCACCGACCAGACCACCAGCGAGGTGCGCTTCGCCACGCTCACCCCCACGGTCGCCTACAAGTTCAACGAGAAGTTCGCGCTCGGCGCGTCGCTGAACGCCGGGTACTCCGATGTGACGTTCGGCTTCTGGCCCGCCACGAGCTTCTACAGCGACATGGGCACGCCGGCCGACCCCTCCGACGACATGGGCTTCTTCGGCGCCGACCTCACCACCCGCGCGAAGGCGCTGACCACGAGCGTCCGCGTCGGCGGCCTGTGGCACGCGCACCCGATGCTCACGTTCGGCGCCATCTACCAGAGCAAGACGTCGGGCGACTACGAGGACGGCACGCTGACGCTGAACCAGTCGGCCATCGGCCTCGGCAAGGTGCGCTACGACGCGAAGGTCGAGGGCTTCACCTGGCCGGCCCAGTTCGGCGCCGGCGTCGAGATGCGCCCGGCGAAGGGCTGGATGGTCGCCGCGGACGTGCGCCGCTACCTGTGGAAGGACGCGATGGAGAAGATCACGGTGACGGGCGAGAACCCGCACGTCCCATCGCCGGTCGAGAGCGTCGAGATGCCGTTCGTCTTCAACTGGAAGGACCAGTGGGTGGTCGCGGCCGGCGCCGAGTACGCCGCCGCCCCCGAGTTCACGCTGCGCGCGGGCTGGAACTACGGCGAGAGCCCGGTGCCCGACGAGACGCTCAACCCGCTGTTCCCGGCGACCACGATGCAGCACGCGACCGCCGGCCTCACCTGGCACCGCGGCGACCACGCGCTGAACCTGGCGCTGGAGCGCGCGTTCGAGGCCGGGCAGGTGAACCCGAACGCGAACGGCATGGTGAACCCGTTCGGGCCGGGCATGTTCGTGAACCACTCGCAGTGGACGTTCTCGCTCGGTTACGCGCGGAACTTCTAGACACTGGACGCGCGCGGGGGCGCGGGGCATCCTGCGTCCTTCGCGCGCGCCGCACCCGACGGTCCGGGGCGCCCCGCGCGGGGCGCCTCGCGCGTTTCGGGGGCGCGCGGCGCGGCGCGGAGTCGCCGCCTTCACGGAGGGAAGCGCTGCATGAACCAGAAGATCCCGAAGTTCTTCGAGGACTTCCGCGCCGCGTACCCGGAGGTGGCGGCGCACTACAACGACCTGAGCGAGGCCTGCAAGAAGGCCGGCCCGCTCGATCCGCGCACCGCCGAGCTGGTCAAGCTCGCGATCTCGATCGGCGCCGCCGCCGAGGGCGCGGCCCACTCGCACGCGCGCCGCGCGCTCGCCGCCGGCGCCACGCCGGAGCAGCTCGAGCACGTCGCGCTGCTCGCCATCACCACGCTCGGCTTCCCGCGCGCCATGACCGGGCTCGCCTGGGTGCGCGACGTCACGCAGGGCGGCCGTTGAGCCGCGGGGGGAATCGCTCGTGTCCGTGAAACCGATCCGCAAGATCGCCATCAGCACGGGCGGCGGCGACGCCCCGGGCCTGAACGCGGTCATCCGCGCCGTCACCGTCGCGGGGCTCAAGCGCGGCTGGGAGGTGTGGGGCATTCGCGACGGCTACAACGGCCTGCTCGAGCCGGAAGCGTTCCCGGACGGCGGCCTCGTGAAGCTCACGCGCCAGCGCGTCTCGGGCATCATGCACCAGGGCGGCACGACGCTCGGGACGACGAACCGCGGCAACCCGATGATGTTCCCGGTGAAGCAGCCGGACGGTTCGTGGATCGAGGTGGACCGCTGCGGCGAGCTGGTCGAGAAGTTCGACGCCGCCGGGATCGACGCGCTGATCACGGTCGGCGGAGACGGCTCGCTGGCCATCGGCTACCACCTCGCCTGCCTCGGGCTGCGGGTGGTCGGCGTGCCCAAGACGATCGACAACGACCTCGACCGCACGTTCCTCACGTTCGGATTCGACACCGCCGTCGCGTTCGCCACCGAGTGCCTCGACCGCCTGCACACGACCGCGACCTCGCACCGCCGCATCATGGTGGTCGAGGTGATGGGCCGCTACGCGGGCTGGATCGCGCTGCACGCCGGCATCGCCGGCAACGCGCACGCCATCCTGCTGCCCGAGATCCCGTACGACATCGAGAAGGTCGCCGCGGCGATGCGCGAGCGCGAGCGCGCGGGCTACCAGTACGAGATCGTCGTGGTCGCCGAGGGCGCGAAGCCGGTGGGCGGCGAGGTGTCGGTGCTCGGCAAGGCCGTCGGCCAGGCCGAGAAGCTGGGCGGCGTCGGCGAGAAGGTCGCGGCCGAACTGCAGGCGCTCACCGGCCGCGAGTCGCGCACGGTGGTCCTCGGGCACCTGCTGCGCGGCGGCTCGCCCACGGCGTTCGACCGGCTCGTCGCGCTGCGCTTCGGCTCGGCCGCGGTGCGCGCGCTCGAGCAGGGCATGACGTCGGTGATGGTCTCGCTGGCGCCGCCGGTGGTGCGCTACGAGCCGCTCAAGGCCGCGATCGCCCGCATGAAGGTCGTGCCGCTCGACAGCGACACGATGGACACCGCCCGCGACCTGGGCATCTCCTTCGGCGACTGACGGCACGCCGCTGCCCCCCTCGCGCCGCCGGTCCGCGCCCCGCGGGCCGGCGGCCGCGTTTCAGGGCCGGGGCCCGCGCCGCCGCAACGGCGCGTTGCATCCCGCACGGTCCGCATTTGCGTGTGTCGGGCGCCCCGCCCGCCGGGTTACGCTCTCACCGTCCTTTAGAGCCCCGCCCGGCGGGGAACGGACCTTGCGGTCCTTCTCCGGGTCCCGGGCGCGGCGCGCCCGGCCGGCCGCCAACCTCACCCTCGACCCCACCGACATGAACCGACCGCTCGCCCTCGCCGCCCTCGGCGCCCTGCTCCTCGCGGCGCTGCTCCCTTCCGCCGCCGACGCCCGCACCGGGCGCGGCGTCGGCCGCCGCACGTTCGGCGCGACCGTTTCCGCGACCAGCTTCCGCTTCTCGTCGCTGCCCGAGCGGCGGCCCGGCGAAGGCTTCGTGCGCGACGTGCCGAAGCCCCGGGGCCTGAACGCCGAGCACGACCGCGTGATCGAGCGGCTCAAGCGCAACCCGCCGGTCATCCGGCCCGACGACCTGCGCACGTTCACGCTCGACCGCAACGCGGGCGCCGGGCGGTTCGGCCTGCGGCCGGGCGCCGAGCCGCTCGCGCCGGTGGCTGGCAACGGCTTCGAGGGCATCTCGCAGGCGGGCTACATCCCGGGCGAGCCCACGGTCGCGGCCGGGCCGCTGCACGTGTTCACCGCCGGCAACGTCAGCGTCACGGTCACGAACAAGGACGGCACGAACCGCGTCGAGACCATGGGCACGACGTTCTTCGGCGTGCCGGGCGGCGAAGGCGCGGTCTCCGACGCGCAGTGCTACTACGACGCGCTGCGCGGGCGCTTCGTGGCGCTCTGCTTCACGGTGGGCCCGAGCTGGTCGTACTTCTACCTCGCGATCAGCAAGACCAACGACGCGCGCGGGCAGTGGTGGCGCTACAAGTTCGACATGACGCTCGACGGCACGACGCCGAGCGGGAACTGGGCCGACTACCAGTCGCTCGGCGTCAGCGACGACAAGATCGCGATGACCGCGCAGATGTTCGGCCTCTCCGGCAACGCCTACCAGTACCAGAAGGTCCGCGTCATCGACCGCGCCGCCGCGTACGCGGGCGAGCCGGTGACGTACGTGGACTTCGCCGACTTCGGTCCGCCGCCCGGCGGCGACCAGTGGGACACGTTCGTCACCAAGTCCGCCCGCAATCTGTCCGCCGGCGACAACACGCTGCACCTGCTGTGCGTCCGCACGATCGGCGGCGTCAACGTGACGTACCGCACGATCACCGGCACGCCCGCCGACCCGGCGCTCTCCGGGGGCGTGATCGTCCCGGTCAGCCCCTACTCGCCCGCGCCCTACGCCGACCAGAAGGGCTCGACCTGGCTGGTGACGACGAACGACTGCCGGCCGACCGACTTCTACGTGCGCGACGGCGTGCTCACGATCGCCTGGCACACGGGCGTGACGCTGGGCGGGTTCGTCGGCGCGATCCGGCTGCTCCAGCTGCGCACGAGCGACCGGGCGGTGCTCACCGACGAAACCTACGCCGCGAGCGGAACGCACCTGTACTTCCCGGCGGTGACCGTGGACTCGGTGGGCACCGTGTTCCTCGGTTACGACCGCTCGAGCGAGACCGAATACCCCTCGTCGTACGCGACCGGCAAGCGGCGCGGCGACGCGACGCTGCAGCCGAGCGTGCTGCTCAAGACCGGCCTCGCCCCCAACCTGACGACGCGCTGGGGCGACTACACCGGCATGGACAACGACGAGACGCTGTCCGGGCCCGGCGCGGCGGTGGCCTGGTACGCGGGGCAGTACACGCGCGGCACGAACCTGTTCGGCACCTGGATCAACCGCCTGACGTTCACCTACGGGCAGGCCGAGGGCCTCGTCGAGGAGGACTGCGACGGCGTCCTCGCGACCACCGGCGACCGCACGCCGCTCGCGGGCGCGACGGTGACGCTGCGCCAGGGCGGCGCGCCGCTCGCGACGACGACCACGACCGCGGGCGGGAACTGGCACTTCGGCTGGCTCGAAGGCGGCACCTACGACGTCGTGGTGACGCCGCCCGCGGGCGGCGCCGCAGCGGGCGCCACGGCAGGCACGGGCGGCACGTCGCAGGTCGCGGTCGCAGCCGACACGATCCGCGTCACGGTCACGAACACGCAGTACTCGACGAACAACCGCTTCCTCGTCACCGCGCCGCACGGCGCGCCGGTGGCGAACGGGCTCTCGCCGGTCGGGCGACTCGCGGGCGCGGGTGCGTTCACGCTCACCGTGAACGGCGCGGGCTTCACGAGGTGCTCGGTCGTGCGCTGGGACGGCGCCGACCGCGCGACCACGTGGGTCTCGGCGAGCCAGCTCACCGCTGCGATCCCCGCGGGCGACGTCGCCACGCCCGGCACGCACGCGGTCACCGTGTTCACGCCGCCGCCGGGCGGCGGGACTTCCGGCTCGCAGGTCTTCACGGTCAGCCTGACCGCGGACACGCAGGCGCCGGTCGCGACGCTCACGGCGCCTGCGGGCGGCGAGAGCTGGGCGCTCGGTTCGACGCAGGACGTGACCTGGAACGCGACCGACGACGTCGGCGTCGTCGCCGTGGACCTGTTCGCCTCGCGCGACGGCGGCGCGTCGTTCCCGGACACGATCGCCGCGGGCGTGCCGAACACCGGCAGCTACTCGTGGTTCGTCTCCGGCCTGCCGTCCGCGACCGCGCGCGTGCGGGTCACCGCCCGCGACGGCGGCGGCAACCTCGGCCGCGACTCGAGCGCGGCGAACTTCACCATCGCCGGCTGGACGATCACGGCGAGCGCGGGCCCGAACGGCGCGGTCCTGCCGCCGGGCGCCACCGGCGTCGCCGACGGCGCGACGCCGGCGTTCGCGATCGTGCCGGCCTCCGGGTACATGGTCGCCGACGTGCTCGTGGACGGCGTCTCGGTCGGGGCGGTGACGAATTACGCGTTCCCGCCGGTGCACGCGAATCGCACGATCGCGGCGACGTTCACGCCGGTGCTCTACCCGCTGAACATTGCGGTCTCCGGCTCGGGCACGGTCACGAAGACGCCCGACCTCGCCGCCTACGCGCCGGGCGCCTCGGTGACGATCGAGGCCACGCCCTCGGCCGGCTGGGCGTTCGACGGCTGGACCGGCGACTTCGTCTCCACCCAGAACCCGGTCGGCGTCGAGGTGGACGGACCCATGAACGTCACCGCCGTCTTCTCCCAGCGCGTCTACACCTGGAACGTGCCGGGCGGAGGCGACTGGAACACGGACGCGAACTGGACGCCGGCGCGCACTGCCCCCGCCTCGGACGACCTGCTGGTCTTCTCGAGCGGGGACTCGGTGCTGGTGACCGGCGTCCCGACCCAGACGATCGGCCGGCTGTTCGTCACGAACGGTTCGACGGTCGCGCTGCGCTGCTCGTCGCCCAACGCGCTCACGATCGCCGGCCGCGCGGGCGCCGACCTCGACGTCACGGCGGGTTCGCGCCTGGTGCTGGACGGCAACAGCGACCTGACGATCCTGCTCGGCGCCTCGGCGTCCGGCATCGTCGGCGGCAGCATCCACGTCCGGAACGCCTCGCACCGCATCCTCGTCGGCGCGCCCGGCGGGCTCGTGTTCACGGGCGGCTCGAGCGTGCTGGTCGGCACCGCGTTCACCGGCAGCCTGTTCGGCACCGGCGCCGTCGGCAGCGTCGTCAACTCGGTCGTCTTCCAGAACGGCTCGCTGTTCGCGCAGGCCACCGGCGGCAACCCGTTCGGCGTGAGCGCCCCGAACTCGGTCGTCATCTTCCAGGCCGGCAGCCGCTACCGCGTGGACGGGCCGCTGACGCTGGCGATGACCGGCCGCACGTACGCCGACTTCGAGTACAACCACACCGGCAACTCCACGGTCACCGGCACGCTGCCGTTCAACATGGACAGCCTCGTCGTCTCGCGCGGCACGTTCAACCTGAACCTCGCGGGCGGCGGTTCGATTCGCGGCGGCATCCGCGTGCAGCCGGGCGCGACGCTCAACGTGAACCCGTCCTCCGGCACGCCGACCTACGCGCTGAACGGCGCGACGCCGCAGGTCGTGAGCGTGGCCGGCGCGTTCGGCAACACCGCGAACGCGACGTTCGCGGTGAACAACCCGGGCGGCGTGCAGCTCCAGTCGAACTGGACCCTCGCGGGCCCGCTCTCGTTCACGGCCGGCGTGCTGGACGCCGGCGCGAGCACGCTCGCGGTCGGCGCGACCGGCAGCGTGACCGGCGCCTCGGCGGGCACGGGCTGGGTCGCCGGCCGGCTGCGGCGCGCGATTCCGGCCGGCAGCTCGACGCGCACGTTCGACGTCGGTGACGACGCCACGTACGCGCCCGTCACGGTCGCGGTCAGCGGGGCCTCCGGCGCCTTCGACCTGGTCGCGCGCAGCGTGGACGGCGACCACCCCGAACTGGCCGCCTCCGATCTCGACCCGGCGAAGACGGCGAACCGCTGGTGGGCGCTCGAGCCCGTGGGCTCGCCGGCGCTCGGTTCGTACGACGCCACCTTCGCGTTCGCGGCGTCCGACCTCGACGCCGGCGCCGACCCGCTGCAGTTCGAGCCGCGCCGCTGGGACGACGCGACGTGGTCGTTCCCGGCCGCCGGGGCGCGCACCGCGACGAGCCTGCAGGCCTCCGGCCTCACCGCTTTCGGCGAGTTTGCCGCCGGCGAGGTGTCGTCGGTGGACCTGCTCGCCCCCGCCGTCACGGTCACCGCGCCCGACGGCGGCGAGGTGCTGCTCACGGGCACCAACGCGAACCTCACGTGGAGCGCCACGGACAACGTCGGCGTCACCGCCGTGGACCTGCTGCTCTCGCGCAACGGCGCGGCCGGCCCGTTCGAGACCATCGCCACCGGGCTCGCCAACACCGGCTCGTTCAGCTGGCCGGTCACGGCGCCTTACACGTCCACGGCGCTGCTGCGCGCGGTCGCGCACGACGCGGCGGGCAACTCGGCGGCGGACACGAGCGACGCGGTGTTCGCGATCCTCGCCACCACCGGCGTGGACCGCGGCCCGGCGCTCGCGGTCGCGCTCGCGCCCGTCTACCCGAACCCGATGCGCGCGGGCGGCACGTTCGTCTTCGCGCTGCCGCGCGCCGCGCACGCGCGGCTGAGCGTGCTCGACGTGCAGGGTCGCGAGGTGCTGGTGCTGGCCGACGGCGAGCACGCCGCGGGCTGGCACACGCTCGCGTGGCGCAACGGCGAGCGGGCGCGCCTCGGCGCCGGGCTCTACTTCGCGCGCCTGCGCGCGGACGGCCGGACGTTCACGCAGCGGTTCGTGCTGGCGAACTGATCTCCGTCCGGAGACGCGGCGGGGCGCCGGATCGCCGCGCCCCGCGCGTTACTTCACGACGACGCCGCGCGCGGTGAGCACGCGGCCGGGCGTGACCAGCCGCAGCAGGTAGAGCCCCGGCGCGAGCGGGCCGCGTTCGTCCAGCCGCAGCGTGTGGCGCCCGGCGCCGCGCGCGCCCACCTCGTGCGCGGCGAGGCGCCGGCCCGCCACGTCCAGCACCTCGAGCCGCGCCTCGCCCGCGGCCGGCAGCGTGAACGCCACCGTCGCCGCCGCCGGGCTCGGGTTGGGCGTGAACCCGTGCAGCACGAGCGGCAGCGCGAGCGGCGTCTCGAGCCACACCGCGGCGCCCGTCCGCGGCGCGCCACCCTCGCTCCACGCCAGCCGGTAGCCGTAGCGCCGGCCCGGCTCGACGTCGCGGTCGTCGTGACGCAGCCGGCCCTCGCCGTCGGGCGTGAGCGTCGCCAGCGCCCGCCACTCGCCCTCGCGCTCGCTGCGCTCGAGCGTGGCCGTGAATGAGGCCGGCTCGGACGTGCGCCACTCGAGCGAGACCCGATCGGGCGCTGCCTCGCTGTGCGCCAGCGAGACGCTCACCGCCACCGGCCCGTCGGCGGCGAAGCGGGCGGCGTAGAACTCGTTGTAGTTGGCCTGCCAGACCACGATCGCGCCGCCGCTGCCGTCGCTGACGATCTTTGGAACGGACTGCTCGGCGGTGGTCGCCACCACGTGCCCGTACTCGGGCCAGCCCGGGGCCACCGTGCCGTCGGCCATGATGTGCTGGATGTAGCTCGGGCTGACGGTGTTGTAGTCCCGGCACCAGGTGACGTAGAGCCCCCCGGTGCCGTCGTACGTCACGGCCGGGTCGAAGTCGTTGTACGGGGAGGACGCCGGGTTGCTGACCCGCAGGCCGTTCACGGGCCAGCCGGGCGGCAGCGTGCCGTCAGGGCGGATGCGCGAGACGTAGATCTCCCCGGCCTGTCCGGGGCGGAACTCCCACCAGGCGAACACCACCCCGCCCTGCGCATCGCGCTCGACTTGGATGTCGTATCGGCTGCCCGACCCACCGCAGACGAGTACGCCCTCCTCCGGCCAGCCGGCCGCGCGCTCGCCATCGAACGTGAATCGGTGAACCCAGAGCTCCGCGTCGTAGGGGTGGCTCTCTTCGGTCAGCCGCGAGCGAATGACGTAGAACCCGCCGGCGGCGTCGGGCAGGACCCCGCGGATGCCCGCGAACCGGCTCACGAGCAGCTTGCCTTCGGCAGGCCAGCCCGGGGCGTTGGTCCCGTCCGCCTGGATGCGCTGGCCGTAGATGTCCACGTCGAACGGCTCGGGGATCCCGCGGCGCGTGTCGCCGAAGACCACGACCATGCCGCCCTGGCCATCGGGAATCACCGGACCAGAGCCGCGCTCCAGCGGGGCCTGGCACGCGGCACGACCGTCGGGCGGCCAGCCGGGCGCGATGCTCCCGTCGGCGAGCAGGCGCTGAACGTAGCAGTTGATGCGCGCCATGCCGGTCGTGTCGTCGCGTTCGTCGTCCCAGGCGACGTACGCACCGCCGGCACCGTCCGAGGCGATCACCGGATAGTAGTGCACGTTCGGGGTCTGGATGTTTGGGTCCCTGCAGGCGGCCACGCCATTGGGCTGCCAGCCCGGCGGAAGGGAGCCATCGGAGTTGACGCGTTGCACGTAGACATCCCTGAGGCCAGTCGTCGCGTCGCGATCGTCGCCCCAGACCAGCAGGATACCGCCTGTGTCATCCGGGGCGAGGCTGTTTGCCCCCTGAGAATTAATCATGACACACACGGGGAGCCCCGAAGCCGGCCAGTTCGGATAGCGGCGGCCACCAGCGTCGAGGTGCTGCAAATAGACATCCGAACCCGCGCCGTACCCGTCGCGCGTGTCCTTGGAAGAAACGTAGAGTCCGCCCTGACCGTCAGACATGGCAACGACGCCCCCCGGCCGCGCGGGCAGCTCAAAGAGCTGCACCCCCGCCGGCGACCATTGCGCCTGGCTGGCAGCGGGCAGCAGCACCCCGAGCGCGGCCACACCAATGACTGCCAGTACCAGCCGCTGTTGCGACGCGGCTCGTCGTGGACTGAGCGGGAGCATGAACATGAAGTAGAGCTTGACAGGGTACAGGGGGGGGGGGGCTAGCGTTTTGTTCGTCCATCGGCCGCGTGACTTCTCGCATTGGCCTCCCTGGGGCGGCTGAGCCCAACACGAGTTCCATCCCTCGGAGGCCGCCTTGCACCGCGTTGCCCGCTTGTCGCACCGGCTGTTTACTCCCGCCTTCCTGTCCGTGACTGTCTTGTGCGTTCCGCTCGTCGCCGACGCCGTCGGTCCGGCCCGATGGACGCCGAGCGTGGACTGGGGCGGAGGCAACCCGAATCGCTACGCCGTCAACATGATCCTCATGGCAGGCGACGGAGCTCCGTATCACAGCCGCGTGCTCTGGTACCGCGGGCACGGCTCGAGCATGTCGGGCCTGGGAGGCGGCGAATGGGGTTGGCTGCCCGGCAGCGAGAGCTGTGACAGTTATCCCAGCGGCAGCTTCATCGCGCTGAACCCTTCGGACCCGCAGATGGACCTGTTCTGCAGCGGGCACGCGGGGCTGGCGGACGGCCGGGTGCTCATTGTCGGCGGCAACGACCCTGAGTCCGAGCATTACGGCGACAAGCAGGCGCGCATCTTCACGCCGGGCGCCGGGACGTCGGCGGGCGGGTGGTCGAACCCGCCCGACCTCGCGGAGCGGCGCTGGTACCCGACGGCCGTGACCCTGCGGGACGGCCGAGTCGCGACGTTCGCGGGCTCGCAGTACCGCCAGCACTACGTCTTCGGCGGCCGACTCGGCGGCGCGCCGCCCGCGAGCCCGCAGGGCGACCTCGTGCGCCAGCATGGTCCCTACGCGGACGAGGCGTGGGACCCCGCCGTCCTGCCTGCACCGGATCCGGTTCTATTGACGAGACCCAATCCCCGCGAGTCGCACACGGGCGTGGACATGACTTCCGTGGCGTCCTTCAACGGCGAGGTCTTCTTCGGCGGCCGGCGAGGCGACGGCCAGTTGCTCAACGACACATGGTTGCTCAAGCGCACGAACAACGTGATGGGCGCGGACTACGGCTACGAGTGGAAGAACTTGCAGCCAGTTGTGGTTGATCCCGACCCGTTCTACTCGCGCCATGAGCACACGGCTGTGCTGGCGGCACCGTACAACCAGATGATCGTGTTCGGCGGCCGCACGAACAACGACCAACCCCTCGACGACGTGTGGCGCTTGTACTGGAACTCGTCCACCACTCGTTGGGAGTGGGCGAAGGTCTCGATCACCAACGGCATGCCGCCTCCGGCGCGCTACGGCCACACGGCGTTCTTCGAGTCGCGCGAGCTCTACTTCGGGCCCAATGGCAAGCAGACAGTCCATCGCATGATCGTCTACGGCGGCGCGGGCGCACCCGGAGAAGCTCCTTCCGACCAGAAGGTCTATGCGTTGCGCTTCGTGTCGCCCAGCCAGGCCGAATGGTCCGTGCTTTCAGACACCACCCTGGTGGGCGTCACCGCCCGGCCCGCGCCGCGCAAAGGTCACGCGGCCGCCTGGGGCGACAAGATCAGGTACCGGACCACCACGGGATGCACGACGCCGCCGTGCGAAGTCCCGAGCTTCAACGCCCATGTCTACGGCGGCGAGATCCCAGGGGAACAGGGCCCGGCCTACTCGGACACGCTGTGGACGCTGTGGCTGTTCCACACAGGCAAGTACGCCTGGCAGCCGCGACTGACCAGCGGACCGTCCCCGGGGCCACGGGCGCGGCTCAGCATGGTCGCGGACGGCCGGCAGGGCGAGATGCACGCGTGGCGGGGCCCACGACTGCACGTGTTCGGCGGCGAGACCGGCGAGGGCCTCGCGGACCGCTACTTCTACTCCATCGATCCCTACTGGGGTGATGCCGAGCCGGCCCCGTGGACGCGCGGGAGCGAAGCCGACGTCGCCGTCGCGGGTCATGCGGCGGTCCTCGACTCACGCGATACCCATGCCCGGGTTGCGGAGATCTACGACCCCGGCGCCGGCTCCACCGGGCAGTGGTCCACGATCCCCGCGGCGACGATGCTGCAACCGTTCTACCCGATCGTCTTCACGGTCTCCGGGGGCACGACGAACGGCGGGCGCCTCGTGACCGCGAGCTCCGACGACAACAAGACCCGCTACCTCGACCTGCCGGGCCCCGGTGAGACGGGCGGGCCCTGGCAGGAGCCGCCGAACGCTGCCATCGGCTTCGGGCCCCAGAGCGGAGTCCTCTACGCCCCGAACCGCATCATGGTCGCCGGCGGACTCAACGCGACGGGTGTCAGCGTCGTGGGCACGACCAGGACACGCGACGTCTCCGACCTGTCGAACCCCTGGGTGGACTCGGGGGTCATGACGCCGCGCTGGAACCACAATCTCGTCCTGCTCCCGGACGGCAAGGTCTTCGCGATTGGCGGCAACTGCCAGAAGAGCAACGGGGTCGAGTGCCCGCAGCTCACACCGCAGATCTGGGACCCGGCCGGGAACGTCGGCGCGGGGACCTGGACGCCGCTGTCCGGGCCCGGAGCCCTTCCCTCCGACTCGCACGCGCGCACGTATCACTCGACCGCCCTCCTGTTGCCCGACGGCCGCGTGCTGTGCGCCGGCGGAGAGCACGACCTCGACAAGTACCGCGCGAACATCTTCTGCCCTCCCTACCTCTTCAATGCCGATGGCTCGCTCGCGACGCGGCCGGTCATCCAGGCCTCGCCCCGCTACGTCAGCTTCGGCCAGACGTTCATCGTCGGCGTGAACGCGGGCGCGAACGTGGCCAGCATGTGCCTGGTCCGGCCGGGCGCCACGACCCACGGCTTCGACGAGAACCAGCGCTTCGTGCCGCTCTCCTACGCGCTCACCGCGCTGAACGCCCCCGGGGGCACCTACTACAAGGTCACCGTTCCCGCCGACTCGTCGGTCGTGCCGCCGGGCGACTACCTGCTGTTCGTCCTCAACGCGGGCGGCACGCCCTCGATCGCGCGCTGGGTGCGCATCGGGCGCACCAACGGCAGCACGTCGCAGCCCGCGACCGTCACGGACCTGCACCGGCAGTGCAGCGACGGGACCAACGTGACGCTGCTCTGGACCCCGCCGGGCACGGACGTGGGCGATCCGGTGCCGGCCCCCGCCCAGCGCTACGACATCCGCTACCGGACCAGCGCGATGAACGACTGGGCCGCGTTCCAGGCGGGAACCGCGGTGACCAACCCGCCGACCCCGGGCGATCCCACCGTCAGCACGGAGGACCACGTCACCATCACCGGCCTGACGCTCAACCAGACCTACTGGTTCCGGCTGGCCGCGAAGAACCACGCCAGCGGCAGCGGCAACTGGTCGGCGCTCAGCAACCAGGTCTCGTTCGTCATCCACGACGAGGAGTGCGGCGGCTCGGGTGGCGGCGGCGGTGGTGGCGGGGGTTACGAGGAAGGCGCGAGCCTGCGGCCCGGGGTCGGCCCGTTCTCGGCCAGCTTCGGGCGCCCGGGGCCGGGAACGCCGGACTCCTCGTACGCCGAGAACACCCTGCTGCCCAACGTGGCGGTCCACGTCGTCAAGCGCGACCTGCTGCGGCTGCCGCACGGGCCGCGCTGGACCAGCGACGGCGCGCGCGTGCGCCTGAGCCGCGCCGGCCGGCGGGCGACGCACTTCGAGCGCGTGCGGCTGCTGGCCGTGGACCACGCGGTGGGCGAAGGCGTGTTCGTCCGCGGCGGCGAGCCGGTCTCGGGGGTGACGCACGATCCGGTGCGCGTCATGCACGCCGACGGCCGCGACCTGACGGAGCTGTTCCTCGGCGGCGGGGCGTTCGCGGGACGGGACGGCGACACGCTCGACCTCGACCTCGGCGCCGACGGGCCGGGCGCGCTCGTGCTCACCACGAGCCGGGCCCAGCTCGTGCGGGCGCCCGACCGCACCGGGATCGACATCGCCGGCATGGGCGCCACCGGCTGGGCCGAGGTCGGCCATCACGAGGTGCGCGAACGCGCCAGCGACGAGGTGTTCGACGTGCCCGACCTGCGCCGGGTCCGGCTGGTCTTCCGCGGCGTGCACGACCTCGAGGGCATCGCCCGCTTCACGCCGGGCGCCGCCGTGGCGGTGACGACCCACTCGCCCGCGGCGGCCGAGCACTCGCGGCTCGGCCCGGTCGCCGGGAGCTTCGCCGCGGGCGACGGCACGACGCTCTCGCCCGGCGACCACCTGCTCGCGGACTTCGCCGCCGAACCGCCCGGGCAGGGCAGCTCGCGCGCGTGGTTCCTCGAGGTGGTCGGGAGCCACCTCGAAGCGGCCGGCGGCGCGCAGGGCGCGCGGCTCGCGGGCGAGGCCGAGGTGCGGCCGGCCGCGTTCGCGCTCGCCGCCGTGCGCCCCAACCCGTCCGCGGGCCGCACGACGATCGAGTTCGACGTCCCGCGCCGCGCCGACGTGCGGGTGGAGATCTTCGACGTGCTGGGCCGGCGCGTGGCGACGCTCGCCAACGGCGCGTTCCCCGCCGGCCGCCACGCGATCGCCTGGGACGGCGCGACCGCCGCGGGCGAGCGCGCCCGCGCGGGCGTCTACCTGTGCCGCATGAGCGCCGGGGAGTTCCGGGCACGGAGGACCCTCGTCCTCAGGCCGTGAGGCGCGCAGCTGCCCCAACCGCGCGAAGGCCCGGGAGCCTGACTCGGCGCCCGGGCCTCCTTGCACCGCCGCGGCGTCCTGCGCCGCGCGAGCCGGGGTCGCTCCATATCACTTCACGACCTCGCACAACACCGACTGCAGGTCGTTGAACACGACCGCGGCGGGCTTCGCCGGCGCCGCCGGCAGCTCGAACTCGGTGACCGGCCCGCGCACCCAGACGCGCTGCCGGGACCAGCGGCCGTCGGGGAAGTTCACGCGCACGAACACCGGCCAGCGGAAGGCCTCCCCGACGTTCGACTGCTCGATCCGCCCGGCGACCTTCCAGCCGCCCTCGGCGGGCGACGCCTTCCAGCTGAAGCGCACCGCCGGGATGTCGGTGCCGTACACCCACTGTTCGAAGAACCAGCCGAGGTCCTCGCCCGCCGCGCGCTCGGCGGCGGCGCGGAAGTCCTCGGTGAACGCGCGCCGGCCGGCGAAGCGCGTGTAGAAGTCCTTCATCATCTCGCGAAAGCGCGTCTCGGTGGGGTCGGCCTCGTCGAGCAGCAGGTTGCGCAGCATGTGCAGCACCCACGCGCCCTTGAAGTAGATGACGGTGGCGTAGTCCTCGGAGGTCGCGCTCGTGTTCGTGCGCGTGCCGAGCCAGATCGGCCCGGTCTCCACCCCGCGCCCGAACACGTAGCGGCGGTTCGACAGCAGCTTCTCGCGCCACGACCCGAGGATCTTGAGGTAGTTGCGCTCGTCCTGCCGGCCGGCCTGCAGGTACCAGAGGCTGCAGAAGTTCGCGAACCCCTCGCGCAGCCAGGCGTCGTGGTAGGTCGCGGGCGCGACCGCGAGGCCGAACCACTGGTGCGAGACCTCGTGGGCGCGCACGACCTCGGGCGAATACTCGGGGCCCGCGGGACGCGGGTCCTCGCGCCGCATCATGTGCACGAGGCCGGGGTAGCCCTCGTACCGCCAGAGCGGCGTCTCGACCGCGTGGAAGGCGGGCGCCAGCGGCGGCCCGAGCTGGCGGGTGAAGAACTGGAACGCGTGCGCCACGTCGAGCGCGACGCGCCGGTCGTGGCCCTTCGCCGCGCGCAGCTCCGCGAGCGTCGCGTCCATCACCTTGCCGGCGCCGTCCACGCGCTGCGTCCAGACCGTGAGCGGCGGCAGCGAGTCGCTGTTCACGCGGATGCCGCGCAGGAAGTTGAGATCGAACGAGGCCCACGGCACCGGGTGGCGCAGCGTCCAGGTCGAGTGGAGCAGCGCCCCGTCGTCGCGCACCGCGGTGCGCTCGCCGGCGGCGACCAGCTGGATCTCGCGCGGGTGGTGGAAGGTCATCGTCCAGGTGGCGTCGGCGCCGTACCAGGGCCGCGGGTACCAGTCGCTCGAGAACTTCGGCACCGCCCAGTCGCCCTCGCGCTCGAACAGCAGCCCGCCGTAGCGGACGCGCAGCGTCGCGGTGGACTCGGCGGGAATCGCGCGGTCGAGCCGCACCCACACCATCGGGTTCTCGTCCTCCTCGAAGAACGCCTGCGGGCGGCCGCCGAGCTCGATGGCGGTCACGTCCAGTTCCTCGGGCAGCTCGAGCCCGATCCACGAGCGCGCCCGGCCGTGCGCGCGCAGGTCGAGGTCGGCGGTCACGACCGCGCTCAGGTCGGTGGCCAGCGTCACGTCGAGCGCGTAGTGCACGGCCTCGTAGGCGGGCCGCCGGTCGCGGCGGACGGTGTCGGGGTCGCCCTTCGCGAACGTCGAGCTGACGATCTCGAAGTTGTAGCGGCGCACGAGCGGGCCCGCGCGGTCGCCCTCGGGGCGGCGCTCGAGCACGACGCGCTCGGTGAAGTCGGGCACCAGCGAGAACACCAGCGGGTCCTCGTTCTTCCGGTCGGTGATCAGCGCCCAGAAGAGGCCGTTGTCGGCGCCGTCCAGCAGCATCTGCGCGACCGGCAGCGGGCGCGGGTAGCGGAGCTTCGAGACGTTGAGGTACGGCTGCGCGGCCAGCCAGGCGCGACGCAGCTGTCCGAGCGTGTCGGTGTGGAAGCGCAGCGCGGGGGCGAGCTCCGCGAACGTCGTGTCGGCGACGATCAGCACGAGCCGCTCGAACGGCCGGCGCAGCACGGGCGCGCCGTAGAAGCGCCGGAGCTGGTCGCGCTCGACGGCCGCCTCGGGCGCGAAGCGGAACGAGCCGCGCCCGACGAACACCGCGGCGACGCTCCGGCCGCCGAGCGGCTTCGCGAACGCGAGACGGCCCTCCTCGAGCACGATCGCGCCGGCCTCTCGCTCGATCATGAGGCTGCGCACGTTCGCGATCCGCGAGGAGTCCAGGGACCACGACGCGTACGCGCCCCAGAACGCGTCCCAGTCCGGGAACGGGCTGTCGGCGCGCGCGGGCGCGGCGAACGCGAGGACGAGCGCGAGGGCGGCTGCGAGCAGCCGGCGAGGACGGCGCGGCATGGGGCCTCCGGCGGGTTCGGGAACGCGCCCGCAGCCTGACCCCGCGCCCGGCCGCGCGTCAATCGCCGTGCGGCCGGCGCACCCGGCGGTGGGGCGGTCCGGCACCAGCGGCTCGGCTGCGGCCCGCTTGCTCGGCATCCTGCCTCGCTGCGCTGCATCCACTCGGGCTCTCGCCATCCCTGGCTTCGCCCTCGCCGGACGCACCACTGCCGAGCCGCTGGTGCCGGACCGCCCCACCGCCTCCCGTACTCGCGCGCCCTCGCCTCCCGTACTCGTGCCCGCCCTACCTCACACGCACGAGCTTCGTGCGCCCGTCGTAGTCCCCGGCCCGCAGCCGGACCAGGTACATGCCGGGGCTCACCACGCGACCGTCGTCGTCGCGGCCGTCCCAGTTCAGCGAGTGGCGGCCCGCCGCCCACGCGCCGTCGGCGAGCGTGCGCACGCGCGCGCCGAGCAGGTCGTACACCTCGAGCTTCACCTCGCCCGGCCGCGCGAGGTCGAAGCGAACCGCCGCGTCGCCGCGGAACGGGTTCGGGTAGGGCGCGGCGAGGCGCGTGGCCGCGGGCCCGGCCGCCGGGGCGTCGGCGACGTTCGTGCCCAGCTCGATCTGGTAGGTGCCGCTCGCCTGCGCGTCGGCCGAGCCGTTCTTGTGGACGACCAGCGCCACGGTCATGGGCTGCTCGGCGACGAACACGATCTCCTCGTCGGCGCCGGGCCCGGCCGCGAAAGACCAGCCGCGCTCCTCGCCCTGCGAGCGGTCCTGGAACGGGCGCTCGGCGTCGTAGAGCGCCATCGCCCAGTCCACCGTGCCGGCCAGGTTCCGCAGCCGGAACGTGTGCCGCCCGGCGGGCAGCGCGAACTGGTGCACGTGCACGAGCCGGCTCGCGCCGAGCGTGAACGGCCCGTGCACGGGCGTCGCCGGGTTGCGCACCACGCCGGGCACGACGTCCACGACGTAGCTCGCGGTGTCGTCGCTCGAGCGCAGGAAGCCCGCGTCGTACGCCTTGCGCTCGGCGAGCGTGAAGTTGAGCAGCAGCAGGTCGGTCCTGCCCGGGCCCCAGTTCGAGTCCTCCTGCGGCACGTCGAACCCGTCCTTCGCGTTGTTGCGCGCGATGTAGAGCCCGAGGTCCACGTCGGCGGTGTCGCGCGCGACCACCGCGACGGCCGCGAAGTCCACGCCCGAGCCGGCCGGCCACACGGGCAGCCGCACGCCGTCCATGTTGAAGAGCAGCGTCGTTCCGGGCAGGCAGTACTCCCAGCCCGCGATGGGCCCGCCGAACTGGCCCGCGCGCCACCGCGCGGCGTCCGACTGCACGGTGTCGGGGGTCCACACGTACTGCTCGCCGTAGGTGTTGTTGAGCTCGTCCAGCTCGACGACCGCATTCGGCAGGTCGAGCAGCAGCGAGAGCACGTGCCGCCCGCCGGGCACGTAGATCCCGAGCAGGTTCGGCTGGGTCACGGTCGTGAGCGGGTTGACCGCCGAGCCCGTGAGCGTGTTGCGCATCTGCCCGTCCAGGTGCACCTGGATGTTGTGCGAGCCGCTCGCGACGTCGCTGTTGTTGCGGCGCGACAGGCTGAGGAAGGTGGGCTTGTCGTCGCCGTAGAGGATGGCCGGGCTCAGCGCGCTGCCGGCGCTGGCGTTGAGGTCGGGCCGCGCGGCGATCGGCGCATACCAGCCGGACGGGGTCACGATGGCGAGGTCGGCCGGCTTGCGCCGCACCTTGACGCGGTACGTGACCGGCGCGGCGCCATCGCCCGGGTTGCGCCACAGGAGCAGCGCGTAGTTGCCCGCGCTCGCGGCCGTGAAACTCATGCTGCCGATCCCGTCGGCGTTCACGAGCACGTCGCCGAGGGCGCCGGACAGCGTCCCGTACGCGGTCGAGGCCGCGACGTAAGAGATGCGGACCGGGCTCGTCCCCGCGATGCGCCGGGCGTCGTAGGTGATCTTGCCCACGTCGCCCGAGGCGACGTTGACGCCGCGGATCGCGACCATCTGGTTCGTCGTCAGCGTCACGTCGAACGAGTCGCCGACCGCGAACGTCGAGCCGGTGTTGACGCGCAGGTGGTAGTCGGTGGTGTCGTCGCTCATGTTCACGACCCCGACCTCCCACGAAAGCGTGCTCGAGCTGGCGTAGTTCGTGATCACGGCGTCGGTCAGGTTCAGGCCGCGCGAACTGGTCGCCAGCGGCCCGCCGAAGCCGTAGTAGGGGTCCTTGTCGGCCATGTCGAGCTTGAGGTCGTAGTTCACTCCCGAGAAGTCGTACCGGTTCGAGGGCTGCTCGGCCCACAGCTCGGTCGCCACCCAGGTCGTGATCGTGTACGGGAAGTTCGGCGACATGTGCGAGAACCGGTGCGCGATGCAGTTCGAGTAGTCGAACGTGCTGCCGATCGGGATGGTCAGCGCGTTGCGGCCGCCGGTGCGCTTCGGCGGGGCGTTCTCGCGGAGGTCGGTGTTGCGCGCCTCGTTCCCGGCCGGCTCCCACACCCACTGACGGGCGAAGCGGTTGTCGGCCTCGTCGGGCTCGGCGATCTCCTCCTCGGCGTCGGTCCACAGCTCGATCGTGTGACGCCCGGGCCGGATGTTGTACGGCCCGCGGTTCAGCACCGTGTGGTTGTTCTGCGGCGTGCCGATCAGCGTCGTGGACATGACCGAGTCGATCACCACGCCGTCCACGAGCAGCCGGGTGCGGTAGGTCGAGGTCACGTCGGTCTCGCCGGTGTTCTGCACCGCCCAATTGAACCAGGTGCTGTCCTTGTCGCCCGCGAGGTAGGGCGGCACGGTGACGCTGCCGGAGGTGGCGTCGTTCGTGACGCGCGCCACGACCTCGGATTCCTCCCAGCCGGCGCGGAACCAGTCGTCGAGGTCGGTCGGCGTGGGCGCGCGCACGACATACGTGGGCGACGTCGACGGGGCGTCGTTGTTGAGGTTGCCGGCTCGGTCGATGGCGACCACCTTGAGGACGTAGTTGCCCGGGGGCAGGTCCGAGAACGTGATCGTGTTCTGCGGCCAGTCCTCGTTGGGGCCGATGGCGTAGCTCTCGCCGTTTCGGTGGAGCCAGATGTTGTGGTCCCCGACCCCGGACTGCAGGTCCACCGCGGGATTCCACACGAACGTGATGCTGTTGTCGGGCGACGCGACCCCGGGCGAGTGGTCGGTCGAGTGCACGTTCCCGGGCGGCAGCGGCGCGGTCGTGTCGTACCAGTAGCCCGCGTTCGCGAACGTGTTCCAGACGTCGCTCGCGACGAGCGACCCGCCGTAGCGCGCGAAGAACGCGTCCTTGAAGTCCTGGACGATGTTGATGTCGTAGTCCATGAACAGGTCGAGGACGGCGTTGAACCCGAGCGACAGCGCGTCCTGCGGGGTCTGGCGCAGCGCCGGCAGGTTGTACTGGTTGGCGCCGTAGTTCGGGTCCGCCTCGTCGGTGTCGTCGGCGAGGTCGCGCAGCAGCGCCCAGAAGAAGCCCTCGCAGCGGTCGCCGTCCCAGCCGCCCGGGCAGGGCGAGTCGGGCTCGGACTGGCTGATCAGCTCGTTCGCCAGGGAGTTGTCGGGATCGTAGGGAAGCGTCCCGTAGTTCTGCTCCCACTTCGACGTCACCATGTCGCCGAACCAGCTCGCGAAGCCCTCCATGACGGCGACGTTGAGGTCGTCCTCGCCGCACCAGCGGCAGTGGCGCCCGTCCTCGCCCTCCTCTTCGCAGTTGCCGTCGTCGTAGTCCTGCTCGCTGATCTCCATGGGCAGTTCCCAGTTCACGTGGTGCCCGAGCTCGTGCAGGAACGTGCGCGTGTTCCAGTTCCACCGGGAACTGTTGGGGATGTACATCGTCTCGTAGAACGGCCACAGGTAGTGCGGCCAGTCCGACTCGGGCCACGAGACGTCGAGGTCGTCGATGTCGCCCGGGTACTGGAACGGCGTCTCGTCGAGGATGAACCGGAAGCCGCGGGTGACGGTCGTCAGCATGTGCAGCGTGGGCGTGGCCGCGCCGCTCGAGGCGACGAGGAACCCGCGGCTGCTCGTGCCGCCGCCCACGGGAAGTTGGAACTCGGCGGACTTGAACCGGAACGGCTCGTCGTCGTCGTTGTTGTTGATGACGTGCACCCAGCCGTTCGTGGTCCGGAACGTGACGAAGCAGGTGCGCCCGAGCGCGGTCGGCAGGCTCACGGTGTGCTCGCCGCGGCCGTCGGCGTTCGAAACGCCGCTCGCGATCGGCACGTCCACGCCGGGGGCCTTGAGCCAGATCGTGTACGAGGCGCCGTCCACCTCGTCCGCGGTGTTGTCCGGACGCCCGTAGCGCAGGCGGATCTTGATGGTGTGCGTCTCGGTCGCGGTCGCGCCCATCGCCTCGGCCATGCGCGTGGCCTGCGCGAGGTCCGCGACCGGGCGGCCGTAGAGCGACGTCGCGGGGAGCGCCTCGGCCACCTCGGGGGCGAGCCGCATCTCCTGCGCCAGCGGAGCGGGCGGGTCGGGCTGCGGGTCGAAGCCGACGGTCTGGCCGTAGTTCCGCAGGTCGCTCCAGAACTGCGAGAGGTCCCGCCGGAAGACGTACTTGTGCCCGTTCGCCGTGAACGAGAACACCAGTTCGTCGTCGTTCGAGACGGGCACGGCCGAGATCTGGATCGTGTGCTCGCCGTTCGCGGGCAGCAGGAGCGAGTCCTGCGGCGCGTCGGTCGTGACGGTCGTGCCGCGCATCAGCGCGCCGAAGCTCTTGAGCGTCACGGGCTGGCTGGCCTGGATCTTCGCCTGCGCGCTGATGGGCTGGCCGGCGCGCGCGACGGTGAGTCCCGTGAAGCTGACGCGCACGCCCGGCTTCGTGTCGGCGTGCGCGGCGCCCGCGGCGAACGCGAGCAGTGCGGCGGCGGCGAGAGCGCGGCGGATCACTTCGCACCCCCGGGCAGGTTCGGCGCGCGGCGCCGTCCCATCGCGTCGAGTTCGGCCAGCCGCTGCTCCATGCGCGCGGCCTCGTCCGCGCGCCCGGCGGCGCGCAGGCGCGAGAGCTGCGCCTCGAGCTGGCGGCGGCGCCACTGGCGCTTGGCGTGCTCGAGGTCGCGCTCCGCCTGCGCCTGAGCCATCCCCGGCGCGGCTTCGCGGGCGCGGCGGGCGAGGGCGTCGAGTTCGGCGCGCTCCTCGGCGCGCATGCGGCGCACCTCGGCGCCCCAGTCGCGGCGGTCGAGCGGGTCGCGCACCGGCGCGGGGCCGGTCCGGTCGGGCGCTTCCTGGGCGAAGGCCGGCGGCGCGGCGAGCGCGAACGCGGCGGCGAAGGCGAGCAGCAGACGGCGCATGGCGTACCTCCTCGTGGGTGTCGGACGCGGGGTCGGTACGGGGAGAACGCCGCGGTGGTCCGAAAGTGCACGCGGCCGGCGGCGGGCCGGGTGCCGGGCGGCGCGAAGGGCACTAGACTGCCGGTCGCGACCCCTTCCGGCTCCCCCGCGCCGCGCGCGCTGGACCCGGGCTACCCCCATCCCGGAGAACGACTTGGCCCGACAGCCCTCCCGCCCCGTCCGCGCGAGCGCGCGCGGCCTGGCGCACGGTCCCGCCGAGGCGGCCGCGTGAGGCGCTACCTGCCGCTGGCGCTCGCCGGTCTGCTCGCGCTGGTGCTGCTGCCCGGGATCGGCGCGGTCGGACCGCTCGACTGGCGCGAGGCGCGCGACGCCGCGGTCGTCGCCGGCATCGCGCGCGGCGGCGAGTGGTACGGGCCCTCGTACGCGAACGAGCCGTTCTTCGAGAAGCCGCTCGCCGGTTA
Source organism: uncultured bacterium (assembly GCA_964619155.1). GTDB lineage: Bacteria > Eisenbacteria > RBG-16-71-46 > RBG-16-71-46 > RBG-16-71-46 > CAIXRL01. Next base: position 30,868 of record CAZUEM010000029.1, read on the forward strand.
CACGCACGAACTGGCGGTGCGCCGCCTGCTGCCCGAGCGGCTGCGCCCGGCGCCGGGCGACGCGGCGCCCTCGCGCCTCGCGCGCGCGGCGCTCGCGGCGGCGCTCGCGCTCGTGGTGGCGGCGGTCGGCACGCGAGCGTTCGGCG
>CAZUEM010000030.1:0-2345 GCA_964619155.1 uncultured bacterium
TCGCTGCTCGCCGGGTCCAGGTGCGACTCGATCCGTTCCATCCCGGGTGCTCCGAAGATTGCGGACGGGGCCGATTCGAGGCTCCGGCCGCGGGCCGGGGCCTTGAAGATCAACGAGTTACGAGGCCGGAAAGTAGCATCCGCAATCTTCGGCGCACAACGCTATCGCAGCAGGACGACCTGTCTCCCCACCCGCTCGCCGGCGGCCTCGAGCGAGAGGAAGAACACGCCCGGGCCCAGGTCCCCCCGCTCGATCGGCACGGCGTGCGGGCCGGGCCCGTACGCGACGCCGTCGAGCAGCGTCCGCACGCGGCGGCCGGCCACGTCGTGCAGCGCGAGGGTGACGCGCGCGGCCACGGGCAGCTCGAAGCGCGCGACGCCGCGCTCGCGCAGCGGCGCGGGCGCGACGGGCGCCAGGGCGATGCGGGCCGGTCCCGGGCCGGCCGCGGGCACGTCCACGGTCGCGGACGGATCGGCGAGGGCGGCGAGGTTCCGCCGGGCGTTGCCGCCCACGGTCCAGAAGTCGCCGCCGGCGTACACCGCGCCCGCGCCGGTCGCGAGGGCGTGGACCGCGTTGCCGGTCAGGTTCGGGTTCCAGGCGGTGACCGCCCCGCTCCCGAGGTCGAACGACGCGAGCCGGTTGCGCGCCTGGCCCGCGATCGTCGAGAAATAGCCGCCCGCGTAGAGCGTCCCGCCGCTCACCGCGAGCGCCTGCACGCCGATGCCGGGCGCGGGATTCCACGCGGTCGCGGACCCGGTGACCGCATCGAGCGCCGCGAGGTTGTCGCGGGCCTGGCCGCCGATGGTGGTGAACGAGCCGCCGGCGTACACGAGCCCGCCGTGCACGGCGAGCGCGCTCACGCTGCCGGTCGAGCCGGGATCCCAGGACGACAGCGATCCGCTCGCGGCGTCCACCGCCGCGATGCGCGTGCGCGGCTGGCCGCCGACCTGCGTGAACGTGCCGCCGAGGTAGACGGTCGAGCCCGAGACCGCGAGCGAGAGCACGTTGCCGTTCGCGTTCGGGTTCCACGGGGCGAGGCTGCCGCTGGCGAGGTCGAACGCGGCGGCGCGCGAGCGGGTGTCGCCGCCCATCGAGCCGAACAGGCCGCCCACGTACAGCGTGGTCCCGTCGCTGGCGAGCGCCGCGACGGTGCTGCCGGCCTGCGGGTCCCACGCGGTGGGCGCGCCGGTCGCGGCGTCGATCGCCGCGAGCCGCGCCGGCGGCGAGAACGAGGAGCCCCAGTAGAGGAAGCTGCCGCCCACGTAGACGTTCGAGCCGTGCACGGCGAGCGCGTTGACGGCGCCCGAGACCGGCGAGGGGTTCCAGGCGGTGGCCTGGCCGGTCGCGAGGTCCAGGGCGGCGAGGTTCGTGCGCGCGACGCCGCCGATGGTCTCGAACCCGCCGCCGACGAAGACCGTGCCGCCCTGAGCGGCGATGCACAGGCCGTACGCGCCGGCGGTGGGATTCCACGCGGTGGCGAGGCCGGTGGTGGTGTCGAGCGCGGCCGCGTACATGCGCTTCTCGTTCGAGATCGACGTGAGCGAGCCGGTGACGTGGATCGCCGGACCGACGAACGCGATGCCGCCGATGCCGCCGTTCAGCACCGGCGTGAACGCCGTCGGCGCGGCGGTGGCGGTGTCGAGCGCGGCGAGGTACCAGCGCGTCACGCCGCCGATGGTGAGGAAGTTGCCGCCCGCCCACAGCAGCCCGCGGTTCACCACCAGCGCGTTCACCGTGTTGTTGGCGTTCGGGTCCCAGGCGTCGAGCGCGCCGGTCGCGGCGGTGAACGAAGCGAGCCGGTTGCGCGGCGTGGCGCCGATGCTGGTGAACGAGCCGCCCACGTACAGGCGGCCGTTGTTCTCGTGCAGGGCGTACACCCAGTCGTTGGGCGCGGGATTCCAGGGCGACACCGCGCCGCCCACGGCGCCGACGCGCGCGAGGTAGGGCCGGTTCTGCCCGCCCACGAACGTGAACTGGCCGCCGGCGTAGACGAACGTGTCCGCGGCGGCCAGCGCCTGCACCTGGCCGTTGACGTTTGCGTTGAACGACTGCGTCACGCCCGTGGCCGGGTCGAGCGCGGCGAGCCGGTTGCGGGCGACGCCGCCGATGTTCGTGAACGCCCCGCCCGCGTAGAGCCGGCCGCCGTGGAGCAGCAGCGCCGAGACGACACCGTTGGCCCCGGGGTTCCAGGCGCTCACCGAGAGGTCGGCGGCGACGTGCGCGAGGTTCTGGCGCCGGAGCCCCCCCACCGAGTCGAAGCTGCCGCCCACGAACCAGCCGCCCGCGCCGTCGGGCGCCACCACGTTGACGATTCCGCGCACCCGCGGCGAGGCGGCGAGGAGCGC
>CAZUEM010000030.1:2445-30192 GCA_964619155.1 uncultured bacterium
CCCGTGCTGATGCTGTGCCTCGCCCTGCCCGCCGGCGCGTCCGCGCGCGCCGCCGCGCGGCTTCCATCCGGCGAGGAAGCGGCATTGCGCCAGCGCGCCGCCGAGTTGTTCGAACTGCGCGAGCGGGCGCGCGAGGGGACCGGCGTGGCGCTCGCGCCGCTCGCCGTCCGGCTCGACGCGACGGCCGACACGCTCGAGGCCGCGGGGCTCGACTCGCTGGCCGGGCGGATGCGCTACCGGCTGGCGGGAGTGCTCGGGCGGCTGGGCCGCCGCGCCGAGGCCGAGGGCCAGCTGGGCCGCGCGATCGCCGCCGCGCTGCGCTCGCGCGACGTCGCCACCGAGGTGGACGCGAAGGGGCTGCTCGTGGACCACCTCGTCAGCCGCCAGCCCGAGGCCGCGCTCGCCGCGGGACGCGACCTGGCGGCCCGGCTCGGGCGGCTGCGCGACACGCTCGCGCTCGGCGACATCCACAGCACGATGGCCCGCGCGTGGGGACACATGGGCCGCTGGAGCGAATCGCTCTCCGAGGCCCGGAGCGCGCATCGCTTCTACGTGCGGGCGCGGCACGCGCGCCAGCAGGCGTTCGCGCTGGGCCAATCGAGCACGGCGCTGCGCCACCTGGGGAGGCACGCGGAGGCTGAGGTGGCGACGGACAGCGCCATCGCACTCGGCCGGCGCGCGAACCTCGGGCTGCCGCTCGCGCGTGCGCTGCTCGAGCGCGCGGCGCTCGAGCGCCACGCCGGGCGGGCGAAGGCCGCGCTGCCCTATCTCGACGAGGCCCTCGCCATCGACCGCCGGAACGGGGACGTGAGCCACGAGGTTTCGACCCGGCTGGCCCGCACGACCGTTCTCGCCCGGCTCGGGCGGACCGAGGACGCGCTCGCCGAGAACGACGCGCTGCTCGCCCTGCCGCGCATCGCGGACGACGCGGTCTCCCGGGTGCAGGCACTCGGCGTGCGCGGCGAGTTGCTGGTCGACCTCGGGCGCACCCGAGAGGCGGACTCGCTGCTCGTCGCCGCGCTCGAACGCTTCGAGGCGCACGTGGCGCGGCTCGCCTCGGAGGAGGCCCGCGCGGCGGCTCAGGTGCACGCGTTGCGGGCCCGCTCGGCGCTCGCGGAGTGCCGCGTCGCGACCGCGGGCGCGGAGGCGGGCTGGCGCGTGCTCGAGGCCGCGCGCGCGGGCACGCTGCGGCGCGACGCGGCCGCCCCGGATCCCGACGCGGACGCCCTGCTCGCGCGGCTCGCGGAGAGCCACGCGGCGCTCGTCCACTACGCCGAGTCCCCGGGCGGGGGGCGCTTCGCGTTCGTGCTCGCGGACGGGGCCGTGCGCATGGCGCGCACCGCGGCCGCCGAGGAGTCGGACGCGCGCGCGGCGCGGGCGCTGCTCGCGGCGGGCGGGCCGGCCGCGGCGCGCGAGCCGCTCGCGCGGCTCTCGGCAGCCCTGCTCGCCCCGGTGCTGGCGCTGCTCGGCCCCTCGGTCCGGCGGCTCGTGATCGTGCCGCCGACCGACCTCGAGGGGCTGCCCTTCGAGGCGTTGCCGCTGCCTCGGGCCGCCGCGGCCACGCTCGGCGAGCGCTTTGCCGTGAGCTACGCCCCGTCGGCCGGCGTGCTCGACGATCTCGAGCGGCGCGAACCCCCGCGCGGGCGCGTCGTCGCGTTCGCCGACCCGGCCGTCCCGGGGGTGCCGCCGCTGCCCGCCTCGCGCGACGAGGCGCGCCGCGCCGCGGCGGGCGGCACGTGCGTGCTCGGGCGCGACGCGACGCGCGAGCGCTTCGCGCGCGAGGTGCGGCAGGCCGCGGTCCTGCACGTCGCCGCGCACGCGGTGGCCGAGCCCGGCGCCCCGTCGCGGCGCGCGCTGCGCCTGGCCGGCGCGGACGGAGTGCTGACGGCGGCGGCCGTCGAGTCGCTCGGCTGCGCGAGCGACCTCGTCGTGCTGAGCGGCTGCTCGACGGCCGGCGGCACGCGCTATCGCGGCGAGGCCTCCTTCGGCCTCGTGCGCGCGTTCCTCGCCGGCGGATCGCGCAGTGTCGTCGCGACGCTCTGGGACGTGGACGACGCCGAGTCCGCCCGCTTCATGGCCGCCTTCTACGCCCACCTGCGCGCCGGGCGCGACCGCGACGAGGCGCTGCGGCGGGCGCGCCGCGAGCGCGCCGCGGCGGGCTCGGTGGACGCCTGGGCGTTCACGCTGACCGGCGTCGGCGGAGAACCGGTCGCCGCGCTGCTCGCCACGGGCGGGAGATCGAAGGGGCGAGCCAAATGAACCGCGCCGAGAGCGAACGCTGGCTCGCCGACCTGCGCGGGCGCTTCGTCGCGATCGCGCGGCGGCGCGTGCCGCCCGAGGCCGTGGAGGACGTCGTGCAGGACACGCTGCGGGTGGTCGTCGAGAAGGGATGGCGCGGGCCCGGGACCGCGGACGTGGACGGCCGGCCGGCGCTCGCCTGGTGCATGCAGGTGCTGCGGCACGTGATCGGCAACCACTACCAGCGGGCCCGCGTGCGCGCGGCGCGGGTCGCCGGCGCCGAGCGGCTCGAGTCGGTGCCGGACGGCCGGCGCGGGCCGCTCGAGGCGCTCGCCGCGCGCGACGCCGAGCGTGTCGTGCGCGAGGCGCTCGAGGCGCTCGCCCGCGGAGACGCGCCGTGCGGGCGCTGGCTCGCCGCGCTCGCCGAGGAGCGCACGCCCGGCGAGATCGCGCGCGCGGAGGGCATCGAGGAAGGCGCCTTCTACCGGCGGCTGTGGCGCTGCCGCGAGAAGCTGCGCGCTGTGCTCGCCGAAAGGGGCTGGATCGCATGAGCGACGTGCGCGAACCGCTGGACGAAGCGCGGGCGGAGCGGCTCGAGCGCTACCGCGCGGGCCGCATGCTTCCGGAGGAGCGCGAGGCGTTCGAGCGCGACGTGCTCGCCGACGACGCGCTCGCCGAGGCGTTCTACGCGGCCGAGGCGCTCGAGTCGTTCGCGCGCCCGCGGCGGCGCGTCGCCCCGCCCTGGCCCGGCCTGGCGCTCGCGGCGGCGTTCGCCGCCGTGTTCGCGGCCGCGTGGTGGGGCGCCGGGCGCGAGACGCCCGCGCCCGGGCCGGTGCGGCGCGGCGACGGGATCGCCGTCCGGACGCTCGCCCCGGTGGGCGCCCTCGCGGCGACGCCGGAGCGTTTCGCGTGGACGCGCGATCCGTCCGCGGCCGGCTACCGGTTCGAGTTGCGCGACGCCGGGGGCCGGCTGGTCGCGACGCGCGTCACGGCCGACACCGCGATCGCGGCCGCGGACCTCGGCGCGCCCGTGCCCCCCGCCGGTGACTGGTCCGTCGTGCCGATCGCCTCCGACGGAGCGGAGCGCCCCGCCCCGCCGGCCGTGCGCTTCTCCGTCGCCCCGCGCTGACGGCGTCAGCGCTTCGCCCGCAGCGCGGCCATCTCCTCGCGGTTCGGTCCGTAGATCCCGGGCGGCGTGCCGCCCGCGAGCCGGCACATGAGCGAGAGCTGGCCGCGGTGGTGGATGACGTGGTGGAGCAGCCACACCCACAGCACCTCGCTCACGCTCACGTCGCCTCCCATGGGCGAGGCGAGCGGGCGCTCGAGCTCGGCGCAGCCGAGCGCGCTCACGCGCGCGAGCGCGGCGTCGTGGACGCGCGCGTAGCCCTCGGCCAGTTCGGGGAGCGAGGCGGGCCGCTCGAGGCCGGGGAGCTGCGCGCCGAAGTCGATGCGGCCGGTCGCGACGGAGTGCGCGGTGAACGCCTCCATCTCGGCGATGTGCCAGGCCAGCTCGGCGATCGAGCGGCCCTGCCGGTCGGGGCGGAAGTCGTACTGCTCGGGCGGCAGCGCGCGCAGCAGCCGGAGCGTGCGCTGCGCCTCGTCGGCCCAGGTGGCGACGAACGAGGCCTGTTCGCGGGCGGTCATGGCGGGTTCCCTCCTGCCGGGCCGCGGCATCGGCCCGGCCCGCGCAGCCTACGCCCGCGGCGCGCCGGGGCCGGCCGGGTCTTCTCCGCCGAGGGGCAGCCGGAGGCGGGCGACGCAGCCGCGCGTTCCCGCGCGGTTCTCGAGCGCCAGCGCGCCGCCGTGCGCCTCGGCGATCTGGCGCGCGAGCGCCAGCCCGATGCCGGTGCCCTCGGGCTTCGTGGTGAAGAACGGCACGAACAGGTTCGCGGTCTCGCCGAGGCCGGGCCCCTCGTCCACGACGTCCAGTTCGAGCCAGCCGTCCCCGGCGCGCCACTCGATCCACGCCCGCCCGTGCGTCTCGAGCGCGGCGTCGGCGGCGTTGCGCACGAGGTTGATGAGCAGCTGGTCGAGCTGGTCCCCGTCGGCGTGCAACGTGACGCCGGGCCCGGGCCGCACCTCGACCGCGAGCCGCGTCTCGAGCGCGGCGGCGCGGCGCGCCCAGCCGGCCGCGTCCACCGGCCCCGGCGAGGGCGCGGGCAGCCGCGCGAGCCGCGCGTAGGCGTGCATGAAGCGGGCGAGCGAGCGCGATCGCGTCTCGATGACCCCGAGGCCCTCGCGCAGGTCCGCCTCGGTGGCCGCCCCGGCGCCGCGCCCGAGCAGCGTGCCCAGGCTTCCGGCGATGGACTGGATGGGCGCCAGCGAGTTGTTGATCTCGTGGCTGAGCACCCGGATGAGCCGCTGCCAGGCCTGCCGCTCCTCCTCGCGCAGCGCGCGCCCGAGGTCCGAGACCACGAGCAGCTCGTGCGGACGGCCCTCGTGCCGGTAGGTGCCGCGCCGGATCTCCCAGCGCCCCGCGCGGCCGGGCAGGCGCATCTCCACGAGGCGCGGCGTTTCGCCCGCGAGCGCCCCGGCGAGCCCGAGCGAGGCGGCGTCGCGGCCGATCGCGCGCTCGGCGGGCATGCCGAGCAGCGCCTCGCCGTCGCGGTTCACGACGCGCAGGCGGCCCTCGGGATCGAACGCGAAGAGCGCGACGTCGATGGACTCCATCACCTGCCGCAGCAACGAGGCCGCCGAGAACGCCTCGAAGCGCCGGTCGCGCGCCTGCGCCGCGAGCGCGTTCACCTCCCAGTAGGCGAGCCCCAGCGTGTCGTCCGGGTCGGCGCCGCGCGCGCGAATGGACGTGTCGCCCTCGCGCACGGCCGCGACCAGGTTCGAGAGCGTCTGCAGCGGGCGGGCGGCACGCTCGCGGATGACGAGCGCGCCGAGCAGCCAGGCCGCCACCACCACCAGCGACAGCATGGTGCCGAGCCCGGCGTCGAGCCGCGCGCGGGACAGCGCGACCACCGCGACCGCGACCGCCGGCGCCCCGCCCGCCAGCGCGATCCAGGTGATGCGCGCCTCGTACGAGAGGCGCCGGCGCGGGCGCTTCGCGCTCACCCGCCCGCCGCGCGGATGCCGTGGCGCTCGAGCCGGCGGTAGAGCGCGCTGCGCGAGAGGCCGAGCGACTTCGCGGCCTCGCTGACGTTGCCGCCGTGGCGTTCGAGCGCGCGCTGGATGAGCAGCCGCTCGGCCTCGTCGAGCGTCAGCTTCTCGATCGGCGGCGCGCCGTCGGCCGCGGTGCGCAGGCCGAGGTCGGCGGCCGCGAGCGTGCGCCCGCGCGCGAGCAGCACCGCGCGCTCGAGCGCGTGGTCCAGCTCGCGCACGTTGCCGGGCCAGGGGTGCGCGAGCAGCGCCTGCAGCGCGTCGTCGGCGAAGCCGGCGAGGGGTTTGCGGTAGCGGCGCGCGTAGCGCTCGAGGAAGAACGCGGCGAGCGCGGGCACGTCCTCGGGCCGTTCGCGCAGCGCCGGCACGTGGATCTCGACGGTGTTGACGCGGAACAGCAGGTCCTCGCGGAAGCGGCCCGCCGCGCACTCGGCGCGCAGGTCGGCGTTGGTCGCCGAGACGAGCCGCACGTCGGCGCGCCGCGTGCGCGAGGCGCCGACCCGCTCGAACTCGCCGGTCTGCAGCACGCGCAGGAGCTTCGCCTGCTGCGCGAGCGGCACGTTGGCCAGCTCGTCGAGGAACAGCGTGCCGCCGTCGGCCAGCTCGAAGCGGCCGGCGCGGTCGGCGGTCGCGCCGGTGAACGCGCCCTTCGTGTGCCCGAACAGCTCGCTCTCGAAGACGCCCTCGGAGAGCCCGCCGGCGTTGACCGCGACGAACGGCCGGTTCGCGCGCGCCGAGACCGCGTGCAGCAGCCGCGCGACCAGCTCCTTGCCGGTGCCGTGCTCGCCGCTGACCAGCACGTTGGCGTCGCTCGCGGCGACGCGGTGCGCGAGGTCGAGCACCGCCTTCATGGCGGGCGACTCGGCCACGATTTCGGGCAGGCCCTCGCGGCGCAGCAGGCGGTTCTCCTGCTCGAGCCGCGCCCCGCGCTGCAGCGCCCGGCCCAGCTCGAGCTGGGTGCGCAGCGTCTGCAGCAGCCGCGCGTTGTCCCACGGCTTCTGCACGTAGTCGCGCGCCCCGCGGCGCACCGCGGCGACCGCGCCCTCGACGCTGCCCCACGCGGTCATCACCACGACCGGCATCGCCGGGTCGAGCGCGCGCAGGCGCTCGAGCAGCCCGAGCCCCTCGCCGCCGCTGGTGGTGTCGCGGGCGTAGTTCATGTCGAGCAGCGCGAGGTCGAAGTCCTTCTGTTCCACCGCGTGCAGGACGAGCGCGGGGCTGGTCGCGGTCTCGACCTCGAAGCCCTCGCCGCGCAGCAGCAGCCGCAACGCCGCGAGCACGTCCGGGTCGTCGTCGGCGACCAGCAGCCGCGCCGGCCGCTCGCTCACGGCCGCCGGCCCTCGGCCCACGAGATCGTGAACCAGAACGCCGCGTCGCCCCGGGCGGCGAACGCCCCGAGCGATTCCAGCGCGCCGTCGAACTCGGCCGCGGTCGCGCCGCCGGTCTCGAGGATCGCCGCGCGCGCGCCGCGGAAGATGTTCGCGAGGTTCCCGACCAGCGGCACGAACGAGTCCTGCCCCGAGCAGGCGCCGAACGGCAGCAGCTCGATGCGCCGCGGCTCGAGCCCGGCGCCGGCCAGGAACTGCACGAGCCGCCGCCCGGCGATCGGGTCGTTGCCGAGCCGGTCGTAGGTGCGGACGTACGCGCGCCAGACCGTCATCACGTACGGCGGCTCGGGCCACAGCCGCAGCTGCTCGTGGTCGTCGTCCTCGAGCACGACGCGCCCGCCGGGCCGCACCGCCGCGGCCATCTCGTCGACCGCGCGCTGCGGGTCGCGCAGGTGCTCGAGCAGGAAGCGCGCGTGCGCGCAGTCGAACGCGCCGCGCTCGTTCTCGGCGAGCGGCAGGGCGAGCGCGTCGCCGGCGCGGAACTCGGCCAGGAGCTCCTCGCCCGCCTCGCGCGCGAGCGCGCGGGCGCGCGCGAGCTGCTCGTCGCTGCGCTCGATCCCGAGCACGCGCGCGCCGGTCGCGCGCGCGACGTCGCGCGCGAACTGTCCGAGCCCGCTGCCCACGTCGAGCATGGTCTCGCCCGGCCGCGGCGCGAGCGCGGCCAGGCTCGCGCGGTTGACGAGCGCGTTCAGCTCCGCGAGGCGCTGCTGCTCCTCGGCGTGCGTGCCGTGCACGTAGTCGTTGGCGGTCATCGCGGCGCGCAGGTTAGCACGCGGGCCGCCCGGTTCCGCGCGCCGGACGCGGTCAGAGCGCCCGCACCACCTCGTACTTCTTCGGGTCGTCCACGAAGGCGGACTTCGTCTCCTCGGACTCGAAGAAGTACGGGCCCCCCACCCAGTACGCCGACGGCGTCAGCGACGAGGGCAGGAACCGCCGCCCGCTCACCGGGTCGCGCACGAGCCCGCACCACAGGTGCGGCGCCTGCATGAAGCGGCGCAGCGAGCGCTCGTTCGCGAAGCGGTAGACCTCGCCGTTGACGCGGAACTGCAGCTCGGGCGAGAGCGACCCGAGGCGCGCCGGGTCCACCGGGTCCCACAGCGCGCGCTGCAGGTGGTAGAGCGCGAACTCGGAGTCCACGACCGGCCCCGACGGGACCGCGTAGGGCACTCAGGTGAAGCGCGACGAGGGCGGCGCGGCCTCGTCGGCGGCCCGCGACGGGGCCGCGGCGACCGCGAGCAGCGCGGCGAGGCCGAACAGGCCGGCGGCGAGGGCGAGGCGGGAGGAGGAACGGGCGAACATGGCGCGAAATCCTAGCATCGCCCCGCGCGTTTCCGGTCAGGCGAAAGTCAGGAGAACGCCGCGCCGGCCGCCCGGGGGGCACGAGGCCCCCGGGCGGCCGCGCTTGTCAGTCGCAGCGCAGGGCGCTCATCGGGTTCACGCGCGTCGCCCTCCAGGCCGGGACCCAGGCCGCGAGCAGGCCCGAGAGCGCGAGCATGAGCGTGACGATCGTGAACGTCGGCGGGTCCGTCGGGCTGACGTCCTGGATCGCCGCGGTCATGAAGCGCGTGACCGCGAACGCCGCCGCGAGGCCGATGCCGATGCCGATCAGGGTGAGGCGGAACGCCTGCCCGACGACCAGCTGGAGCACGCCCCGGGCCTCGGCCCCGAGCGCCATGCGGATGCCGATCTCCTGCGTGCGCTGCGAGACGTTGTAGGCCATCACCCCGTAAAGGCCGACCGCGGCGATGACCAGCGCCAGCGCCCCGAACACGCCGATCAGCGAGGCGAACAGCCGCCGCACCCACAGGGCGAAGCGCAGCTGCTCGCGCATCGTGCGCACGTCGTAGACGGCGATGTCGGCGTCGAGCCCGCGCACGACCCGTCGTAGCGCGGCGGCCGCCACGCCGCCCGTTCCCTTCGCCTCGACCACCACCCACATCGTCTGGACGGGCTCCTGCAGCTCGGGCACCCACACGCTGCCGACGACCTTGTCGTCGCTCTCGACGCCCTGCAGGATGTCGCCCGTCACGCCGACGATCGTGCGCCACGGGATCGAGTCGGGCTCGCCGCTGTAGCGGATGCGCTGGCCGATCGGGTCCCGGCCCGGGAACAGGGCCTTCGCCGCGTTCTCGCTCACCAGCGCCACCCGCATCGCCGACGAGTCGTCGTCGAACGTGAACTCACGGCCCTTCCGGAGCGGGATCCCGAGCGTGCGCAGCGCGCCCGGCATGAGGGTCCAGTAGGAGGCCGACGGCGCCTGCCGGTCGTCGGGCGTGTCGGGCGTCTTCACCGTGCGCGACCAGCTGTTGCGGCCGAGCGGCAGGTTGTTCACGCCGGAGGCCGCGACGACGCCCGGTTCGGACTCCAGCCGCCGCTGCATCTCGGCGAAGAACCTCGCGCGGTCGCCGTCCTTCGGGTAGAGCGCGACCGGCAGCAGCACGCGGCCGGCCACGAGCCCCTCGGTGCGCAGCTGGCGCCCGGCGCGGTCCAGCTTCGCGAACGTGCGGATCATCAGGCCGGCCCCGATCAGCAGCACGATCGAGAACGCGATTTCGGCGACGACCAGCGCGTTCCGCAGCCGGTGGCCCGCCCGCGAGTGCCCGGCCTGCGCGCCGCCCTCGCGCAGCGCTTCGGTCAGCCTCTCGTCCGACGCGTGCAGCGCCGGCGCCAGCCCGAACACGAGCCCGGACAGGACGGTGATCGCGGCCGTGAAGAGCAGCACCGGCGCGTCGAGGTCGAAGCGCAGGAACCACGGCTTCTCGAGCGGGATGCCGAGCTGCCAGAGGCCGTTGCCCCACCAGCCGAGCGCCACGCCGAGCGCGCCGCCGAGCGACGCGAGCAGCACGCTCTCGGTGAGGAGCTGGCGCACGACGCGGCCGCGCGAGGCGCCGAGGGCGATGCGCAGGCTGATCTCGCGGCGCCGGGTCGCGGCGCGCGCGAGCAGCAGGTTGGCGACGTTCGCGCAGGCCACGAGCAGCACGCACAGCACGGCGACCAGCATGATGATCATCATCTGGCGGATGCCGCGCGCCCAGTTGTCCTGGATGCCCACCACGCGCACGCCGGAGTCCTTCATCTCGGCGTGGTCGCGGACGAAGGCGCTCCACAGGGTTCCCGCCTCGGCGCGGGCCTGCCCGATCGTGACGCCGGGCGCGAGCCGCGCCACGAGCGCGAGGCTGCCCTCGCGCCGGTCCCGCTCGCTCGCGTCGAAGCCGGCCGGGACCCAGAAGTCCTCGACCTCCGGGAACCGGAAGTCCTTCGGCATCACGCCGACGATCTCGCGCACGCGGCCGTTCAGCCTCAGCGTCTTGCCGAGCACGTCGGTCCGGCCGGCGTAACGGGTGCGCCAGATGCGCTCGCTGATGATGACCTGGTTCCAGTTGCGGCCCCAGACCTCCTCGTCCTTCGTGAAGTTGCGCCCCAGCAGCGGCCGCACGCCCAGCGCGGGCAGCACTCCCGAGGTGATGTTGCAGCCGTCGAAGCGCTCGGGATCGCGGTCGATCGTGACGATCGCGTTCATGTCCCAGTAGCCGCCGATCGCCGAGTACGACTTCGCCCGGTCGCGCAGGTCGTGGAAGTTGGGCCACGAGACGCCCTGGTTGTCCCAGCCGTGCCGCGTGTCGACCTGCTTGATCTCGACGATGCGGTCCGGCTCGGGCAGCGGCCACGGGCGGAACATGATCCCGTAGACCATGCCGAACATGGTGACGTTGACGCCGATGCCGAGCGCCATGACCGCGACGACCACGGCGGTGAAGCCGGGCGCGCGGCGCAGCGAGCGGAGCGCGTAGCGGAGGTCCTGCACCAGGGTGTCCATGGCCGCCCCCGCTCAGTGCGCCCGGTGCTCGTCGACCACGCGGCCGTCGAACAGGTGGACGGTGCGCTCGGCGTGGCGCGCGAAGCGCGGATCGTGCGTGACCATGCAGATCGTCGAGCCCATCTGGTGCAGGTCGCGCAGCAGTTCCATGACCGCGTCGCCGTTGGCCGAGTCGAGGTTCCCGGTCGGCTCGTCGGCGAGCAGGATGAGCGGGTCGCCGGCCAGCGCCCGCGCGACCGCGACACGCTGCTGCTGGCCGCCCGAGAGCTGCGCGGGCAGGTGGCGCGCGCGGTGCGCCATGCGCACGCGCTCGAGCGACTCGCCGACGCGCTTGCGGCGCTCGGCCGCGGGCATCCCCCGGTACGTGAGCGGCAGCTCCACGTTCTCGAACACGGTCAGGTCGCCGATCAGGTTGAAGCTCTGGAAGATGAACCCGATCTGGCGGTTCCGGATGCGCGCCCGCTCGGCGAAGCCGAGGTTCTGCACCGGCACGTGGTCGAGCCAGTAGGTGCCCCCGGTCGGGGTGTCGAGCAGCCCGAGGATCGAGAGCAGCGTGGACTTCCCGCAGCCCGAGGGCCCCGAGATCGCGACGTACTCGCCCTTGCGGATCTCGAGGTGCACGCCGGAGAGCGCGTGCGTCTCGACCTCGTCGGTGGTGAACACCTTGCTCAGCGCTTCGAGCCGGAGCAGCGCCTTTCCGTTGCCGGCCCCGTCGCCGTTCTTCGGCGCGGGCCGGTCCGCGTTCACGGCCCCAACAGTCGTGGTCACGGTCATGGTTCCTCCTGGTGCGGGGAGCGGCGGGTTCACTTCAGGTTCACGCGCTCCGCCGATCCCCATTGCGACATCTCGCTGAGGATCACGCGGTCGCCTTCGTTCAGTCCTTCGAGGATCTCGACGGCGTCGGCCGAGCCGCGCCCGAGGCGGACGGGGACGCGCACCGCCGAGCGGCCGTCGGGCTCGAGCCGGAACAGCCGGGTCACGGCCTCGGTCGAGCCGTCCGCGGGCCGGCCGACGTGCAGCGCGCCCGGGATGCGGTCGATCTCGATCGTGGCGTCCACCGAGAGGTCGGGCCGCGCGCCGCGCGGCAGCGCGCCCTCGAGCGCGAGGTCCACGGCGACGGTGCCGTCCATGACGGCCGGGTCCACGCGCGAAACGCGGCCTCTCACGACCCCGTTGCGCGTGTCCACGTTCGCGGCGAGCCCGAGGGCGAGGTCGCGCGCCTGCGACTCGGGGACGCGCACGACGGCCTTGAGCCGGTCCTGGCCGGCGACGCGCGCCAGCTCCTGGCCGGGGTTCACCCACTGCCCGGGCTGCAGCGACAGGGCCTGGACGACGCCCGCCTGCCCGGCGCGCACGGTCATGGACGCGACGCGGTCGCGCTGGAAGCGGGCGATCGAGCGCAGGCGGTCCACCTCGGAGAGGCGCAGCTCGATCTGGGCCTTCATCGCCTCCTCGGTGACCGCGAGCCGGCGCCGCTCGCTCTCGTGGCGCTCCTGGGCCTCCGACGCGCGGTCCCGAGCCCGCTCGATGTCCATGCCGGAGCCGAGGCCGTCGGCGGCCAGCCGTTCGGCCACCTTCACCTGGCGCTCGGCCTCGCGCAGCTCCGTGCGCGCGGAGGCCACGGCGCCCACCGCGCCGAGCCGCTGCGTCTCGAGCGTGGCGCGCTGGGTCGCGAGTTCGGCCTCGGCGAGCTTGAGCTGCCGCTCGGCGTCGAGCGCCTCGAGCTGGACGTCGGGGTTGCTCAGCTCGAGCAGGACGCTGCCGCTCTCCACCTTCGTGCCGGGCCGGGCGACGATGCGCTCGATGCGCCCGGCGGTCATCGCCGAGACGATGCGCAGGTCCTCGGGCACGAGCGTGCCGTTGCCGCGCACCTCGCGCACCATCTCGCCGCGCTGCACGCGGTCGATGAGCAGCGTGGAGCGCTCGACGCCGGGCGCCGCCGGCTTCATGCGCGTGAGCCCCACCGTCGCCAGCACCACTCCCGCCGCGATCGCGGCGAGGAGCGGCAGTCGGTTGCGGGGCTTCTTCGGGCGAGGGATGTCCATGTGGGTCTCCGCTGGGCTTGGACGGACGGGTTTCGCGCCCGGTTACAGGAAGTTCCGTTCCGCCCGCCGTTGCACCGCCAAGCGAAAGCCCCGCAACGCGGTGTGCCGGTGAGGCACGCCGGGTGAGGAGCCGGCGAGTGTCCGCTTGTGGGACGCGGGGTCCCACGGGCGGACGCGCGGCGACGGCCGGGGCGGCGAGTCCGTGCGGGCGGCTTTCCGCGCGGTGGCGGAGCGCGGACGGTGTCCGGCCCTGCCGGAGACCAGGAGGCCCCGTCGGCCTCAGCGAGGTCGGGCGCGGCAGGACCGGCGGCCACCCAGAAGGGTGGCCGCCAGGAGACCAACTATCGCGTTGACCCAGGGTCGCTCCAGATCACTCGACCAGCGCCAGCCGCCGGTCGGCGCGGCGGCCTTCGGCCTCGAGCCGCACGAAGTACAGCCCCGCCGCCGCCCGCTGCCCGCCCTCGAGCCGACCGTCCCAGCGCACCGCGTGCTCGCCCGCCGGCCATTCGCCGCTCGCCAGCGTCCGCACCCGCCGCCCGGCCGCGTCCATCACCTCCAGGCGCACCGTGCCACCGCGCGACAGCCCGAATCGCAGCGTCGCCGCCGCCGCGCGCGTCACCGGATTCGGCGCCACCGGCGCCAGGAAGAACGCCGCCGCCGGGCCATCCCCCACCCCCGTCGTCCCGGTCGGCACCAGCGTCGCCACCGGCGACTCGTTCCCGTGCACGTCCACCGCCGTCAGCTTGTACACGTACGGCGCGCCTGCGTTGTCCACGTAGCCGGTGTCGGGCAGTTCGCCCACGAAGTTCGCAGGCCCTGGCACGAACCCGGTGCTGCCGCCGCGGTAGAGCCGGTAGCCCGCGAGGTCGGCCTCGGTGTTGCGGTTCCAGTGCAGCGCGGTCGCGCCGCCCGCGTACTGCCCGGTCAGCGGCGCGGGTGCGGCGGGCGGCAGGTTGTCCACGCTGTAGCCCGAGTCGGGCGCCGACGCCCAGCGGTCGGCGGTCAGCGACGTGCTCTGGCGCGCCTCGACCATGAACAGCGTGCGGGGGTTCGATCCGCCGACCGAGTCCGCGGTGGTCGCGACCACCCGGCTGTAGCCGGCGAACGCCTCGGCCACCTGCGTGCCGACGTACTCCCAGTAGACCGTGGCCCCGGCGCCGGCCACCGCCCACAGCGCGCCCTCGCGCACCGCCACGTCGCTGTCGGTGGTGATCGCGCGCCGCGCCCGCATCGCGCCGGCCGCGTCGACGGGCACGCTGCGGAAGACGCGGTACTCGGCGACGCCGTAAACCGGGTCGGCGTCGAGGTACGAGGCGTCCCAGGCGACGCGCACGAACCCGCCCTGGTCGTTGCGCACGTCCCGCACGCTGGCGATCACCGGCTCGGGGTTGCCGAGCTGGCCGTAGCGCTCGACCCGCTGCGCGTAGATGTCGTACGTGCCGCTGCGGGAGTCGTTCCACGCGACAATCGCCCCGCCCGCGCCGTCCGAGGCAATCATCGGGCCGCTCTGGTGGTACGCCGCGGTGCTCAGCGCGACACCTCTCGCCGTCCACTGCGTCACCCCGCTGGCGCTGACCCGCTGCGCGTAGATGTCGTAGTTCGTGAGGCTGTAGTCGTCCCGCCAGGCGACGATCGCCCCGCCCGCGCCATCCGAGGTGATCGTCGTCGCCACCTGGTCGTTCGCGGCAGTGCAAAGGGCGACACCGTTCGCCGTCCACTGCGCCACCCCGCCCGCGCCGATCCGTTGCGCGTAGATGTCGTTGCTCGTGCCGCTGCGGCTGTCCTGCCAGGTGACGATCGCGCCGCCCGCGTCGTCCGCGACGATCGTCGCAGAGGACTGACTGTTCGCGGCGGTGCACAGGGCGACGCCATTCGCCGTCCATTGAGTCGCCCCGCCCGCACTGACCCGCTGCGCGTAGATGTCGTAGTTCGTGCCGCTGCGATTGTCATCCCAACTGATGATCGCGCCGCCCGCGCCGTCCGGGGCGATCGCCGGGAAGTACTGATTGTCCGCGGCGGCGCACAGGGAGACACCGTTCGCCGTCCACTGCGTTGCCCCGCCCGCGTTGACCCGCTGCGCGTAGATGTCCGCGTTCGTGCCGCTGCGGCGGTCCTGCCAGGTGACGATCGCGCCGCCCGCGCCGTCCGAGACGATCTTCCCGGATTCCTGGCTGTCCGCGGCGGTGCACAGGGCCACACCGTTCGCCGACCACTGCGGCACCCCACCCGCGCTGACCCGCTGCGCGTAGATGTCGTAGTTCGTGCCGCTGCGGTAGTCCCGCCAGGTGACGATCGCGCCGCCCATGCCGTCCGAGGCGATCGTCGGATCGCTCTGGCTGCTGGCGGCGGTGCACAGGGGGACACCGTTCGCCGTCCACTGCGGCACCCCGCCCGCACTGATCCGCTGCGCGTAGATGTCCCAGTTCGTGCCGCTGCGGTAGTCGTGCCAGGTGACGATCGCGCCGCCCATGCCGTCCGGGACAATCGTCGGGAAGGACTGTTCGTTCGCGGCGGTGCACAGTACGACACCGTTCGCCATCCACAGCGGCACCCCGCCCGCGCTGATCCGTTGCGCGTAGATGTCGTAGCTCGTGCCGCTGCGGTAGTCCCGCCAGGTGACGATCGCGCCGCCTGCGCCGTCCGGGACCATCGTCGGGACGGTCTGGTCGTTCGCGGCGGTGCACAGGGCGACGTTGCCGTTGTTGGGTTCGTGCGGCCAGGCGGCCAGCGCCGGCGAAGCAATGGCGGCGGCGAGCAGCGGCACGAGACAGGCGCGAAGGAGCGTGCGCATGGTGGTCCTCCCGGTTCGAGTGGACGAACCCTGGCGCCGTCGGGGGGGCCGGCGCGGGCGGACACGGGAGGATGGCGGGGTCCGCACGGGCATCATCCGCCCGCCCGCCGCGCCGGGCCAAGCGCGAACCGCTGCCGCAGGGAGAACGGCGGCCACCCCGCGAGGGGTGGCCGCCATCGCACATCCCGACGACCGAGGGCCCGCCTCCCCCGATCGGGAGGCGGGCCCTGGGTGCCGTCCGGACGGGCGATCAGTCGGAGTGCTTCCTCACCCGGATCGAGCCGTTGACGGTGCTGGCGCTCAGCTTCGCGCCGCCCCGGCCGATCGTGGCGTGCATGTTCTTCGGGCCCCACTTGCCCGAGACGGTCACCGGGAAGTCGGTCGAGATCGAGCCGTTCACCGTGCTGCCCTCGAGGTCGGCGTCGAGCGCGGCGGGGACGCTGAGCGTGATGGTGCCGTTCACGCTCGAGAAGTCGAGCCGGTCCTTCGCGCCCACGCTGCCGAGCGTGGCGTGCACGTTGCCGTTCACGGTCGAGGCCTCGCCGCTGCGGGAGGTCTCGATGTCGCAGGTGCCGTTGACCGTGTGCGCGCGCACCGGGCCGGCGAGCGAGCGGGCGGTCACGCCGCCGTTCACGGTGTGGGCGTCGAACGTCACGCCCGCGGGCACCTTCACGGTGAAGTCCACCTGCACGTCGTTGTTCTTGAACCACGACGAGCCCTTGCCGCGGCCGCACGGGCTGCCCTGGCCCGGGTAGACGGCGCAGATCGTGACGCCGTCGGAGTCCTGCGTGACCTCGATCCTCACGGTCGCCGGGTCGCTCCGGCGGCCCGACTTCTCGGCCGTCACCTCGACGCGGTCGCCGCTCGAGGGCTCGGCGCGGATCTCGCCGTTCACGCCGTGGATCGCGAGCGTGCGCCCGGCGGCGAGCGAGCCGTTCCAGTTCCAGGTCTCGGTCCGGCGCTCGGCGGCCCAGCCGTTCGAGCCGATCGACAGCCCGACGAGCGTGGCGCCGATCGCGGCGGCCAGCCGCAGCGGGCGGTGGCGGATGAGGGTGGCGAGCATCACGGGGTCTCCTCGCGCTCCGGCGGCGCCGGAGGCGCGGGCGCGGCGGGCGCCTTCTTGTGGATGCGGACGACCTTCGGGACCTGCGGGACCGGCGCCACGCGGGGCGCCGGGGCGACCGCCGGGACCTCGGCGGGACGGAGCAGTTCGATCCGCCCCTGGAACGATTCGAGTTCGAGCTGCGACCCGCCGGTGCCGAGCACGAAGTTGAACTTCTGGCCCTTGCGCCACGGCCCGATCTCGAGCGGGAATCCGCTGCGGAACGCCCCCTCGAAGGTCGCCACCGAAACGTCGACACCCGCCCCTACGGGAACGCCGACGACCAGGTTGCCGGCGTGGCTGGCGAGCCGGTAGCGGCCGCGCGGCTCGAACTCGCCGCGGTAGATGACCGAGCCGTTGACCGAACTGGCCTCGACGCTGCGCGAACGCACCCGGCCGATCCGGATGTCGCCGTTGACGCTCTCGACCATCAGCTCGCCGCCGACGTCGTCGAGCTCGACGGTGCGGTTGATGGACGAGGCCTGCACACCGCCGTCGCAGTCGAAAGCCCGCACCACGCCTTCGACCGACGAGATCTGCACCGGGCCGCGGCCGCCGCGCACGACGACGTCGCCGCGGATGGACTCGGCGGCGATGGCCGCGCGCACGCCCTCGACCGAGATGTCGGTCTCCATGCCCGAGAGCCGCAGCGCCATCCAGCGCGGCACGGTGATGGTGTAGTCCACGACCGCAGGCATGCCCATCCGGTTCAGCGTCTCGACGTGCAGCGTCCCGCCGCGCAGGCCGGCGATCACCTGCTCGCGGTGCTGCGCCTCGGCCTCGCGGCGCGCCTTCTCGGCCTCGCGGCGCACCTGCTCGGCGTCGCGCCGGAGCTGTTCGACGTCGCGGCGCAGTTCGCCGCTCTGGCGGCGCAGCTCCGCGGCCTGCCGCCGGTACTCGACGACCCGCGTGCGCAGCCGGTCGCGCGCGCCGTGCTCGGCGACGATGCGGACGGCGTCCTTGTCCCAGGCGTCCACCGTGATGTCGCCGACGAGGCTGGTCAGCTCGAGCGCGACGCCCCTCGGCACCGTGATGAGCGTCTCGGTGCGGGCGGCGAACTCGCGCTTCGTCCCCGCGGGCAGCGCGAACTCGAACCACGCGGGCGGTGTGCCGGGCTCGTCCGGGCCGGGCTCGAAGACGAACACTCCGGCCGGCGAGACGAGCAGCGTGCCGTCGGGCAGCCGCCGCGCGAGCACTTCGCCCACGCGGCGCTCGATGGCCACGGGCTGGGCGGCCGGCGGGGCCGGCGCGACGGCGGCCGGTGCGGGGGACGCCGGCGCCGCGGGCGCCGCGGCGGCGAGGAAGCCCAGGGTCAGGAACGAAGCGAGCATGACGTCAGACTCCCGCCATCGAGGTGGCGCGGCGCATCAGGTCCAGCTTCCGGTGCACCGTGGATGCGAAGTAGTTCTGCAGGTCCTGGTTCGCCGGATCGGCGGCGAGCGCGCGCTTGGCGTCCTCGGTGGCCTGCCGGATGAGCGTGAGGTTCTTCTCGAGCACGGCCACGGTCTTGGGGTCGAGCCGGCCGCGGCCCTTCTCGAGCGCGGCCTGCAGTTCGGCGATCTCGCTCTCGACCTGCGCGGCGTCGAACGAGGCCAGCTCGGCCGTCCCGCTCCCGGCGCCCTCGCCCGCCGCCAGCATCGGCGCCGCGGCGCGCTCCGGGGCGCGGGTCGTGAAGAGGAGGGCGACGGCCGACACGAGCAGCAGCGCGATGCCCGCCGCCATCGCCCATCCCCACGCGAACGCGGGCCGGCGCGCCGGGAGGTGCAGCACGCGAGCCGGTTCCGCGATCCGCGAGCTCGCGGATCCCGCCGGTCCGATTCGTGAGGCGATCCCCGCCCAGAGATCGTCCGGAACCGGCGGGTCCGCGAGCGCGCGGGCTTCGTTGCGCACGCGACGGAGCTGCGCGAGCAGCAGGCGGCACTCCTCGCACGCGTCGAGGTGCTGTTCGATCGCGCGGCCCTCGGCGGCGGTCAGCTCGCCGTCCAGGTAGTCCGACAGGGAGTCGGTCCAGCGGTCGGTCATGGTCGCGTCACCCCTTCAGGCCAGCACCCGGCGCAGGAGCATCCGCGCGCGGTGGAGCTGGGCTTTCGTGGTTCCCGACGTGACGCCCATCGTCCGGGCGATCTCGTCGTGCTTCCAGCCCTCGACGTCGTGCAGCACGAACACCGTGCGCGCGCCGTCGGGGAGCAGGTCGATGGCCTTCTCGAAGTCGAGTCCCAGCTCGCGGCCCGACGGCCGGGCCGCCAGGCCCTCGAGCGTGTCCTCGCCGTCGAGGAACCGCGCGCGCTCGGTGGCCCACGACGCGCGGCGGCTGAGGATCAGGTTCACGGCCAGCCGGTGGAGCCAGGTCGAGAACTTGGCGTCGCCGCGGAACGTGCCGAGCTTGCTCCAGGCGCGCACGAACACGTCCTGCGTCAGCTCGGCCGCGCGCTCGTGCCCGGCCATGCGCCGGGCCAGCGCGAACACCCGTCCCTTGTGCTCCTCGTAGAGGCGCGCGAAGGCACGCGCGTCGCCACGCGCCGCCAGTGCCACGTCGCTGGTCTCGAGGATCGGGGACAGTGCGCGGGCTTCCACGTTCGGGAGGGTCAGATTCCAGGTTGCCGTCGCCGCCATATTCGAAGGCTAGGACGGGCGGCGAGGCCCGAAGGTTGGAGCACGTCGCGCGGGCCGCGAAAGGGCCGGGGGGCCGGGCGCGGCCAGCGGCGCGACTGGCGCGGCGGGCCGGGCCCGGAAGCCCCCACGGGCCTTGGACATGCGGCAGGCGAACGGGCCGCCCCCCTGGCGGAGGGCGGCCCGTCGGCGATGGCGGTTCGGCGCGCGGGGCTAGGCGGGGCCGAGGCGGCGGGCCAGGCGGCTCACGGCGCCGTGCACGGCCACCGCGACGCGGTCGGCCACGCGCTCGAGCACGGCACGGGTCGCCGGGCGGCGTCCGGTGCGCGCGTGCGGGCGGCGGTCTCGGCGGTCACGCTTCTCTCGCTTCATGTCGTTCCACTCCTCTGGCCGGGGGATGTGCCGGGGCCTTCCTGCCGGGCCGCGGCCGCGGTCCGGGGTTGTTGCGGGTTGTCGGCCGGTCCGGCGGCCGGGTGAAGGACGGCGTCGCGGGCTCGGGCCATGGCCCTCACCGCTCCCGCATGGCGCGGATGAGCGCCTCCATGTGGTCGAGGTAGCGCTGCAGCGCCCGGCGGCCGGCCGCGGTCAGCCGGTACTCGGTGCGCGGCACGCGGCCCTCGAAGAACTTCCGGCACTCGACGTAGCCCGCTTCCTCGAGCCGGCGGGCGTGGACGCTGAGGTTGCCGTCGGTGATGCGGAGCGCCTTCTTGAGGTCGTTGAACGACAGCGCCGGGTGCACGGCGAGCGCGCTCGCGATGGCGAGCCGCACTCGCTCGTGGATCACGCGGTCGAGGTCGTGGTGCGCCGAGGCCGCCGCGGCGGGCGGCGGGCCCTCGGCGGCGCGGCGGGCCGCGCTCCGCTTGCGGGCCGCCTCAGCCACCGTGCCTCCGAGCGATCCACGCCCCGAAGCCGACGTGCAGCAGCCCGAAGCCCGAGCCGAGCAGGACGTTCGCCCACGCCGGCGGCGCGAACATCGCGACCGTGCCGAGCGCCATGAACGCCGCGCCCATCACCGGCACGCTGCCGACCGAGAACGACCCGCCGCCCGCGACCGCCGCGCCGTAGAGCAGCAGCCAGGCGCCCGGCAGGAGCGTGTTCGCCTTCGCGAGGATGAGCGCCGCCGAGAGCACCGCGCCCGCGGCGGCCGGCGTCGCGAACGCCAGCATGAAGCGCCGCCCGACGGCGCCGAAGAGCGGCACCTGCAGGCGCTGCGCCTTGAGCACCGAGGTGCCGACGCTGATGGCGATCGCGAGCAGCGCCTCGCCCATCCACACCATGACCCAGCGGTCGCTGGCGACGTTGCGCGGCGCGATCGCGGCCGCGACCAGCGCCGTCACGCCGACCGCGACGAGCCCGAAGCCGGAGATCGAAGTGAACTCGGCGGCGCGCTCGATGGCCTCGCGGATGTAGCGCAGGTCGTCGGCCGCGCGCAGGGGCAGCGGGATGGGCGGCGGCGGGTCGCCGGGTTCCGGGCGTTCGCGGTTCACGGAGCGGAGGAAAGCGCGGGAGCCGAGGCGCGGTCAAGTACTTTGTGCGGCCAAGTGACGGACGCGGAAGGCGGGCGTCCGCGCGGCGCGCGGACGCGGGAGCGCGGTCGAGGCGCGCGGGGCGCTGGAGCGGGAGGCGCGCGCGGGGTTCGGGGCGGCCGCCGTCCGCGCGCGGCGCTCGGCGGCGAAACCCCCGCGCCCGTTCCCGACGTAGAGGACCTCGTCAACTTCACGACGACGCCCGGTGTCCTTCTCCCTACCGTTCCTCACGCGAACCGGGCTGCGTCCATCCTCCCCGAGGTTCCGCATGTCGCTCCGCCACACCCTGGCCGCGATCGCGCTGGTCGCGGCGGCCGCGCCGCCCGCCGGCGCGACACCCTTCACCGGCCACGCCGGGAACATCCGCCTCTCGCCGCCGCGGGCCTCGCGGGCGCCCGTCATCGACGGCCGCGTGGACCCCGCCGAGTGGAACGGGGCCGCGCACCTCGACGGCTTCACGCACGGCCGCCCGGTCGAGGGGGTGAAGGACACGCTCGGCACCGAGTGCTTCGTCACGTACGACGAGAAACACCTCTACGTCGCGTTCCGCTGCCGCGAGCTGCCCGGGCAGGTGCAGGCGCCCATCGTCGGCCGGGACGACATCTGGTCGGGCGACTGGGTGGGCATGAGCATCGACTCGTACCACGACCGCCAGCGCTCCTACTTCCTGTGCGCGAACCCGCGCGGCGTGCAGGCGGACGGCGTGGACCAGGAGGGCGTGGACAGCGACACCTCGCCCGACTTCCAGTTCACGAGCCGCGGCGCCGTGACCCCCGCGGGATTCGAGGTCGAGTTCGCGATTCCCTTCCGGTCGCTGCGTTTCCCGCCCGCGGACAAGGTCACGTTCGGCTTCAACGCGATCCGCGACCAGCGCCGCACCGGTGCGCACATGTACTGGGCGCCGGTCACGCGCGCGATCGCCGGCTACCACCGGCAGATGGGCGACCTCGACGGGCTCACGGGCATCCGCCCGGGCCGGAACCTCGAGGTCAACCCGTACGTGACCTCGTCGAGCGCGGCCTCGCGCGGGCCCGGGGCGGTGCGCTGGAACCCCGCCGAGTCGCGCCAGGGCTTCGGGCTCAAGTACGGGCTCACGAGCGCGATCACCGCCGACGTCACGGTGACGCCCGACTTCAGCCAGGTCGAGGCAGACGCCGGGGTGCTCGCCGTGAACGAGCGCTTCGCCATCTTCTTTCCGGAGAAACGCCCGTTCTTCCTCGAGGGCGCCGACATCTTCACGACGCCGATGAACCTCGTGTACACGCGGCGGATCGTCGACCCGCTCTACGGCGTGAAGCTGACCGGCAAGGTCGGCCGCACCGCGATCGGCCTGCTGAACGCCGCCGACCGCAGCGCCGGCGACCCGGTCCCCGGGCTGCCGGACGCGGCGAACCCGTACTCCGGGCGCGACGCGCAGTTCGCGGTGGCGCGCGCGCGCCACGATTTCAGCGCCGACCTGAGCCTCGGCGCCCTCGTCACGAACCGCACGCACCGGGACGCCTTCAACCGCGTGGCCTCGCTCGACGGACGCTGGACGATCCGCAAGCGCTGGACGCTGCTCGGACAGGCCGTGCACTCGTGGTCGGGCGACCCGGACTTCACCGGCGCGCTCGCCCGGCTCGATTCGGCCACCGCCGTCAACGCGCCGCCACGCCTCGCGGGCCTCGACGGCGACCGCGCCGAGGGATCCGCGCACCGCGTGAACGTGGCCTACGAGTCGAAGGCGTTCTCGTGGAACACGAACTTCGAGGACATCACGCGCGACATGCGCTCCGACGCGGGCTTCGTCAACCGTCCGGGCACGTTCGAGATCTTCCACTGGTTCCAGGGCCGCCTCCACCCGAAGGCGAAGACCTGGTACGCGTGGATCGAGCCGCGCATGGGCGTTCAGCAGCTCTACGACCACGGCGAGCAGGGCGTGACGGGGCGGCTCACCGACTTCTCGGCGCGGCCCGAGGTCGTCGTGCACTTCGACGGCAGCACGCGCCTGGCCGGCGGCGTCAACCGGCTCTCCACCTGGTTCAACGGCCGTTCGTTCGAGCCGCGCTGGCGGCAGTTCGTGTGGGCGGAGACCGGCCGCTGGCGCGCCGTGCGCCCGGGCTTCTGGGTGAGCCACGGCTCCGAGGTCATCTACGAGGAGACCGCGCCCGGCCGCAGCGTCAACCCCGAGGTGTGGGCGGACGTGCGGTTCAGCGAGCGGTGCGACGGCGGGCTGTCCATGACCGGCGTGCGCATCACCCGCGAGGCGGACGGCTCGCGCTACGCGCAGGCCCTGATCCCGCGCACGCGGCTCTCCTACCAGTTCTCGCGCGAGGTCTCGGTGCGCTGGATCAACGAGTGGGTGGAGCGCCGCCGCTACGACGCGCGGGGGGCTCTCGCGGGCCGCGACCGCGCGCTCACCGAGGACCTGCTGGTCTCCTACCTCTTGCGTCCGGGCACGGTGTTCTACCTCGGCTACGGGGCGCGCCTGGCGGGCGCGGACGGGGCGCCGCTGCGGGCCGAGAACCACAGCCTCTTCATGAAGGCGAGCTACCTGTGGCAGCTCTGACGACGGGGCTCACGCTGCTCGCGATCGCGGCCGGGGCCGCGGGCGGCGCCGTCGCCGCCGCCCCGCCGGACAGCGCCGCGCTCGGGCGCGCGCTGGACGCCTGCGTCGCCCCGCTCGTCCGGGGCGGTGAGATCTCGGGCCAGTTCCTGCTCGCGCGCGACGGGCGCGTGCTGGTCGAGCGCTGCTGGGGCGCGGCCGACCGCGAGCGCCGCACGCCGATGACCCCGGCGACGCGCATGTGCATCGCCTCGATCACCAAGCCGGTCAACCAGGTCGTCGCCCTGCAGCTGATCCGCGAGGGAAGACTGGCGGCAGCGGACACCATCGGCCGCTTCCTGCCCGGCTTCCCGCACGGACGCATCACCGTGCGGCAGCTCCTCGACCACACGGGCGGCATCCCGCACCGCGTGACCACGCCCGAGGACGAACAGCGCTTCCTCTCGCCCGCGGACGTCACGGAGCGCGCGGGGCGCACGCCTCTGCTGTTCGAGCCGGGCACGCGTTCGGTCTACAGCTCGGCGGGCTACACCGTGCTCGCCCGGGTGCTCGAGGTCGCCGCCGGGAAGTCATGGGAGGCGCTCGTGCGCGAGCGGGTGACCGGCCCCGCGGGGCTGGCGCGCACGGCGCCGGTCGCGGGGCGGGACGCGCCGCTGCCCGATCGCGCGGCGAGCTACGTCCCCGCCGGGCCCGGCGCGTTCGACCGCGCCACGCGCGACCTCGGCTTCCTCGCCGGCGCGGGCTCGATGTGGAGCACGGCGCGCGACCTGCTGGCGATGTCGCGGGCGCTCCTCGACGGCACGTTCGGCGCGGACGCGCGCGCGAACCTCGTGCGCCGGGGCGGGCTGCGGTGGAGCGGCAGCACGGACGGGTTCTTCTCGTACCTCGACCACGACTCCGCGACCGGCGTGACGGTCGTCTTCCTCGGCAACGTCCAGAACGGCGCGGCCGCGATGCTGCGCGGCGCCGCGCCGAGGCTCGCGTCGGGGCGGGCGGTCGCTCCGCTCGAGCGCCCGGATCCGGCGACGGTCGCGGTGCCCACCGAGCGGCTGCGGCGCTTCGAGGGCCGCTACGACGTCGTCAACAACCCGGGCCTGCCCGTCACCGCCCGCGACGGCATGCTGTGGGCGAACGACTGGCCGCTGTGGCCGACCTCGGACTCGACGTTCTTCTCGCCCCGCGACTACGGCACGGTCGCGCCGGCGCGCGACTCGACCGGCCGCCCGGTCGGGCTGACGTGGACGACGGGCGGGCAGTCGTTCGTCTGCCCGCGCGTCGGGGACCTGGAGACGAAGCGCCCGTAGGACGCAGCGCGCCGCGGGCCGGGAAACGCGTGGCGGTGCGGCCCCGCCCGCGTTCCCGCGGCGCGCCCCCCTACTTCGGGGCGGCGCCCCAGCGCGCCTCGCGCCGCTCGAAGTCGAGATCGAGCGCGCCCATGCGCGCGAGTTCGGCGACGCCGAGCAGCGCGGGCACGCGGCCGTCGGCGCGCAGCGCGTCGAACGGCATGAGCCGCGCGAGGCGCACGGGCGCCTCGGGCCACGCGGCGCCGGAGCCGACGCGCAGCGACGGCGCCGTGACCTGCGACGTGGGCCGGGGCTGCCCTCCCGCCCCGTGCACGGGCGGCGCGGGCCGCGCCGCCGAGGTCCACGGCTCCTCGGCCACGGCCGGCGGGTCCACGAACGACACCGGCGCGCCCGAGTCCACGATCCAGAGCGCGGCGCGGCCGGCGACCTCGCCGGGCAGCACGACGTGCGACGAGACCCAGCTGAACGGGGCCCGGCCGTCCTCGCGCGCGAGCGGGCGTTTCGGATCGAACTCGAGCGCGCCGGCCGCGCCGCCGCCGTCGGGCACGACGAGCCGCACGCGTGCGGCGCGGCGGAGCACGTCCGCGCCGAGGATGCCGGCCACGTCCGCGCCGAGCCCGGCGGGCAGTTCGGCGACCTGCGCCTCGAAGTCGCGCACGTCGGCGCCGCCGATCGCGAGCGAGGGGAACGTCGTGTGGC
Organism: uncultured bacterium; assembly: GCA_964619155.1. Lineage (GTDB taxonomy): Bacteria > Eisenbacteria > RBG-16-71-46 > RBG-16-71-46 > RBG-16-71-46 > CAIXRL01. The sequence goes on from CAZUEM010000030.1 coordinate 27,616, forward strand.
CCTTCACCACGGGCGCGAGGCCGGTCGCGCCGCCGGGCTGGTAGTCGAGCAGCCGGTCGCCGCGCAGCGAGTACTCGGTCATCTTCGCGGGCACGATCGCCTGCCCGGCGGGCACGAAGCCCGGGGCGACGACGCTCTCGCCCGCGCCGAGGTCCACGACGAACCGGCCGCGCGCGCCGTCGGGCCGAGTGACTTCGGCGAGCAGCCAGCGCTCGCGCGTGAACGCGAGGCGCCCGCGCGGCGCGGGCGCCGCGGGGCGCCGCCAGGTTTCGGTCTGCACCACCCAGTCGCCGCCCGCGAGACGGAACGGCAGCTTGCCCGCGAACATGTTCGCGACCGGGCCCGTCGTGTCGGGCGTCGCGACGGCGCCGCCGCGGATCACCCACGCGCCGCGCGTGCCGTCGCCGCCCGTCACGCTGAGCCGCGTCTCCTCGCGGGCGAGGTCGGCGAGCGAGCGCGGCGGCCGCGCGTGCGCCGTGCCGTCGGGCCGCCGCAGCGCCACGTGCAGCGAATCGCCGCGGCGGGACACGACGAGCGTGCCGCGGTCGCCCGGGCGGACGAGCGAGGCGGACTGCCCCGGGCCCACGGGCAGCACGACGTCCACGACGCCCGCGAACGGGTCGCACGGCAGTTCGGCGGTCGCGCCCGGCGCGAGCGAGCCCGAGCGGAGCTCGAGCCGCCCGGCGACGCGCTCGACCCAGAAGAAGGGCGCGGGCGGCGCGGCGCGCGGGGCGGCGTGCGCGGCGCGCGGCGCGGGCGGCGCAGCGATTCGCGCGGCGGGCGCGGGCGCGACGGCCCCGGCCAGCGCGAGCGCGACGGCGAGCGGGGCCCGAAGTCTGAGCGTGGCGCCGCGCGTCACCGGGAGAGCACCCCGAGGTAGGCGCGCCACGGGCCGGTCGCGTCGCCCCAGCGCTTCGCCATCACGCGCGCGACCTGGGCGACGTGCGTGAGGTCGTGCACGGTCCAGGCGGCGAGCAGCTGCCGCGCGGTGACGCGCCCGAGCGCCGGGTGCATGCCGGTGCGGTCGAGGTCCGCGTCCGTGAGCGCGAGCGCGTCCAGCGCCGCGAGGCACTCGCGCCGCCGGGCCGCGAAGCGATCGAGCAGATCGTCCACGGCGAGGTGCGCGTACTTGCGGCGGAAGCCCTCGCGGTCGAACGGCTCGAACGGCCGCGCCTCGCCGTGCTCGAGCACGATGCGCAGCCGCGGCAGCCAGTCCACCTCCTCGTTGTCCACGAGGTGCGCCATCACCTCGCGCGGCGACCACGTGCCCCCGCCCTCGGTCGCCGACAGCCACGGCTCCGGGAGGCCGCGCAGCCAGGCGTCGAGCAGCGCGGGCGTGCGCGCGAGCAGTTCGCGCGCCTCGCGGAGCGTCGCGGGCGCCTCCGGCGCGCCCGGCTCGCGCGCGCTCACGCGGCGTGCCTCCGCCGCACGCCGCGCGCCGGCGGCGCCTTGCCCTCGGGCGGGTCGGACTTGACGACGAACTCCACGTCCGCGCCCTCGGGCATCTCGGCGAACGACGTGCCGTCGGCGATGTCGCTCTCGTGGAAGAAGTACTCCGGCCCGTCCCACTCGCCGCAGCCTTCGACGCGGATGAAGCCGTAGCTCTTGTCCATGCGCTTGTGGCAGACGACGCCCGCGAGCGACGTGCCGGGCGGCGCCCACTTCACGCGCACCTCGGGGCCGTTCTCGCCGCGCGCGCGGGAGAACTGCGAGCGGCAGTCCTCGCAGTAGAACTTCTCGCCGCGCTTCGGGTAGTAGGTGGTCTGCACGCGACGGTCGCCCCGGTGGTGCGGCGACTGGCACTCGAGGACGTGCGGGTCGTAGCGCCGCGCCAGCGCCGGCAGCAGGTCCTCGAGCCAGATGATCTCGGAGTCGCGCACGCGCTCCTTGTCGCCCGGGTCGGACAGCTCGGCCGCGCACGCGCCCTGGATCGAGGCGATCGCGACGCGCTTGCCGAGCCGCCGCACGCTCTGCAGGACGGGCTTGAAGTCCTGGTCGCCGAGCACGGCGACGGCGACGTCGTAGGCGTTGGGCATCGAGGCGTTGAAGAGCATGGCGGTCGCGAGCGCGATGTCCACGCACTTCTCCTTGGGCTCGAACGTGTCGCCGGGGTCGCGGTCGGGCTTGCGCAGGCGCTTGCCGCGGAAGTTGATGGGGAACGCCTCGACCTCGTAGTGGTGCTGCTGGCGGAGCATCGAGAAGAAGTTGAGCCGCCGCTGCACGGGGTCGTTGTCGCGCGGGTCCACGTTGTCGGCGTAGCTGCCGAACAGGTGCGTGCGCACGACCGTGTACTCGGGGTGCCCGAGTTGGCGCGCGGCCTCCTCGCCGAGCACGCGCGGCAACTTGCCGAAGTCGAGCATGAACCCCGGCTCGCCCGAGGCCTCGACGAGCCGCGGCGTGTTCGAATAGAGCCACGTGCCGTCGATGAACAGCATGAGCTTGATCATGAAGCGGGAGTCTCCTTCGCAAGGACGCAGGCGATCTGGCAGGCAACGGCGTCGCGCACCCGGCGGGTCGCCGGACGGCGCGACGCGCGCAGGATAGCGGAGCGCGGGGCGCGGGCGGGAGGGCGTTGCG
>CAZUEM010000031.1:0-28802 GCA_964619155.1 uncultured bacterium
AGGACGGCGCGGCCGACGCGCGCGCGCACCTGGCCGCTAGCTGCGCGGCCGAGCGCGAGGACCTCGCCGCGGCCGCCGCCGGCGCCGCGCGCACCGCGGCCGGCACGATCGACCGCTCGGGCGCGTGGATCGCGACGCTGTCCATGAGCGGCCTCGTGCTCGAGGCGCTGCGCGAACTGCGGCGCCGCGGGCGGGAGCCGCGCGTGCTGCTGGCCGAGAGCCGGCCGAAGCTCGAGGGCCGCGCGATGGCCGCCGCGCTCGCGGCGGAGGGAATCCCCGTGTGGCTCGTGGCCGACGCCGCGCTGCCGCTGCTGGTGCAGCAGGCGGCCGCCGTGTGGCTCGGCGCGGACGCGGTGACCGAGCACGGCGTGCTGAACAAGATCGGCTCGTACACGGTGGCGCTCGCCGCGCGCGAGCACGGCGTGGCGGTGCACGCGATCGCGACGCGGCGGAAGATCCTGCCGGCGGCGACGCCCGCGCTCGGCATCGCGGAGATGCCGCCCGCGGAGCTCTGGGACGCGCCGCCGGAGGGCGTGCGCCCGCGCAACGTCTACTTCGAGATGGTGCCGCTGTCGCTGCTGCGCGGCGTCGTGGTCGAGGGCGAGGTGCTGGGCGCGGGTGAGGTCGCGGTGGCCGCCGCCGACCGCGCCCTGCCCGACGAGCTGGCCGCGGCGCTGCCGAAGGCCTGAGCGCCGGGCAACGCCCGGCCGGACCGGACGCCGCCACCGCCGATGCGCATCCGACCCGACGACCTGCGAGGGCCCGAGATCCGGGCGCTGCTCGAGGAGCACCTTTCGGACATGCGCTCGATCTCGCCGCCCGGGAGCGTGCACGCGCTCGACCTCGACGGCCTGCGCCGCCCCGGGATCACGTTCTGGACGGCCTGGGACGGCGGCGAGCTGCTCGGCTGCGGCGCGCTCCGGGAACTCGATCCGGCCCACGGCGAGATCAAGTCCATGCGCACGGCGTCCGCCCACCGGCGCAGGGGCGTCGGCGCGGCGATGCTTCGCCACATCCTCGCCGTGGCGGAGGGGCGCGGCTACGCACGGCTCAGCCTCGAGACCGGCTCGATGGCCGCCTTCGAACCGGCGCGCCGGCTGTACGCCTCGTTCGGCTTCGTGCCGTGCGGCCCGTTCGCGGACTACGGGCCGGACCCGAACAGCGCGTTCATGACGCTGGAGCTGCCCGCCCCCGGCGCGCCGCCCGGGCGCGGGGCGCGGGGCCGAAGCTAGCCGCGCGGCGTGCCGGCGCCCGCGAGCGCCTCGCGCAGCCAGCGCCCCGTGTGCGAGCGCTCGCAGGCGGCGATCGCCTCGGGCGGACCCTCGGCGACCAGCTCCCCGCCGGCGTCGCCGCCGTCCGGGCCCAGGTCCACGATCCAGTCGCAGCAACGGACCACGTCGAGGTTGTGCTCGACGAGCACCACGGTGTCGCCGCGCCCGGTCAGGTCGTCGAGCACGTCCAGCAGCAGCTGGATGTCCGCCCAGTGCAGGCCCACGGTCGGCTCGTCGAGCACGTACAGGCTCGGACCCGCGCCGCGCGCCGACAGTTCGCGCGCCACCTTGAGCCGTTGCGCCTCGCCGCCCGAGAGCGTGTTCGCGCCCTGGCCGAGCCGCAGGTACCCGAGCCCGACGCGCCTCAGGATGTGCAGCCCGCGCGTGAACTTCGGCTCGCTCGCGAAGTGGTGGAACGCCTCGTCCACCGTCATCTGGAGCGCGTCGTGGATGCTGGCGCCGCGGTAGCGCACCTCGAGCACGTCGCGGTGGAAGCGCGTCCCGCCGCAGGCCTCGCACGGCACCGACAGGTCGGCGAGGAAGTACATCTCGACCTCGACCTGCCCCGCGCCCTCGCAGGTCTCGCAGCGCCCGCCCGCGGTGTTGAACGAGAACGCGCCGTCCTTCCAGCCGTGCGCGATCGCGGCGGGCTGGCGCGCGAAGATCTCGCGCAGCGCGGCGTAGACGCCCAAGTAGCTGACCGGGCACGAGCGCGGCGTGCGCCCGATGGGCGACTGGTCCACGAGCACGACGCGCTTCACCTGTTCGAGCCCCTTCACGGCCCGGTGCGCCCCGACCGGCTCCTCCTCGAGGCCCTCGAGCGAGCGCCGCGCGGCGCGGTAGAGCACGTCCTCCACGAGGCTGCTCTTGCCCGAGCCCGACACGCCGGTCACCGCGGTCAGGCGCCCGGCGGGAAAACGCGCGGTCACGTCCTTCAGGTTGTGCTCGCGCGCGCCCTCGACGGTGAGAAACGCCTTCGGCGCCCCGGCCGCGCGCGCGCGCGCGACGCGCTTCTCGCCGGCGAGCCAGCGCGCCGTCTCGCAGCCGGCCGCCGCCGAGGCCTCCGCCGCGGGGCCGCTGTAGAGCAGCCGTCCGCCGTTCTCGCCCGCGCCCGGGCCCAGCTCGACCAGGTGCGAGGCGGCGCGGATCACCATGGGCTCGTGCTCGACCACCACCAGCGTGTTCCCGCGGCCGGCCAGCTCGCCGAGGATGCCGATCAGCCGGTCGGTGTCGCGCGGGTGCAGGCCCACCGTGGGCTCGTCGAGCACGTACAGCGTGTCGGCGAGGTTCGCCCCCAGCGCGTTCGCCAGCTCGATGCGCTGCGCCTCTCCGCCCGAGAGCGTGCGGGTCAGGCGGTCGAGCGTCAGGTAGCCGAGGTCCACGCGCAGCAGGAAGCGCAGGCGCGAGCGCACCTCCGCGAGCGCCGTGCCGGCGATCCGCCTCCCGGTGTCCGAGAGCGGCAGCGCGTCGAGGAACTCCGCGGCGCGCGCCACGGGCAGGGCGCACAACTCGGCGATCGTGAGCCCGCCGAGCCGCACGCGCAGCGCCTCGGGGCGCAGCCGTGCGCCGCCGCACGCCGTGCAGCGGCGCGGGCTCTGGTAGCGGCGCACGACGAAGCGGTTGCCGGCCTTGTACGACTTCTGCTGCAGCCGCTCGAGGAACGGGATCACACCCCTGAACGCCTTGCTCCCCTCGAGCAGCAGCCGGCGGTGCTCCTCGGACAGCTCGCGCCACGGCGTGTCGAGCGGCACGCCGGAGTCCTGCGAGAGCTTCTGCAGCTTCGGCCAGGTGGTGGCGCGCCAGGACTTCGCCCACGGGTCGAGCGCGCCCTGCCGGATCGTCCTGCCTTCGTCGGGGACGATCAGCTCGGGCGCGAACGTCAGCACGTCGCCGAACCCCCTGCACTGCGGGCAGACCCCGAGCGGGCTGTTGAACGAGAACAGCGCCGGCTCGGGGCGCACCGCGGCCGTCCCGCAGTGCGGGCACTCCCAGCGCTCGCTGCGCGCCGCGGGCTCGCCGTCGCCGAGCCGCAGCGCGAGCCGGCCCTCGCCGCGGCGGAACGCCTGCTCGCACGCCTCGACCAGGCGCTGCGACTCGTCCGCCCGCCAGCGCAGGCGGTCCACGAGGACCAGCAGCGACTTCGTGCCGCGCGGCAGCTTCGGCGGCGGGTCGAGCTCGACCAGTTCGCCGCCCAGCAGCGCGCGCGTGTAGCCCGCGCGCAGCAGGTGGCCCGCCTGCTCGGCCCACGCCAGCTTCGCCGAGAGCGCGACCGGCGCCAGCACCTGGACGGGCGCGCCCTCCGCCCAGCCCTCCGCCTCGCGGGCGACCGACTGCGGCGAGTCGGCGGTCACGGGCCGGCCGCAGCCGCCGCAGTGCACGGTGCCGAGCCGCGCGAAGAGCAGGCGCAGGTAGTCGTGCACCTCGGTCGCGGTGCCCACCGTCGAGCGCGCGCTGCGCGCCGGCGCGACCTGCTGGATGCTGACGGCGGGCGTCAGTCCGTGGATGGCGTCCACGTCCGGCCGCGGCAGGCGCTCGAGGAACTGCTTGGCGTACGCGGAGACCGACTCGACGTAGCGCCGCTGCCCCTCGGCGTAGAGCGTGTCGAACGCCAGCGACGACTTGCCCGAGCCCGAGACGCCGGCGATCACCGTCAGTTCGCCGCGCGGCAGGTCGAGGTCGAAGCCGCGCAGGTTGTGCTGGCGCGCGCCGCGAATCCGCAGCCAGCGGCCGGGCTCGTCGTCGGGATGGGTCATGGGGCGTGGGCGGGATCGGGGCGCGGGGCTCGGCGGGAACGGGTGCGCCCGAGCGGGTCGCGGTCGTCTCGGCGTCCGCCGCCCGCGGCGCGATCGGGACGCGGAAGATAGCACGCGCCTTCGCGGGGAGGACCGGAACGGGCAGGATGCGGGCGGCTCCAGCATCCGTGCTGGATGCCGCCTCGCGCGAACCGGAAGGGACGGCCGGCCCTGACTCTCGAGCTCCCGGCTCGTTCGCGCGCGCCCCGGAGGGCGCTCGAAAATGTTGAAGGGCGGCCGGCGTTCAGCCGACGCGCCCTTCAGGACGTGCCAGGTCCAGAAAACCGGTTACTTCTTCTTCGCGGCCTTCTTCTTCGTGGCCTTCTTCTTCGCAGCCTTCTTCTTGGCAGCCATTCGGGGATCACCTCCTCCGCATTCACTGCTTGGGTCGTGTTCTCCGAACTACCGAGCGGGCGACGGGGCGCGATGCGTCCCATCTCACGGGAGTGAATCCCAGCACGGTCCGTGCCACGCACCAGAGTGCGTCGAGAGCTTGATTCTTAAGACATTGCAATACATAGCGATAAGAAATATCACGCCCTCTCATGAAGGGTCGCGAAGCTGTGGATGGCGCTGTGGAGAATCCGCCTAAGTGTCAACAAACTAGCTTCTTACACCGAAAACAAAACGCATCTCGTTGTGATTCAACGAGATGCGTGGAGATGTCCATTTCCTTGAGACTGTCCAGTTACTTGACGATCCGCGTCTCCTCGATGCGAAGCCGGCGCAGTTTCTCGATGAGCCCCTGCCTCGAGATGCCGAGGATGCGCGCCGCGCGGCTCTTGTTGCCCGACGTCATGCGCAGCACCTCGTTGATGTGGTCGGCCTCGATCTGCGCGAGCGTCGGCAGACCGAGCACGTCGCGCACCGCCGCCGCGGCTGTACTCGCGGGCGCGGCGCGGCGCCCGAGCACTTCCGGCGGGAAGTGCTCGGAGTCGATGTGCGAGCCCTCCTCGAGCAGCACGACACGCTCGATCAGGTTGCGCAGCTCGCGGACGTTGCCCGGCCAGGGGTAGTCGAGCAGCACGCGCCGGGCCTCGGGCGTGAAGTCCTCGAAGGTCTTCTGGAACTTGCGCGAGAACTCCCGCATGAAGTGCCGCGCGAGCATCAGGACGTCCTCGCCGCGCTCGCGCAGCGGCGGCAGGGTGATCGAGACGACCTTGAGGCGGAAGTAGAGGTCGCCCCGGAAGCGCCCGGCCCGGACCTCCTCCTCGACGCTCTTGTTGGTCGCGGCGACGATGCGGATGTCCACCGAGATGTCCTGAGCGCCGCCGACGCGCTTGAAGTTCCGGTGGTCGATGAAGCGCAGCAGCTTGGCCTGGGTCGGCAGCGGCATGTCCGCCACCTCGTCCAGGAACAGCGTGCCGCCGTCGCACAGCTCGACCAGGCCCTTCTTGGTGTCCGTCGCGTCGGTGAAGGCGCCCTTCTCGTGCCCGAACAGCTCGTTCTCGAGCAGCGCCTCCTGGAACGACGAGCAGTTGACCTCCATGAGCGGGGCCTGCGCCCGGTCGCTGCGGTAGTGAACGGCCCGCGCGACCAGCTCCTTGCCCGTGCCGCTCTCGCCCGAGATGAGCACCGAGGTCGCCTTGCTGCGCACGACCTTGTCGATGAGGGCGCGCACTTCGCGCATGGCGGAGGACTGGCCGATGATCTCCTCGCCCGAGTAGTGCTGCCAGGCGCGGCGCCGGTAGAGGTCCAGCTCGGTCGCCTGCCGGAAGTTCCGGCCCGCCGACTCGACGGCGAGGACGATGTCCTCCATCTCGTAGGGCTTGCGGACGAAGTCGCAGGCGCCGTGCTTCATCGCCTCGACCGCCGTCTGCACGTCGCCGAAGGCGGTGATGATGATGATCTGGAGCAGCGGGTCGAGCTGCCGGGCGCGCCGGAGCACGGACAGCCCGTCGGTGTCGGGCAGGCGCATGTCGAGGATCATGACCTGCGGCCGGACCTCGCCCACCTTCTCGAGACCTTCGGCGCCGGTGCTCGCCACCTCGACGGCGTAGCCGCGGGCGCGCAGCACCTTGCCGAGCGACTTGCGGATGAGCAGCTCGTCGTCCACCACCAGGACGGAGGTCTTCATGCGCTCATTCCTCCGTCTTTCCCGGCGGCTCGGCCGGCAGCGGCAGCGAGACGCGCAGCGTCGCGCCGCCGCCCGGGTTGTTCTTGGCCGTCACGACGCCGCCCGTGTCGCGCACGATCTGCACCGAGATCGGCAGCCCGAGCCCGGTGCCCATGGAGCGCGTGGTGAAGAACGGATCGAAGATCTTCTCCATCAGGTCGCGCGGGATGCCCACCCCGGTGTCGCGGATCGAGACGTCCACGAGCGAGCGGCGCGTGCGGTAGCGGCGCACCGCGGTCGTGATGGTGAGCGTGCCGCCCTCGGGCATGGCCTGCGCGGCGTTGATGCACAGGTTGAGGAACACCTGCTGCATGAGGTCGGGGTCCACCTCGACGAGCGGCAGGTTCTCCATGAACTCGCGCACCACCGCGACCTGGGCGTCGGCGAGCTGCGCCTCCATCAGGTCGAGCGTGCGCTCGAGCACCTGGTGCAGGTCGCAGGGCTGCGGCCGCGCCTGCGGCGGCCGCGCGAAGAGCAGCAGGCCGGTGATGATCTGCTCGATCCGGTCCAGCTCCTTGATCACGTCGTCGAGGTCCTCGCGGCGGGCGTCGCGCGGCTTGAGCTTCGAGGCCACGAACTGGACCGTGGTGCGGATGCCGGTGAGCGGGTTGCGGATCTCGTGGGCGACGTAGGCCGACAGCTCGCCCAGCGAGACCAGCCGGTCGATCTTCTTCTGGAACTCGCCGCCCTCGCTCTCGTAGATCGCCTCGGCCAGCACCACCGAGCCCGTGACCTCGCCGTCCTCGTCGCGCATGGGCAGCGACTCGGCCTTGAGCGTGATCTCGCGGCCCTCGGTCTCGAGGCGGAACTCGCGCGCCTCGCGGGTCGAGCCCTTCAGCCAGCGCGCCTCGGCGCCCGGGAAGACGCGGTTGCCCGGCAGGCCGAGGAGCGCCCCCGGCTCCACGCTGAGCAGGTCCTCGAGGTGCCGGTTCGCGTAGACCACGCGCCGCTCGCGGTCGAGCGCCACGACCCCCTGCTCGAGCGTGTCGAGCACGAGGGCCGGCAGCGGCAGCTCGCGGACGTCCGCCTCGGTGTCTCCGGGCCGGTGGAGCACGTCGGTGCGCACGGTGCAGTCCTTCGCGGTGCGAGGCGGTCATCCGCACCCGCGCGCCCGTCCGGGCGCGCTCGGCGGCGGGGCCGATCCCTCGGCGGTGGTGACGTGGGCCAAGAGTTAGCACAGCGCTTCCCCGCGCGGAACGCGAAACTGCGTCCCCGCGGGGCCCGCGCGAGGGCGCCGGCGCGTTGTGCCGGGAGCGCCGGGGCTGTTAGACTCGCCGCCCTCATTGGCCACAACGGCCGTCGTCTCGCCCGTCCCCATCGCGGAGCTCCCGAATGCTGTCTCACCTGCGCGCCGGCAGCAAGCGCACCAAGGTCATCTGGCTGGTCGTCACCGTCGCCACCGTGTTCACCTTCCTCATCGGCTTCAGCTTCTTCGGGAGCATGGGAAGCGACACGAACCTCGCCGCCCGGCAGTCGGGCACGTACGGCGAGATCAACGGCGAGAAGGTCACCGCCGACGTGTGGAACGGGGCGCTGGCCGCGGCCATCGAGGCGTACCGCCAGCAGTACGGCCAGGACCCGTCCGACCGCGACCTCAAGTCGGTCGAGCAGCGCGCCTGGCGCACGCTCGTCAACGAGCACCTGTTCGCGGCCGAGGCGAAGAACGCCGGGATCAAGGTGAGCGACAACGACGTGATCGTCGGCATGCGCACCTCGCCCCCGTCCATCCTGTACGCGCAGCCCGCGTTCCAGACCGACGGCAAGTTCGACCCGCAGAAGTACATGCAGGCGCTCGGCAACCCGAACATCGACTGGTCGCCGTTCGAGGACCAGATGCGCCGCGAGCTGCCCGTGCGCCGCCTGCAGGAACGCCTGATGTCGTCGCTCAAGCTGTCCGAGGGCGAACTGCGCGAGGCGTTCCACGACCGCTACGACCGGCTGAGCGCGGTCGTCGTCAACGTCCCGCCCGCGGACACGGGCTCGGCCGGCGGCTCGGACGCCGAGATGCAGAAGGTGTACGAGCGCTTCCGCACCCGCCTCGCGACGCCGGCGCGCACGCAGCTCGAGTTGCTCGCGATCCCGGTCCAGTACAGCCCGGCCGAGGTGCAGGACGCCACCGACCGGGCCAAAGCCGTCTACGACCGCGCCGTCGCCGGCGAGGACTGGAACGCGCTCGTGCGCGACAACTCCGAAGGCGCCAACGCCACCCGCGGCGGCGTGATCGACCAGTTCATCCCGCCCGCCCAGATGGGCCCGGTCGGCGCGCAGATCGCGACGACGCCTCCCGGCGGCGTCGTTCCGCCCTACCGCGAGGGCGGCCAGGTCATCGTCTTCAAGGTGCTCGACCCGGCCCGCGACTCCGTCGCCCGCAACGCGCCCGCCGGCACCGTGAAGCTCGCCCAGATCACGATCCGCCTGCGGCCCTCGAGCGAGTCGCTGCGCCAGCAGTTCGAGACCGCCCAGGCGATCGCCGGCCGGGCGAAGCAGGTCGGGCTGTCCAAGGCGGCGACCGAGAAGGGCCTCGCCACCGAGAAGACGCCGCCGTTCGACCAGAACAACCTGCCGCCGCAGCTCTACGTCGCGCCCGACTGCGCGGACTGGGGCCTTTCGGCCAAGCAGGGCGAGGTGAGCCCGGTGTTCAGCACCGGCGACGTGCTGATCGTCGCCCAGGTCGCGATGCAGCACGCGCCCGGCCCGCCGACGCGCGCCGAGGTGGGAGACCAGCTCAAGCAGCTCGCCGACGTCGAGAAGCGCGTCCAGATCGCGAAGCCGCGCGCCGACCAGGTCGCGCAGGCGCTGAAGGCGGGCCGGTCGCTCGAGCAGGCCGCGCAGGCGGCCGGCCTCTCGGCCATGCCGGTCCAGTTCACGCGCCAGCAGCCGGACCCGCGGCTGATGGTGGCGCCCGAGCTCCAGGGCGCGCTGTGGGCGGCCAAGCCCGGGCAGGTCGTGGGCCCGTTCGAGACGCTGGGCGGCTGGTACTTCGCCCGCCTCGAGAGCGTGGCGGCGGCCGCGGACAGCCTCTACAACGACCAGCTCAAGGGCCAGCTCACGACCGAGATCCTGACGCGGCGTCAGCGCACGTTCTTCGACGGCTACCTGAACACGCTGCGCGGCAAGGCCAAGGTCGTGGACAACCGCAGGGCCTTCCTCAGCAACTGATCCCCCGCGGCCTTCGGGGCCGCGAAACGAAACGACCGGCGCGGTCCCGGGTGTCCCGGGGCCGCGCCGGTCGCTTTCGGGGCGTCCTCTCCCCGGCGGGATCAGCCGGCGGACTTCTTGTCGTTCGGCTTCGACGGATCCGCGGGCGGCTCGTCGCGCTGGATCTCGTCCGTGATCTCGCGCTGCGCCTTCTTGAACTCGCGGATCGCCTGCCCGAACCCGCGCGCCATCTTCGGGAGCTGGCTGGGCCCGAAGAGCAGCAGCACGATGAGCAGCACGATCAGCATTTCCCCGCCACCGAAGTTGAACACGTCCGTTCCTCCGTCGATGAAACGATCAGGGCTCGATCTGCAACCGGCTGCGGTCGCTGCCGATGATCACGCTGACGTCCGCCAGGTCCGAGTCCCAGGCCTGCCGGATGAGCGGCGGCCCGCCGAGATAATGCGCCACTTCGCGCGCCGTGGAAAGGTCGCTCCGCCGGGCCACCACGACCGAGGCGAAGTAGTCGGAGCGGTCGGCGTTCCGGACGTCCACGACCTGGAACCCGCCCTCGCGCAGGTACGACGCCAGCCGGCCGCCGACGCCGGTCTCCCCCGACCCGTTGAGGATCTGCACGCGGACGACTCGCGCGCTCTTCGAGAACCGGGGCGCGGCGCCGAGGCCGCCGAAGCGGGTCCACGCCCACGAGCCGGCCAGCGCCAGCACCACCAGCGCGAGCGCCCAGACGAGCGGCCCGCCCGCCGGGGCGCCCCGCCTACGCGCCACCGCGGCGCCCCTTCGGCCGGTCCGCGGCGACCGCGGCGCGCAGCCGCTTCCAGGTGCGCGCGAGCGACTCCGGCAGCACCTTGGTGCCGCCGACGACCGGCATGAAGTTCGTGTCCCCGTCCCAGCGCGGCACGAGGTGCAGGTGCAGGTGGCCGGGGAACCCCGCGCCGGCCACGCGGCCGACGTTGAGCCCGTAGTTGACGCCGTGCGGCCGGTACTCGGCCGCGAGCGCGCGCTCGGCGAGCGCGGTCAGCTCGTGCAGGTCGTCGCGCTCGGGGGCGGTGAGGTCGGTGAACCGCGCCGCGTGGCGCTTCACCGCCACCATCAGGTGCGCGGTGTTGTACGGGTAGCGGTTGAGCAGCAGCACGGCGTGCGGCCGGCGCGCGAGCACGAGGTCGCGCGCGTCGGCGCGGCCCTTCGCGACCCGGCAGAACAGGCAGCCCGCCGGCTCCGCGGCGCCCCGGATGTAGGTCATGCGCCACGGCGCCCACAGGCGCTCGAGCGCCGCCGCCGGACGCTTCGCGCGGGCGGCCATCAGCGGCCTCCCCGCAGCGCGCGGTGGACGGCCTCGGCCTCGGCGAGCTGGTCCACGGTGTTGATCCCGAGCAGCTCGCGGTGGTCCCTCGCGCACTCGACCGCCGCCTTCTCGCCGCGCGCGCGCAGCAGCGCGACCGTGTCGGTGAGGTAGTACTCGCCCTGGGCGTTCTCGGCGGTCAGGCCGTCGAGCACGTTCTCGAGCGAGCGCCAGCGGAACGCGTAGATGCCCGAGTTGACCTCGTCCAGCGCGCGCTCGGCCTCGCTCGCGTCCTTCTCCTCGACGATGCGCTCGATGCCGGCGCCGTCGGCGGTGCGGACGACGCGGCCGTAGCCCTTCGGGTCGGGCAGCCGCATGCTGAGCACGGTGACCGAGGCGCCCGAGGCGGCGTGCGTCTCGAGCAGCTCGTGCAGCGTGCCCGGGGTGAGCAGCGGGGTGTCGCCGCACACGACGAGCAGCGTGCCGTCGAAGCCGCCCAGCGCGGGCTCGGCCATCATGCAGGCGTGCCCGGTGCCGCGCTGCTCCGCCTGCACCGCCCACTCGAGGTCGGCGCGGTCCGCGAACGCCTCGACCACCCGCTCTCGCTGGTGGCCGATCACGACCACCTTGCGCGCCACGCCGAGGTCGTCGAGCGTGGCGAGCACGTGCGCGAGCAGCGGCCGGCCGGCCATCGGGTGCAGCACCTTGGCGAGGTCGCTGTTCATGCGCTTGCCCATGCCGGCCGCGAGCACGAGGGCGGCGGTGTCGGGATGCGAGTACCGGCTCATCGGGGGCTCCATTCGAAGTTGTCGATCAGGCGCGCCGGGCCCACGCGGGCCGCCACCGCCACGAGCACGCGGACGCTCACGCGCCGCACGGGCGCGAGCGTGGCCGCGTCCACGACCGCCACGTAGTCCTCCCGGACGAGCGGGTAGCCGGCCCACTCGCGGCGGATCGCCGCCGCGAGCCGCGCCGCCGAGCGCTCGCCGCGCTCGAGCAGCGCGCGCGCCGACGCGAGGCCCTGCGAGAGCGCGACCGCGTGCTGGCGCTCGCGCGCGCCGAGGTAGGCGTTGCGCGACGACAGCGCGAGGCCGTCCTCCTCGCGCACGGTCGGCCCGCGCCGCACGGCGACCGGCATCAGCAGGTCGGCGCACATGCGCTCGATTACGATGGCCTGCTGCGCGTCCTTCTGGCCCAGCCACAGCACGTCGGGCTGCACCGCGTGCAGCAGCCGCGCGACCACGGTGGTGACGCCGTCGAAGTGCCCGGGCCGCGACGCGCCTTCGAGCACGGTCGTGAGTCCCTCCACGCGCACGCGCGTGCGGTCGCCGGGCGGGTAGACGTCCCCGACGCGCGGCTCCCAGAGCAGGTCCACGCCCGCCGCGGCGAAGCGCGCGCGGTCGCGGCGGACCGGCCGGGGGTAGCGCGCGAAGTCCTCCGCCGGGCCGAACTGCAGCGGGTTGACGAAGATGCTCGCCACCACGCGGTCGGCCGAGCGGCGCGCGAGGCGGACGAGCGAGAGGTGCCCGTCGTGGATCGCGCCCATGGTCGGCACGAACGCCACGCGCTCGCCGCGGCGGCGGAACGCCGCGAGCGCGGCGCGCAGGTCGCGCACCGCGGTCACGCGGCGCATCGGTGCGCGGCGGGTGCGCGAGGCCACGGTCAGTAGGACTCCGCGTCGCCGGGGAACCGGCGCGCCTTGACGTCGCCGACGTAGCGGCCGAACGCCTCGCGCAGCGCGTCGCCGATCTCCGCGTAGCGGCGCACGAACTTCGCCTGCCGCCCGAAGTACAGGCCCATCATGTCGTGCGTCACCAGCACCTGGCCGTCGCAGTTCACGCCCGCCCCGATGCCGATCGTCGGCACCTGCAGCTCGCGCGAGACCAGGGCGCCGAGCTTGGCCGGGATGCCCTCGAGCACGATCGCGAAGCAGCCGTTCGCCTCGAGCCGCTTCGCCTCGTGCACGAGCCGCTCCTGGTCGGCCTCGCCGCGCGCCTGCACCTTGTAGCCGCCGAACGCCAGCACCGACTGCGGCGTCAGCCCGAGGTGGCCCATGACCGGGATGCCGGCGTCGACGATGCGGCGCACCGCGTCCGCGACGCGCTCGCCGCCCTCGAGCTTGACGGCGTCCGCGCCGCCCTCCTGCACGAAGCGGCCGGCGTTGATCACCGCCTGCTCGACGCTCGCCTGGTAGCTCATGAACGGCATGTCGCCCACGACCAGCGCCGACGGCTTCGCGCGCGTCACCGCCTTCACGTGGTGCAGCATGTCCTCCATGGTCACGGGCAGCGTGCTCTCGTAGCCGAGCACGACGGTGCCGACCGAGTCGCCGACCAGCAGCACGTCCACGCCCGCCTCGTCGGCGAGCCGCGCGGTCGGGTAGTCGTACGCGGTCACGACGCTCACCACCTCGCCGCGCCGCTTCATCTCGACGACGGCCGGCGCCGTCACCTTCGCGCGCCGCTTCGCGCCGGCGCCCACGGCCGGGTCTCCGCTCATGACGTCCGTCCCTTCTCGATCGGCCGGTAGTACAGCGTCCCCTGCGTGTGCGAGAGGATGCGCCTGACCAGGTCCTCGTAGTCGTCGGGCTGGTTCACGAAGTCGATGGCGTTGGTGTCCACGACCAGCAGCGGCGTGTCCGCGTAGTGGAAGAAGTAGTGGTTGTACGCGTCGTTGAGCTGGCCGATGTACTCGCGCTCCATCTCGCGCTCGAACGGGCGGTCGCGCTTGCGGATGCGCTCCATGAGCGTGTCGGTCGTGGCCTGCAGGTAGACGACGACGTCGGGCCTGACCACGTCCAGCTCGAGCCAGCCGACGAGGCGCTCGTAGAGCTGCATCTCGCGCCCGGCCAGGTTCAGGCTCGCGAAGATGCGGTCCTTCTGGAACAGGTAGTCCGCGACCAGCCGGTCGTTGAACAGGTTCGTCTGCTTCAGGTCGCGCTGCTGCTGGTAGCGGCTGAACAGGAAGTGCATCTGCGTCTGGAACGCGAAGCGCGCCCGGTCCTTGTAGAAGTCCTTGAGGAACGGGTTCTCCTCGACCTCCTCCAGCACGAGCTGCGCCTGCAGCCGTTCGGTGAGCATGCGCGCGAGGCTCGTCTTGCCGGCGCCGATGACGCCCTCGATGACGAGATAGCGGTTCTCGCTCACGCGCGCTCCGCGGGGCCCGGCGGCGGGGTCAGTTCCAGGAGAGCGTTCCCCGCTTGACCAGCGGGCGCGCGCCCAGCCGGTTCAGGTGCGCGGCCATGGTCTCGCCGGTGCCGGGGTGGACGAGCCGCGGGTCGAGTTCCACGAGCGGCACGAGCACGAACGAGCGGCGGATGATCTCCGGGTGCGGCACGCGCAGGTCGTCCTCCTCGATGATCTCGTCGCCGTAGAGCAGCAGGTCGAGGTCGATCGTGCGCGGGCCCCAGGGCTGCGTACGGACGCGCCCGAGGCGCTTCTCGATGAGCAGCAGGTTCCACAGCAGCTGCCGCGGCTCCAACTCGGTGTCCAGGAGCGCGGCGGCATTGAGGAAGTTCGGCTGGTCCACCTCGCCCGCCGGCTCCGTGTCGTAGAGCGAGGACACGCGCAGCAGGTCGGTGTCGGGCAGGTCGGCGATCGCCTCGAGCGCCGCGCGGATCTGCGCTTCGCGGTCGCCGAGGTTCGAGCCGAGCCCGATGTAGGCCTTCATGCCTGCTTCTCCCGCGTCACCTCGATGACCGCCCGGCCGCCGGTGGTCCAGCCGAGGTTCTGCTTGGCGATCCGCACCATGACGCGGCGGATCGGGAACCGCTCGAGGATCGCGTCGGCGACTTCGCGCGCCAGCCGTTCGAGCAGGTGGAAGCTCCGCCCCTCGACCACCTCGCGCACCAACTGGTAGAGCAGGTCGTAGTCGATGGTGTCGGCCAGCTTGTCGCTGGTCTCGGACGCGGCGCTCGTCGGCTCGAGCACCAGGTCCACCTCGAGGCGCTGTCCCGCCTCCTTCTCGTAGGGCCGGGCCCCGTGGTGTCCGAACACCGAGAGCCCTTCCAGCCGGATGGTCGCCAAGGCCTTGCCTCCGAGAGGGATGTGCGCCGGAACGCCTCCGGCCGCGCGTTTTCGCGCGGCGAGGATAGGAGCGCGGTCGGAGGAGGGTCAAGCGCCGCGGGACGCCTGCCCGGGCCCGCCGCGGCGCGGGCGCGCCCCGTCAGTCCGTCCGGCGCCGCCCGCGCTTCGTCCGCGCGGCCCGCTCCCGTCCGGGCGCCCACTGGTGCGCGGCCATGTCGGCGGCGCCGCGCGCGGTGAAGCGCACGCCCTCGTGCTCGAGCCGGATGCGCTGCGTGGTCGCGGCGTGCGGGTCGAGCTTGACCAGCGAGAGCCGCCCGCCCGCCGCGAGCACGCGGTGCCAGGGCAGGCCGTGGTGCTCCTTCGAGGCGTGCAGCGCGTAGCCCACGAGCCGCGCCGCGCCGTGCATGCCGGCCAGGTCGGCGACCTGCCCGTAGGTCGCGACCTTGCCGCGCGGGATGCGGCGCACGACGGCGTAGATGCGGGCGTAGGCGGGACTGCGTTCGGCGGCCATCGCGTCCTCCCCCCGGGCCGGCTAGTCGCCCGCGGGCGCGGGCGCGGCCGCCGCCGGGCCCGCGTCGGTGGCCTGCTGGATCGCGCGCCGGAACTCGAACGGCGACTGGATGTCGCCGAAGGTCTCGCGCGTGCCGCCGCTGCCCGAGACCGCGACGTCGCCGAAGCCGAACAGCTTGCCCCACAGGCTCTGTTCCACCGTGATGCCCTCGATCTTGGAGGGCAGCAGTTCGAGCGAGCGCGTGGTGAACACGCCGACCTTGATGATCACGCGCTTGTTCGTGACCGCGAACTCCGAGCTGGCCCGCCGCACGTGCGCGGCGAGCAGCCACAGCAGCCCGAGCGCGACCGGCAGCGGCGACCAGAGGTAGGCCGCCTTCCACCAGAGCAGCGCCGCGAACGGGCCCATGAGGAAGAGCGTGAACAGCACCGGGGCCACGTAGAGCTTCCAGTGGAGGTGGGTGCGGAACAGCACGGTCTCGCCGGCCAGCAGGTTGCGGTCGAGGTAGCTCACGCCATCTCCTCCGGGACGGAAGCGGCCCTACCCCGCGATGCCGAACTCGCGGAGGGCGTCGTTGAGGCTGGTCTTGCGGTCGGTGGTCTCCGAGCGCGTGCCGATCACCAGCGCGCACGGGGTGCCGTACTCGCCCGCCGGGAAGCGCTTCGGGCGGAAGCCCGGGATCACGACGGCGCGCTCGGGCACGACGCCGCGCAGCTCGACCGGCTCGCGGCCGCGCACGTCCACGATCGGCGTGGTCGCGGTGAGCACGACGCCCGCGCCGAGCACGGCGCCCGCGCGCACGCGCACGCCCTCGACCACGATCGAGCGCGAGCCGACGAAGGCGTCGTCCTCGACGATCACCGGCGCGGCCTGCGGCGGCTCGAGCACGCCGCCGATGCCGACGCCGCCGGAGAGGTGGACGCGCGCGCCGACCTGCGCGCACGAGCCGACCGTGGCCCACGTGTCCACCATCGTGCCCTCGCCGACCCGCGCGCCGATGTTGACGTAGCCGGGCATCAGGATGACGCCCTTCTCGAGGAAGCTGCCGTAGCGCGCCACCCCGGGCGGCACCACGCGCACGCCGGCCGACTCGAGGTCGCGCTTGAGCGGCACCTTGTCGAAGAACTCGAGGTCGCCGGCGCGCACGGGCCCCGAGACGCGCATGCGGAAGTAGAGCAGGATCGCCTCCTTCACCCACGCGTGCGTCGTCCACTCGCCGCCGGGGGCCGCGGGCGGCGAGGCGACGCGCAGGTCGCCGCCGTCGAGCGCGGCCAGCGTGCCCTCGACCGCGCCGCGCAGCTCCGGGTCCTCGAGCGGCAGCTCGCCGGCCCAGCCGCGGACGACGGTCGCCTCCCAGCGCGCGAGCGGGTACGCGGCCGCGGCGGCCGCCGAGGTCGCCGCGCCGCTCACCTCAGCGCCTCCATCCGCGCGATGGCCTCGCGGCACTGCGCGAGCGTGGGCACCAGGGCCCAGCGCACGAAGCCCTCGCCGCCCGGCCCCAGGTACGAGCCCGGCGTGACGACGATGCCGAGCCGCAGCAGCGACTCGCAGAACGCCTCGTCGTTCCCGCCCGGCACCTTCATCCACAGGTAGAACGTCGCCTCGCTGGCCTCGGTCTTCCAGCCGCGGCGCGCGAAGTCGGCGACGAACAGCGAGCGCTTGGCCGCGTACTTCGCGCGCTGCTCGCCGGTGTGCGCGTCGTCGTTCCAGGCCGCGATGGCGGCGTCCTGGATGAAGTCCGGGGTGGCCGCGCCGACGCTGGGCCGGAAGCGCCGCAGCGCGTCCATCACGCGCGGGTCGCCGGCGAGGAAGCCGCTGCGGTAGCCGGTCATGGCGCTGCGCTTGGACAGCGTGTACATGGCGATCACGTTCTCGAGCCCGTGCGCGAGCAGCGAGGGCGGCGGGCCGGATTCGAACCAGAGGTCGCAGTAGGCCTCGTCGCTCGCGACCCAGAAGCCGTGCCGGCGCGCGAGCGCGACGATCGCGCCGCCCTCCTCCGCCGTCAGCACCGAGCCCGTCGGGTTGTGCGGCGAGTTCAGCCACAGCAGCGCCGTCTTCGCCCACACCGCGTCGGGGACTCGCGCGGGGTTGAACTTCCAGCCGTCCTCGCTTCGCAGCGGCGTGAAGTAGGGCTCGGCGCCCGCGAAGCGCGCGCCGCCCTCGTACACCGGGTAGGCGGGCGTCGGGATCACCACGGTCTTCTTCGGGCCCGCCGGGTCCACGACCGCGAACGCCATGTTGAATACGGCCTCCTTGAGGCCGTTCGCGGGCAGCACGTGCACCTCGGGGTCCACGGTCACGCCGTGCCGGCGCTTCAGCCACGCGGCGCAGGCGGCGCGCAGTTCGGCCTTGCCGATCGTCGCCGGGTAGCTCGAGACCACGGGCACGTGCTTCACCATCGTCTCGCGGATGAACGCGGGCGTCTCCTCGCGCGGGTCGCCCATGCCGAAGTTGATCGTGGCGAGGTCCGCCGGCTGCAGCTCGCGGCGCCGGCGCTCGAGCTTGACGAACGGGTACTCGCCCGTGCCGGTCAGGAGCGGGTGCAGCGGCGCGGGCGTCGTGTGCGTGACGGCGTCCATCTATTCCTCCGGGGACAGGAACCGGGCGAGCGTGCCGTACGCGGCGCCCAGGTTCCCGACGGGACAGTGTTCGTCGGCCCGGTGGCAGAGCTCCGCCAGCCCGGGGCCGTAGTTGAAGGCGGGCACACCCGCGGCCGTGAAGCGCGCGACGTCGGTCCAGCCCTGCTTGCCGGCGACGGCGGCGCCCGAGCGGCGCACGAACTCGGCGACGAGCGGTCGGTCGAGCGAGACCGCGCCCGCCTCGGCGCGGTCCACCACCTCGAAGCCGAAGCCCTCGGGCACGAGGCGGCGCACGTTCGCGATCGCATGCTCCATCGGCGTGTCGGGCGTGAAGCGGTGGTTCAGGTTCACCACCATCTCACCGGGCACGACGTTGCGCGCCGAGCCCGCGCGCACGGTCGTCACCTGCAGCGTCTCGCGGTACTCGAGGCCCTGCACGAGGCGCGGCGTCACCGGATGGCGCGTGATCGCCGCGAGCCACTCGGCGCCCTCGGCGACGGCGTTGCGCCCCATCCACGGGCGCGCCGCATGCGCGGCGACGCCCGGCACGCGCACCTCGACGTTGAGGATGCCGTTGCAGCCCATTTCGACGCCGAGGTTGGTGGGCTCGAGCACGACCGCGAGCGCCGCTTCCGAGAGCGCCGGGAACTCCGCGAGGATGCGCCCGAGTCCGTTGCCCGCGGCCGGGCCTTCCTCGGCGTCGTAGAAGACGCACGCGAGGTCGAAGCGCAGCGCCGCAGGGTCGAGCGAGTCCACGAGCGCGAGCATCACCGCGACGCCCGATTTCATGTCGGTCGTGCCGACGCCGTAGAGCCGCCCGCCCTCGCGGCGGGCCTTCGCGTTACCCTGCGGCGGCACGGTGTCGAGGTGCCCGGCGAGCACGACCAGGGGGCGGCCGCGCCGTGGCCCGAGCCAGACCGCGCCGTGGCCCGAGCGCGCCACCTCCCCCGTCCCGCGCGCGCGCAGCCGCGCCTCGACGAACGACGCGATCGCGCCCTCGTCCCCGGTGACGCTGGGGATGTCCACCAGGGCGGCCAGCAGTTCGGCGAGGGACTCGGCGGTGGGGGCTGCGGACAAGCGGGGCGCTCCTTGTATAAGGTGTGGCGCGGAAGGTAGCACCGCGTCCGCGGCCCGCGCGACCTCGCGCGGCGCGGCGCGGCGCACGAGGGGAGGCCCGCATGCCGGCTCGCGCCCACGGTCTGAGCAAGTCGCGGTACGCGTGGGGGCTCCAGTGCCACCGGCTGCTCTGGTGGGCGAGCCGCGAGCGCGACGCTCCCGAGCTCGTGCCCGACGAGGCGCTGCAGGCGATCTTCGACCAGGGCGCCGAGGTGGGCGCGCTCGCCCGCGCGTACGTCCCCGGCGGCGTGCTCGTGGACGCTCCGTACGGCGACTTCGCGGCGCGGCTCGAGCAGACGCGCGAAGCGCTCGCCGGCGGCGCGCGCGTGCTGTACGAGGGCGCGTTCTCGGCCGGCGGCGTGTTCGTCTCGACCGACATCCTCGAGCGCGGGCCCCGCGGCTGGACGCTCGTCGAGGTCAAGTCCTCGACCTCGCTCAAGCCGCAGTACCTCGCCGACGCGGCCGTGCAGGCGCACGTGCTGGGCGCGGCCGGGCTGCCGGTGGCGCGCGTCGAGCTGATGCACCTGAACCGCGCCTGCGTCCACCCCGACCTTTCGAACCTGTTCGTGCGCGCCGACCTCACGGCCGAGGTCGAGGCGCTGCTCCCGGAGCTTCCCGCGAACGTGGAGCGGATGCTGGCGATGCTCGACGGGCCCGTGCCCGAGGCGGCGATCGGCCCGCACTGCTCCGAGCCCTACGAGTGCCCGTTCCGCGAACGCTGCTGGACGGACCTGCCCGAGCACCACGTGGCGGGCGTCTACCACGCGGGCCGCAAGGCCTGGGACTGGCTCGCGGCCGGGCACGCCACGCTGCTCGACCTGCCGGAGTCGGTGAAGCTGCACCCGGCGGCCGAGCGCCAGCGCCGCGCGGCGCGCGAGGGCCGGCGCATCGTCGAGCCCGGGCTCGCCGCGGCGCTCGCGGCCATCGAGCCGCCGCTCGCGGTGCTCGACTTCGAGACCGTGAATCCGGCGATCCCGTGCTGGCCCGGCTGCAGCCCGTACACGCAGGTCCCGGTGCAGTTCAGCGTGCAGCGGCTCGAGCGCGGCGCGTGGCGCGAGACCGGCTGGATCGCCCCGCGCGGCGGCGACCCGCGCGAGGCGTGCGCCGCGGCGCTGCTCGAGGCGTGCGCGGGCGCGAGGACCGTGCTCGCGTACAACTCCGGCTTCGAGAAGGGCTGCATCGGCCACCTCGCGCGCGCCGTGCCCGCGCGCGCGACGCAGCTGGAGTCGCTCGCCGGCCGGCTCGCCGACCTGCTGCCCGTCGTGCGCGACCATGTCTACGACCTCGCGTTCGGCGGCAGCTTCAGCCTCAAGCACGTGCTGCCGGCGCTCGCGGGCGGCGATGGCTACGCGCGACTCGCCATCGCCGAGGGCGCCTCGGCGGCGCGCGAGCTGGCTCGGCTGCTGCTCTCGCCCGGGCCGCCCGATCCCGGCGAGGACGCCCGCACGCGCGCCGAGCTGCTCGAGTACTGCGCGCAGGACACGCGCGCCGTCGCCGAGCTGCTCGGCGTGCTGCGGACGATGGCGGACGGCGCTTAGACCGGGGACGGTCGCCGCGAGGGCGCACGGGGCGCTGCGGCGGGCCCTTTCCCCGCGCGGGACCGCCGCCGTTTCGGCCTCCCCGGCCGCTGCGCTACCCTCCGCGCGTGCCGCTTCCCACCTTCCTCCATCGGGCGCTCACCGCGCTCGGCCTTCGCGAGGCGTCGCTCTCGGAGCTGGCCGGCCTCCTGCGCCCGGCCTACGACGAGGCCGCGTCGCCGCATGCGCTCTGGGAACTGCCCGCGTTCGCGGCCGGCGTCCGCGCGATCGAGGCGCGGCTCGCCGCCGGAGAGCCGGTCGAGCCCTACGCGTTCGACAAGGGGCCGATCGTCGCGCTGATGGCGGTCGAGGCGGCGAACGGCGTCGAGGACGACGCGCGCGCCACCGGCATGCTGGTCTCGCTCATGGGCGGCGGCTGGGCGTGGACGCGCCAGCGCGCGCTGCAGCTGCTCGCCCAGCGCGCCCGGGAACCCGTGATCGTCCGCGTGCTGCTCGCCTTCGCGCCCCAGAACGAGGAGTTCCTCGAGCAGCTCCTGCCGCCTCTCGCGGCGTTCGCCGGCGCGCGCCGCGAGGCCGAGGCGGACGAGCGATTGCTGGCGAAGCTCGGCGAACTGGCGCCGCCGCACCGCGCGTTCGTCGAGCTGATGGTCGAGAAGCTCGCCGACCACCTGCCGCCCGGCATGGTGGACGAGGTGCGCGCCGACCTGCGCCGCCGCGTGCCGCTCGAGGCGCTGCGCGGCATCGGCCGCGTCTGGGAGCCGCTGCCGGACGAGGCGGACGACCTCGACTCCACCCCCGACGCCGCCA
Source organism: uncultured bacterium (assembly GCA_964619155.1). Taxonomy (GTDB): domain Bacteria; phylum Eisenbacteria; class RBG-16-71-46; order RBG-16-71-46; family RBG-16-71-46; genus CAIXRL01. The sequence continues at coordinate 21,194 of CAZUEM010000031.1, forward strand.
CCGAGCGCGAGGTGGACGACCTCGAGGCGCGCCTGGCGGGCGCCGAGCCGCGCTCGGTGCTGCTCGCGGGCGAGGCGGGCACGGGCAAGACCGCGCTCCTGCGCCAGGTGGCGCGCCGCCTGCAGCGGCGCGGCTGGGTGATCTTCGAGGCCTCCGCCGCCGATCTCATCGCCGGGCAGTCGTTCGTCGGCCAGCTCGAAGGGCGCATGCGCGCGCTGGTCGACTCGATCGCCGGGCGCGACGTGCTGTGGGTGGTGCCGTCGTTCCACGAGCTGGCCTACGCGGGCGTGACGCTGCAGGACCCCTCGTCGGTGCTCGACCTGGTGCTGCCGTGGCTCGAGCGCAACGCCGTGCGCGTGATCGGCGAGACGCGCCCGCAGCCGCTCGAGCGGCTGCTGCTGCGCAGCCCGCGCGTGCGGACGGCGCTGTCGGTGCTGCGCGTCGAGCCGCTCGACGACGACACGACGCTGCGCCTCGCCGCGCGCTGGTGCGGGACCGCGGAGCGCCGCGGCCTGCCCGTGTGCGACGAGCCGACGCGGCGCGAGGCGGCGCAGCTCGCGCGCCAGTACCTCTCCGACCTCGCCGCGCCCGGCGCGCTGCTCAAGCTCCTGCGCCTGACCTCCGACCGCCTGCGCGCGCCCGGCGCCGCGCCGCGCGCGGCGTTCGGCATCGACGAGGTCTACGAGACGCTCGGCGCGCTCACCGGGCTGCCGCTCGCGCTGCTCGACGACCGCCGCCAGCTCGCGCTCGACGGCCTGCGCCAGCACTTCGAGCGCCGCGTCATGGGCCAGCCCGAGGCGGTGGACCGGCTGGTCGAGCGCGTGGCGATGGTCAAGGCCGGCGTCACCGACCCGCGCCGGCCGCTCGGCGTCTTCCTGTTCGTCGGCCCGACCGGCACGGGCAAGACCGAGATCGCGCGCACGCTCGCCGAGTTCCTGTTCGGCTCGGCCGACCGGATGATCCGGCTCGACATGAGCGAGTACCAGGTGCCCGAGTCGCTCGACAACATCCTCGGCGACCGCGACCCGTTCGCGGGCGCGCAGGCGCTCGTCAACCGCATCCGCCGCCAGCCCTTCTCGGTGGTGCTGCTCGACGAGTTCGAAAAGGCGCACCCGCGCGTCTGGGACCTCTTCCTGCAGGTGTTCGACGACGGGCGGCTCACCGACCGGCGCGGCGACACCGCCGACTTCCGGCACGCCATCGTCATTCTCACCTCGAACCTCGGCGCCAGCATCCCGGCCGGGGCGCGGCTCGGGTTCCAGAACGACTCGAGCGAATACGCGCCGGCCTCGGTGATGCGCTCGGTCGAGAACACGTTCCGCCGCGAGTTCATCAACCGCCTCGACCACATCGTCGTCTTCCGCCCGCTCGCGCGCTCGACCATGCGCGAGATCGTCCGCAAGGACCTCGCCGACGTGTTCCAGCGCCGCGGGCTGCGCAACCGCGCGTGGGCGGTCGAGTGGGACGACTCGGCGCTCGACTTCCTGCTCGAGAAGGGCTTCACGCCCGACCTCGGCGCGCGCCCGCTGCGGCGCGCGATCGAGCAGCACCTGCTCGCGCCGCTCGCCACGACGATCGTCCGGCACGAGGTGCCGGCCGGCGACCAGTTCCTGTTCGTGCGCGCCGAGAACGGCGCGATCCAGGTGCGCTTCGTGGACCCCGACGCGCCCGGGGAGCCGGAGGCGGAGGCCGCGCCCGCCATGGCGCCCGCGGCGGCGGAACCCGCGATCCCCGCCGACCTCGACGTCCGCGACGTGGCGCTCGAGCCGCGCGGCACGCCGGCCGAGTTCGCGCTGCTGCGCGCGCGGCTCGAGCGGCTCGAGGCGCGCGTCGCGGGCGAATCCTGGCAGGCGCGCGCCACGGCCATCTACGAGGCCATGCGCGGCGACGGCTTCTGGCGTTCGCCGGGGCGCTTCGACGTGCTCGGGCGGGCCGAGAACCTCGACCGCGGGCGCCGGGCGCTCGGCACCGCCCGCTCGCTCTGTGACCGCCTGATCGGCGCGCAGGCCCGCGAGCGGCTGCCCGTGGACGTGATGCGCTCGCTCGCGCAGCAGGTCTACCTGCTCGAGAACGCCGCCGACTCGCTCGAGGCCGGCGAGCCGTGGGAGGCGTTCGTCTCGGTGCGCCCGCTCGCGGACGGCGACGCCGGGGCGACCGAGGCGTTCGCGGCCCAGGTCGTGGCGATGTACGAGGGCTGGGCCGGACGGCGGCGCATGTCGCTCGAGGTGCTCGAGGAGGGCGGCCGCGGGCGGCGCTGGCTCGCCGCCGTCTCGGGCTTCGGCGCGCTGCGCATCCTGCGCCCCGAGCACGGCCTGCACGTGCACGAGGCCGGACACGAGCACGAAAAGGTCGAGCGGCTGCGCGTCGAGGTGCGCGTCGCCGCGCAGCCGCCCGAGCCGGCCAGCACCAGCGCGGCGCTGCTGCAGCAGGCGATCGCGGCCCTCGCCGCGAGCGGCGACGCGCTCACGATCGTGCGCCGCTACCGCGAGCGGCCCTCGCCGCTCGTGCGCGACTCGGTGCGCGGCTGGCGCACGGGCCGGCTGGACCGCGTCCTCGAGGGGCAGTTCGACCTCGTGCGATAGGCCGCGCACGGCGGCCGCGGGCCGCGCCGGCTCGTTCCCGCCGTTTCGCCCTCGTCAAGAACCGCGCCCGCCTCTTGCGCCCCTCGCGGCCGGTCGGCCACACTTCCGGCCCATGATTCGGCCCTCGCTCCGAAACCGGCCGCGGTCCCCGGGCCGCATCCCGTTCCGACGTCTCCGTCCGCTCGCCGGCGCCACGATCGCCGCGATCGCGCTCCTCGCCCTCTCGCTCGAGCGCCCCGTCCGCGCCTCCTCGGGCGTGCCGGCCGCGCCGCGCCGCGCCGCCGCGCCCGCCGACGCGGCCTCGCGCGCCACCCCGGCCGGCCCCATCGAGCTGGTCGTGCTCTCGACCAGCGACGTCAAGGGCAAGAGCAGCCCGTGCGGCTGCCACACGCCGATGGGCGGGCTCGCGCGCCGCGCCGCGTTCGCCGACAGCGTGCGCGCCGCGAACCCGAACCTGCTCGTGGTGGACGCGGGCGGCTGGTTCCCCGAGGAGGCGGACTACGAGGCGGCGGCCGTGTTCATGGCGGACGCGATGGCCGAGCTGGGCGTCGCGGCCGCGGGGCTCGGCGAGTCCGACCTGCGCTACGGCCGCTCGTTCCTGCTCGCCACGCTGCAGCGCGCGAAGCTGCCCGCCACCTGCGCCAACGTCGTGGACGCGGCCACCGGCCGGACGCTGCTCGCGCCGCACCTCGTCCGCACCGTGGGGCGCGCGAAGGTGGGCCTCTTCGGACTGCTCTCCCCCGCGGCCGACCTCGGGCCGTCCCGCGACTCGCTGCGCGTCACCGACCCGCTCGCGGCCGCCGAGCGCACCGTGGCGGCGCTGCGGGCGAAGGGCGCGACGGTGATCGTGCTGCTCTCGGGGCTCGGCAAGGTCGAGTCCGAGGAGGTCGCGAACGTTATCGAGGGCATCGACCTCGTCGTCGCCGGCCGCAAGGTCCCGCTCTTCCCGAACGGCCGCCGCACCGGCGGCGCGACGGTGGTCTTCGGCGGCGAGCAGAGCCACTACCTCGGCGTCTCGCGCCTCGCGCTCGACGGCTCGGGCCGCGTCACGGCCGCCGAGGCGGCGACGCACCGGCTCGGGCCCGAGGTCGCCGAGCAGCCCGCCATGCTCGCGGCCGTGACCGCCTTCGAGACCGACTTCAACGAGGAGCTGCGCCGCCGCGAGGCGCGCCTGGCGCTGCTCGCCGTGGCCGGCGAGGACGGCGACGCGGACGAGCCGCGCGACCACTACGTCGGCGCCGGGGTCTGCGCGCGCTGCCACCGCGCCGAGTACGAGCAGTGGAAGACCACGAAGCACGCGAAAGCCTGGGAGACGCTGGTCGCCGGGCACGCCGACTCGCGCACCGACTGCGTGCCCTGCCACGTCGTCGGCTACCGCAAGCCGGGCGGCTTCCGCACCGCGGCCGACGCGGCGCGCCTCGCCGACGTCCAGTGCGAGAACTGCCACGGCATGGGCACCGCGCACGACGCGACGCGCGCCGCGGCGCCGATCACCGAGGCCACCTGCCGGCAGTGCCACGACGCCACGAGCAGCCCGGCGTTCTCGTTCGCGCTCTACCGGGCGCACATCGTGCACCGCCCGACGGGCGAACTGCCGCCGCTGCCCTCCAAGCCCAAGTCGGCGATGCACTGACGCCATGCGCGACGCCGCTCTCGCCCGCACCGCGCTGCGGCTCTCCGGCCGCGACGCGCTCGCCCTGCTCCACCGCGTCTCGACCAACGCGCTGCTCGACCTGCCGGCCGGCGGCTCGCGCGCGACGCTCTTCTGCGACTTCCGCGGCCGGCTCCTGCATCGCGCTCACGTCGTGCACGCGCCGGACGGCGGCGTGTGGCTGATGCGCGGTGACGCCGACGGCGGGCCGCTCGCCGCGTTCGTGGACCGGTTCGTCTTCCGCGAGGACGTGCGGATCGAAAACCGCGCGGACGCGTTCGCGTGGACCGTCGAGGGCGTCACATGGGGCGGGCCGCTCGCCGAACACGAGCGGATCGCGCGCGGGCTGCCGCGGCACGCGCACGAGATCGCCGAGGCCTTCAACCCCTACGAGGTGAACCTGGCGCACGAGGTGCACCTGGCGAAGGGCTGCTACACCGGGCAGGAGGCGCTGCAGCGCCTCGTCACCTACGACAGCGTGCGCCGCCGCCTCGTCCGCTTCGCGGGCGACGGCCCGCCGCCCGCCGCGCCGCAGGACGTGCCCGGCGCCACCGCGGCCGGCGCGCCCGTCGCGGGCGTCCTCACGAGCGCGGCCGCGCGTCCCGAAGGCGGCTGGGTCGCGCTCGCCGCGCTGCGCCACGACGCGGCCGGGCCGCTCGCCCTGGCGGACGGCACGCCGCTCGGCGAGCCCGCGGAGTTTCCGGCGACGGCGCCGCTCGGGCGCGCCTGAACGCGCGAATCCACGCGAGGTCACCGCCGCAACGCGTTGCCCGGGAATACGCTCCCGGACCGCTTCAGGCCGCGTCCTCGCCGCCTTCGCCGCCGGGAGCCGGGCCTTCCGCCGAGTCCTCGCCGGCCCCGTCGTCCACGACCAGCGCCTCGGTCGTGAGCATCAGCCCGGCGACGCTCGCCGCCGACTGCAGCGCGCAGCGCGCCACCTTGGCCGGATCCACGATGCCCTGCTCGAGCAGGTCGCCCCAGCGGCCCGAGAGGGCGTTGTAGCCGAACGCGCCCTCGCCGCCGCGCAGCCGCGCGAGGAACGCGCCGCCCTCCTCGCCGGCGTTCTCGCCGATCTGACGCGCCGGCGCCTCGAGCGCCGCGAGCAGCACGTCGCGCCCGGCGTTGCGCGCCGGGCCCAGGTCGATCCGCCGCACGGCGCGGGCCGCGTGCACGAACGCCACGCCGCCGCCCGGCACGATGCCCTCCTCGACCGCCGCGCGCGTCGCGGCGAGCGCGTCCTCGAGCTGCGCGCGCCGCCCGGCGCGCTCCACCTCGGTGACGGCGCCCACGCGGATCACGCCGACGCCGCCGCCCAGGCGCACGAGCCGCGCCCGGAGCCGCGCGCGGTCGCCCTCGTGGCGGCAGGCCGCCAGCTCGCGGTCGAGCGCGGTGACGCGCGCGGCGACGTCGGCGCTGCGCCCGCCGCCCTGCAGCAGCGTCACGTGGTCGAGCGTCGCGCTGGCGTGCCGGGCGCGCCCGAACCAGCCGGGCTCGAACTTCGCCGCCGCGCGCCCGAGCGACGCGCCCGCCGGCGACGCGCCGGTCAGCACCGCCACGTCGTCGAGCACCTCGCGGCGGTGCGCGGCGCTCCCGGGCACGCGCACGCCGATCGCGGGCACGCGCCCGCGCAGGCGGTTCACCACCATCACCGCGAGCGCGTCGCCGGTCAGGTCGCCCGCGATCACGAGCAGCGGGCGCGAGAGCCGCGCCGCGTGCTCGAGCGCCGGCACGATGTCGGCCGCGTGCTCGAGCGCGCCGTCGAACACCGCGACCAGCGGATGCTCGGCCGCGGCCTCCATCGCGTCGGCGTCGGTGATGAAGTAGGGCGAGGCGATCCCGCCCTCGATCCGCGCGCCCTCGACGACGTCGAGCGTCGTGTCGGTGCCGCGCCCGTCCTCGATCGTGACCACGCCCGAGCGCCCGACGCGCTCGAGCGCGTGCGCGAGCAGCTCGCCGAGCGCGCGGTCGCCCGCGGCGATGCGCGCCACGCGTTCGAGGTCGCGCGGGCCGCCGACCGGCCGCGCGAGCGCGCGCAGCGCGCGCACGGCCTCCTCGCACGCGAGGTCGAGGCCGCGGTGCACCGCGACCGGGTTGCGGCCCGAGCGCACCGCCCCGAGCCCGCCGCCGAACATCGCGTGCGCGAGCACGGTCGTGGTCGAGGTGCCGTCGCCGGCGGTCTGCCCGGCCTGCAGCGCGGCGTCGCGGAGCATCTGCACGCCGAGGTTCTCGAACGGGTCGGGCAGTTCGACCTCCTGAGCGACCGCGATCCCGTCGCGCGTGATGGTCGGTCCGGCGTGCAGCCGCGTCACGACCACGCTGCGGCCGCGCGGCCCCAGCGTGATGCGCACGGCGCTGGCGAGCTGGTCGGCCCCGCGCCACAGCGCGCGCCGGGCGGCGTCGTCGAACCGGACGTGCTTGCCCAAGGGAGTCCCTCCCGTCGCGCGGCCTCCGTGGCCGCGGCTCCCCGGAGATATCGGCCGCCCGGGGCGCGCTCCGCACCCCCCGGCGGGCCCGCTACCGGAGGTCGATGCCGGCCTCGCGGGCCGCCTCGCGCAGCCGCTCGCTCACGACCGGGCGGCGGCGGGCCTCGTCGAACCAGCGCTCCGCCGACAGCGAGTCGCCCATGCGCCAGTGGCAGACCGCGAGGTCGTACGCCGCGTCGGCCTCGAGCGGGAGCGCCTCGGCCACCTTGGCGAACTCGCGCGCGGCCATCTCCCATTCCCCGGCATTGGCGAACGTGCGCCCGAGCGAGCGATGATCCGCGGCCCAGCCGGGATCCGCCGCGAGCGCCGCGGCGGCGTCCTCGGGGCCCGGCACGAGTTCCACCCAGCGCCCGCCCTCGCGCAGCTTGAAGAAGCGGTCCGCGCCGGGCGCGCCGGCGGGCGCGGGCCGCCAGGCGCTGAAGAACCCCGCGGTCAGCGTGGTGTCGCGGTACCAGGTGCGCAGCGCCGGTCCGTCGCCCTGCAGGAAGCCGATGTTGTTCGGCAGCGCCACGAACCAGAAGCGCGTGTGCGGCGCGGGATCGGGCGCGAGCGCGAGCAGCCGCTCGCGCAGCGTCCCGAGCAGGATGCCGGCGCGCCGCTGGTAGTAGGCGTCGCCCCAGTCGAGCGAGGGGCTCGCGTCGCGCGCCGAGGCCGCGAACGCGAGCAGCGCGACCGCGCCGGCCGCGAGCGCGCCGGGCCGCGCGAGCGCCGCGATCGCGAGCCAGGCCCCGAGCGCGCCGAAGAGCCCGTAGTAGGCGTGCCAGCCGAGCCCGGGCGCCAGCAGCGGCAGCCAGCCGCAGGCCGCCCACGCGAGCGCGAACGGCAGCGCGCCGCGCGCCGGGCGCTCCTCGCGCGGCGCGAGCCGCGCGAGCGCGAACGCCAGGCCCGCGAGC
>CAZUEM010000032.1:0-27678 GCA_964619155.1 uncultured bacterium
CCCGCGCAAACGAGCGAGCGCGACCGCGTCCCCGGCGACGGCCCCGCGCAAACGAGCGAGCGCGACCGCGTCCCCGGCGACGGCCCCGCGCAAACGAACAGGCGCCACCGTCGGACAGAGCCTTCCCCCGTGCACATCCCGCGCCGCTCCGCTAGGTTGCGCCGCATGAGCGACCGTCCCGCACCCGCCCTGCCCGCTCGCATCGCCGCCGATCCCGCGCTCGCCGCGCTGCTCGCCGAGGCGCGCGAGCGCGACGCCGCGCTCGATCCGCCCGACCCCACGCACGACGTCGCGCACCTGCTGCGCGTCGCCGCGTGGACCCTGCGGATCGGCGGGGACGACGTGGACTTCCGCGAGGCCGTCGCCGCGGCGCTGCTCCACGACGCCGTGCACGTGCCCAAGAACTCGCCCGACCGCGCCCGGGCGAGCGAACTCGCCGCCGCGCACGCCGCGGAGCGGCTGGCCGCGCTGGGCTTCGAGCCCGCGGCGGTCGCGCGCATCGCCGACGCCGTGCGCGACCACAGCTTCTCGCGCGGGGCGGTGCCGCAGGCCCCGCTCGGCCGCGCGCTCCAGGACGCCGACCGGCTCGAAGCCCTCGGCGCGATCGGCCTGCTGCGCTGCGTCTCGACCGGCGTGCGCATGGGCGCCGGCTGGTTCCACCCCGGCGACCCCTTCGCGCGCGCGCGGGCGCTCGACGACGCCCGCTGGTCGCTCGACCACTTCGAGGCCAAGCTCTTCCGCCTGCCGGAGACCATGCTCACCGCGGCCGGGCGGGCGGAGGCGGAGCGGCGCGTCGGGATCCTGCGCGCGTTCGCGACGGCGCTCGAAGCCGAACTGGGCCCGGGAACCGGCGCGGTCATGGAGGGCGCGCGATGAGCGGACCGGTCCTCGAGGTGGACGGCATCCGCAAGCGCTTCGGCGACCTCGAGGCCGTGCGCGGCGTCAGCTTCCATGTGCGCGCGGGCGAAGTGTTCGGCTTCCTCGGTCCCAACGGCGCCGGCAAGACCACGTCGCTGCGCATGATCATGAACATCACCCGCCCCGACGCCGGGCGCGTGCTGTTCCGCGGCGCGGCCGGCATGGACCGCCGCCGCGTCGGCTACCTGCCCGAGGAGCGCGGGCTGTTCGACGACGCGACGCTGCTGGACACGCTCACCTACCTCGGCACGCTGCGCGGCATGACGCGCGCCGGCGCGCGCGCCGAGGCCCGGCGCTGGCTGGAGCGGCTGGAGTTCACCGAGCGGCTCGGCGTCAAGGTCGGCACACTGTCGAAGGGCAACCAGCAGAAGATCCAGTTCCTGGGCGCCGTCCTGCACCGGCCCGACCTCGCGGTGCTCGACGAGCCGTTCTCGGGGCTCGATCCGCTCAACCAGGAGTTGTTCCTGCAGCTGATCGGCGAGCTGCGCGCGCAGGGCGCCGCCGTGCTGCTGTCGGCCCACCAGCTGACGCTGGTCGAGCGGCTGTGCGACCGCGTCCTGCTCATCGCGGGCGGCCGCGAGCTGCTGTCGGGCACGCTCGACGAGGTGCGGCGCCGGGCCGCGGGCGGCGCGGCCGAAGAGGTGCGGCTCGACCTGAGGCCCGCGGACGGTCCGGCGGAGGACCCGGGCCGCGCGGTGGCGCGCGCGCTGCCGGGCGCCGAGTGGCGCGCCGAAACGGGGCCCGACGGGCGCGTCCGGCTCGAGCTCGCGCTGGCGGACGGCGCCGACCTGGGCCCGCTGCTGCGCGAGCTGTCCGCGGCGTGGCGGATCGAACGCGTCGCGACCAGCGAGCTGTCGCTGCACGAGATCTACGTCCGCGCGGTGCGCGGCGCGGCGGCGGTCACGGGCGAGGGGGCGGCGCGTGCGTAGCCACTTCCGGGAGTGGGTGCCGGTCGCCGGCTGGGAGATCAAGCGCATGCTCATGCGCACCGACTTCGTGGTCTCGACGCTGCTCGTGCCGGTGCTCATGCTCGGCGCGGGCTTCGCGGTCGGCTGGTTCAAGGAGCGCGACGCGAAGCGCGTGCGCACGGTAGCGGTCGTACGCCTCGACGAGCGCGGCCAGGCGACGGGCGACTCGCTGCCCGCGCTGGCGGGCTACCGGTGGACGACGCCGCGCGGGGCGGCCTCGCGGCCCGAGTCGCTGGCGAAGGCCGTGCGCCGGGGCGAGCCGCTCGGGGCGGTGATCCTGCCCGCCGACTTCGCGCGCGGCGGCCGGATCGAGTTCGTGGTCAAGCGCGAACGGCCGTCGTGGCGCGCGGCGGTGTCGCGCCACGTCGTCACGCTGGCGCGGCTCGAACGCGCCGCCGGCCGCCCGCTGACGGCGGCCGAGTTCGCCGCCCTGACCGACTCGGTCACCACGACCGAACGCGTGGCCGAGCCCGGCTCGGGAACCAGCCGCGGCGACGCCGCGGCCGCGATGGTGATGGCGGTGCTGCTGCTCGCGGCGGTTTTCGGCACGAACATCTACCTGGCCGTCGGCATCACCGCCGAGAAGCAGTCGCGCGTCACCGAGGTGATCGTCTCGGCCATCCGCCCGCAGTCGTGGATCGACGGCAAGATCGTCGCGTACACGATCATCGGCCTGGCCCAACCGGTGCTGTGGACCGGGGCGGGCATCGCCGCGATCGCGCTCCTGTCCTGGCAACTGCCGCCCGCGGTGAACCCGTGGACGCTCGCCGTCTTCACGCTCTACCTGCTCCTCGGCTTCGTGTTCTTCGTCTCGCTGTTCGCGCTCGTGCTGGCGACGGTGAAGGACCTGCAGTCCACCTCGAAGCTGCAGGCCTACCTGATCTTCCTTCCGCTGCTGCCGATGTTCTTCCTCGAAGCCGCGATCGAGCAGCCCGAGGCGGGCTGGGTCCGGGTGCTGAGCCAGGTCCCCGCGCTTTCGCCGACGCTCATGCCGATCCGGGTCGCGATGGGCGGCGCGCACCTGTGGGAGGTCGGCCTGGGGCTGGTGCTGCTGGCCGCCGCCGCCTGGTACATGCGCAAGGCGGCGGGCACGGCGTTCCGGGTCGCCATGCTCATGTACGGCAAGGAACTGACCCTGCCCGAGCTGGTGCGCTGGTCGAAGGAGGCGTGACGGCGCGCGCGGCCGCGCGCCGCGCGCCGGGACGCGGGCCGTTGACCCGCGCCTTCCGGGCGTGACAGTTTCCGCCCCATGCGGCCCGACGCGTTGATCTCCTGGGGCGCCCGCCGCGCCCTCCGTGCCCTCGTCCTCGTCGCCACGCTCTTCCTGGGCGGGGCGCTGCACGAGCTGCACCACGCGCTCGAGCCCCACGACGACGGCGCCCACTCCTCGGCCGAGCACGCCTGCGGCTGCTCGACCATGCACGCCGGCGCGCTGGTGGCCGAGACGCAGGACGTCCCGGCGCCCGCGCCCGCGCCGGCGCGGGGACACGATCTCGCGCCGCTCGCCGCGCCCGCCGCCGCACCGCACGCGCTCGCCGCGCCGCGCGCGCCGCCCGTGGCCTGACGCCCGGGCCGAAGCCTCACCCTCCCGGGCGCACCCGCACGTCCACGAAGAGAGCCGCGCGCGACCCGCGCGCGATCCCGTGCACCCACGGAGGTTCACCATGCGCTTCATCCTGCCCGGCGGGGCGGCCGTACTGGCCGCGCTCGCCCTCGCGCCGCTCGCCCCCGCGCCCGCGTGCGCCGGGGTCTCGAATCCCGACATTTCCGTTCTCGGCCAGCCGTTCGTGCGCTGGACGGACGACGCGGCCGAGCCCGGCCGCAGGCGCCCCCGGCTCGACGTCGGCGAAACCGAGCTCTACTTCGACGCCGCGCTCAACCCGTACGCGCGCGGCACCGTCGTCGCGGCCATGGCCGACGGCGAAGCGGGCGTCGAGGAGGCGTACTTCACGATGAACCGCGGCCTGCCGTTCGGGCTCGCGCTCAAGGGCGGCAAATACCGCGCCGGCTTCGGCCGCCTGAACGCCGCGCATCCGCACACGTACCCGTTCGCGGAGCGCTTCCGCGTGCTCGCCGAGTACCTGCCCGGCGAGGAGGCGTTCAACGAGACCGGCGCGCAGGTGTCGGTGCGGTTCGCGCCCGCGGGCGACGCGGCCCTGACGCTGTCCGCCGACTGGCTGCAGGGCGATTCGTTCCGCCGCGAGCGCGAGAGCTCCGGCGCGCCGAACGACCCGCTCGAAGCCGGCGGCGACGACGGCGCCGGCGAGCCGCGCGCCGCCGTGCTCGGGCGCGCCGCCGCGTTCGTGCCGCTGCGCGGGCAGTCAGCCGTCGAGTTCGGCCTCTCCGCGACTCAGGGCACCGGCAACGCCGCCGCCGCGACGCGCACGACGCTCTTTGGCGCCGACGTGAAGGCCAAGCTCTGGAACACGCCGCGCTCCTACCTGGTCCTGCAGGGCGAATGGCTGGCGCTCGATCGCGAGGACGCCGGCTGGGACGAGGCCGCGGCGGCCTGGACGCGCGCGAGCGTGAAGCCCGCGGGGGCGTACCTGTACGCGGACTACAACTTCGACACACGCTACAACGTCGGCGCGTCGTTCGAACGATGGCAGTCGGCGGATCCGGACGCGGAGTGGAACCACGCGTTCGGAGTGTTCGCCGGGCTGGCGCTCATGGAGGAGACGACCGCCTTCCGCGCCGGCTGGGAGCGCTTCCAGGCCGCGACGCCCGAGGGCGGCGAGGCGCCCGGGGCGGTGAACACGTTCACGCTGCGCGTCGTCTGGTCCATGGGCCCGCACAAGGCCCACCAGTTCTAGGAGGCGGCCGTGACCACCACACGATTCCCGAGGCGGGCGGCGTTCGCCGGGGCCGCGCTCGCCGTGCTGCTGTTGCTCGCGCCCGGCGCGGCGTCCGCGAAGCTGCGCGTCGCGGCGTCCACGACCGACCTCGCGTCCATCGCCGCGAGCGTCGGCGGGGACGCCGTCGAGGTGTTCGCGATCGCCCGCCCCGGCTCGGACGCGCACCGCGTCGAGGCGCTGCCGAGCCACATGGTGCGGGTCGCGAGGGCCCGCCTCTACCTCGAGGTCGGCTTCGGCCTCGACGCCTGGGCGGGCGCGATCATCGACGGCTCGCGCAACGCGAAGCTGGAGATCGTGGACTGCTCGCGCGGCATTCACGCGCTCGAGAAGCCCGCGGGGCGGGTGGACGCCTCGATGGGCGACGTGCACCCCGAGGGGAACCCGCACTACTGGCTCGACCCGCGCAACGGCGCGACCGTCGCGCGCACGATCGCGGAGGCGCTCGCGAAGGCCGATCCGGCCGCCGCCGGCGGCTACCGCGCGCGCGCCGAGGCGTTCGCGAGGGAGGCGCAGGCCGCCTTCGAGCGGGGCCGGGCGCGGGCGGCGGCGCTGCCGGAGAAGACGCTCTTCACCTACCACCGCTCGTGGTCGTATCTCGCGGACGCGTTCGGGCTCGACGTCGTGTCCACCGTCGAGCCCGTCCCGGGCATCCCGCCCACGGCGCGCCACCTCGCGGCGCTGGTCCGCGCGGCGAAGGAGCGCCGGGTGAAGACGCTGCTGCAGGAGCCGTACTTCTCGCCCGACGCGGGCCGCTTCCTCGCGCGCGAGGCGGGCGTCCGCGTGGTGACGGCGAGCGCGTCCTGCGCCGACGCCGCGCCCGGCCGCTACCTCGAGCACATCGCCGGCGTGCTCGACGCGCTGGCCGGGGGAGGGCCGCGATGAGCGAAGTCCTGGCCCTGCCGTTCTTCCGCACCGCGCTGCTCGCGGCGCTGGTCCTCGCCGGCATCCACGCCTACCTCGGCTACCACGTGGTGCGGCGCGGCGTGCTGTTCGTGGACCTCGCGCTCGCGCAGATGGCCGCGCTCGGCGTGGCGCTCGGCGTCGTGCTCGGGCGCGAACACGACGAGGCCGGGTCCTACCTGCTCGCGCTCGGCATGACGTTCGTGGGCGCGGCGCTGCTCGCGTGGCTGCGCGGCCGCGCCCGCTCCGTGCCGCTCGAGGCGTTCATCGGCATCCTGTTCGCGACCGCGCAGGCGGCGGTGTTCCTCGTGCTCGAGAAGACGCCGTCGGGCCCCGAGCACCTCAAGGAGACGCTGGTGGGCTCGCTCTTCACGATCGACCCGGCGCACCTGGGACGGGTCGCGGCGCTCTACGCGGCCGTGGGGTTCGTGCACTGGCTGCTGCGCGGGCCGTTCTTCGAGATCACGCGGGACGCCGAGGGCGCCGCGCGCCGCGGGCGGCGCGTGTTCCTCTGGGACCTGCTCTTCTACGCCACGTTCGGGCTCGTCGTCACCTCGAGCGTGCAGATCGCGGGCGTGCTGCTGGTCTTCGGGCTGCTCGTGATCCCGGCCGTGGCGGGCGTGATGGCGTCGCCGCGGACGGCGGTCGCGCTCGCGGTCGGCTGGGTGTTCGGCTTCGTCGCGTGCGCGGCCGGGCTCCTCGCCTCGGTGCAGTGGGACCTCCCCGCGGCGCCGGCCATCCTGGTGGCGCTGACGGCGCAACTCTTCGGCCACGGCCTGCTGCTGCGCGCGCTGCGCGGGCCGGGCGCGAGCGGGGCATAGGGGTCCGCGGCGGCCGGCCACGATTCGGTATGGAGATTCGGGACGCGGGCGGGCTACCCTGCCGCGTCCCGTATCCGTTCCTCCTCCTTGCGGAGACCCGATGAGCCTCGCCCCCGGCACGCGGATCGGCCCCTACGAAGTCGTCTCACCGCTCGGCGCCGGCGGCATGGGCGAGGTGTGGCGCGCGCGCGACCCGCGGCTCTCGCGCGACGTCGCGGTCAAGGTGCTGCCCGCGGCGCTGGCGGCCGACCCCGAGCGGCGCGCGCGCTTCGAGCGCGAGGGCCGCCTGCTCGCCTCGCTGAGCCACCCGAACATCGCCGCGGTGCTCGGGCTCGAGGACGCGGGCGGCGCGCCCGCGCTGGTCATGGAGCTGGTCGAGGGCGAGACGCTCGCCGAGCGGCTGCAGCAGCACGGCGCCCTCGCGCCGGCCGAGGCGCTGGCGCTCGCGCGCCAGGTCGCGGAGGCGGTCGAGTACGCGCACGAGCGCGGCATCGTGCACCGCGACCTGAAGCCCGCGAACGTGAAGCTCACCCACGACGGCTCGGCCAAGGTGCTCGACTTCGGGCTCGCCAAGGCGCTGGCGCCCGACGAGGGATCGCCCGCGTCGTCGCAGGTCACCCAGTCGCCGACCATGAGCGTCGGCACGCAGGCCGGCGTGCTGCTCGGCACCGCCGCGTACATGGCGCCCGAGCAGGCGCGCGGCCGGGCGGTGGACCGGCGCGCCGACGTGTGGGCGTTCGGCGCCGTGCTGTTCGAGATGCTGAGCGGCCGCCAGCTCTTCGCGGGCGAGACCGTGAGCGACACCATCGCCCGCATCCTCGAGCGCGAGCCCGACTGGGACGCGCTGCCCGCGCGCACGCCGCGCCGCGTGCGCGAGCTGCTGCGGCGCTGCCTCGAGAAGGACGCGAAGCAGCGGCTGCGCGACATGGGCGACGCGCGCCTCGAGATCGACGCGGCGCTCGCCGCGCTCGCCTCGGGGAAGGCCGAGGCGGGCGAGGGGCCGCGCGGGCTGCCGGCGTGGTGGCCCGCCGCCGCCGTCGCGCTCGCGCTCGCGGCGCTCGCGGGCGGCTGGGCGCTGCGCGGAACCCTGGCCCCCGGCGGCGGCCCGGCGCCGAGACTCTCGGCCGCGGTGCCGGACGGACTCGTGATGAACGCGATCATGTTCGGGCGCGGGAACGACCGCGCGATCTACGCCTCGGCCACGCCGCGGGAAGGCGACGCCCGGGCGGCGCGCGCGGTGCACCGGCGGGCGCTCGATTCGTTCGACTGGCGGATCGTGCCGGGCAGCGAGGGCGTCCAGGGTTGGGACCTCTCGCAGGACGGGAGCTGGCTCTACGCGGTGCGGCCCGTCGCCACGGGCGCGCGCCAGACGGAGCTCGTGCGCATGCCGGTGGACGGCTCCGCGCCGCCGGCGCGCGTGCTGCCCTGGGACGAGGCGTACGGCAGCTGGGAGGTCCTTCCCGACGGCCGCATCGCGGTGATCAGGCGCGGCCAGGAGCAGTTCGCGGTCCTCGAGCCGGGCGCGACGGGCGGGCCGGCGTGGAAGCCGCTCTCGTGCGAGCACGACCTGGCGTTCCTCGACATGAGGGAATCGCTGCCCGACGGCCGCACCGTGCTGATCGCCACCGGCTACTTCGGTGCGAACGGCTGGACCGAGAGCGTGGGCGTCCTCGAACTCGACGCCGGCCGTGTCGTGATCCTCGAGCCGGACGCGAACTCCCCGAACCTGGCGCCGGGCGGCGTGCTGCTCATGACGCGCGGCTCGACGCTGCTCGCGGCGCCATGGGACGCGAAGCGCCGCCGGCTCGCCGCCCGGCCGGTGCCCGTGATGCAGGGCCTGCTGACGAACGAGGCGTGGGGGCACTCGCCCGTGTGGGCGTCGCCGCAGGGCCACCTCGGGTTCCTGCTCGGAAGCGGAAGTTCGGGACTGCGCAGCCTCGGGATCGCGCACCCCGACGGGCGCTTCGAACCGTGGAGCAGAGAGGAGCGGCTGTTCGAGCACGCGCCCGAGGTTTCGCCCGACGGACGCCTCGCGGCCGTGGTCGCGGTGCCGCCCGGCAGCGGCTCCTACGAGGTGCTGCTGGTCGAGCGCGGGCGCCCCGGCGCGCGCCGGTTCGCCGCCGCCCCGGGCGAGGACTGCTCGAGCCCGGCCTTCTCGCCCGACGGCCGGACGCTGGCGTGGGTGCGGCAGGGGGTGGACTCCACCGCCGGCATCTGGGTGCAGCCGGTGGACGGCAGCGCGGCGCCTCGTCGCGTCCTCGCCTCGCGCGGTCTCTCGGACACCGACGAGCTTCTCGGCTGGTACCCGGACGGGCGCGCGCTACTCGTGGGGCGGTACGAGGACCGGCGCGCGAGCCTGCGCCGCCTCCCGCTCTCCGGCGAGCCCGCCGCTCCGAGCGACGTCGCGAAGGAGGCCTTCAACGTGTATGACGGTGCGATCTCGCCCGATGGGCGGATGATCGCGTACCTCTCCGACGAGCACGGCGGCGCCGAGGTCGTGGTGGCGGCGCTGCGGCCCGACGGAACCGCCGGGCCGCCCGCGCCCGTCTCGCGCGGGTTCGGCACGCGGCCGATCTGGGCCGACGCCGGCACGCTGCTGTGGGCCAACCGCGCGAAGGCCGTGATGGCCTCGCGCGTCTCCCCGGCGCTCGAGGTCGCGGACGCGGTGAAACGCTTCGACCTCGCGCCGTGGATGTCGGGCGCCGACCGCTTCACGGTCCTGCCGGACGGCTCGCTGCTCGTGCTGCGCCGCTCCGAGGGCGAGGGCGAGGTGCGCCGCTTCGACCTCGTGCTCGGGTACGCGCGCGAGCTGAAGGCCGCGATGGCGAAGGCGGGGGCGGGCAAGTAGCCCCGCGCGGCGGGCGGCCCGGCACGCGAAAGGCGCCGCGCCCTCGCGGGTGCGGCGCCTCGCGCTTTCGCCTCGCGGCGCGGCTAGCTCTCGCCGACGCGCACCAGGTTGAAGAAGTCCTGGTTCGTCTTCGTCTTGTTGAGCCGGTCGGTGAGCTTGAGCATCGCCTCCTGCGGCGGCATCCCCACGAGGATGCGGCGCAGCGCCTGGAACGTGTTCAGCAGGTCCGGGGCGATGAGCTTCTCCTCCTTGCGCGTGCCGCTCTTCGGGATGTCGATGGCCGGGTAGATGCGGCGCTCGGCCAGCTCGCGCGACAGGAAGATCTCGGAGTTTCCGGTGCCCTTGAACTCCTCGAAGATGATCTGGTCCATGCGCGAGCCCGTGTCCACGAGCGCGGTGCCGATGATCGTGAGCGAGCCGCCGTCCTCGATCTTGCGCGCGGCGCCGAAGATCTGCCGCGGCGCCTGCATGGCGTTCGAGTCGAGGCCGCCCGACATCGTGCGGCCGCTGTTGCCGGCCGCGGCGTTGTAGGCGCGGGCGAGGCGCGTGATCGAGTCGAGCAGCAGCAAGACGTCCTTGCCCTCGATCACCTGCTGCGCGACCTGCTCCATCGCGCGTTCGGCGGTCTCGATGTGCTCGTCCACGGTCATGTCGCTGGAGGCGGCGATGACCTCGGCCGGCGTGTTGCGCTTGAAGTCCGTGACTTCCTCGGGGCGTTCGTCCACCAGCAGCGCGTACACCTTGACGTCCGGGTGGTTGTGCGCGACCGAGGCGGCGATGGCCTGCAGGATGCGCGTCTTGCCCGCCTTGGGCGGCGCGACGAGCAGGCAGCGCTGCCCGCGGCCGATGGGCGCGATGAGGTCGATCGCGCGGCCGGTGATGCGGTCGCCGTAGGGCGGGTTGCCCTGGCCCGCGGGCAGCTCGAGGACGAGCCGCTCGTACGGGTCGAGCGCGGCGCCCCGCTGCTGCAGGTCCTTGAGGATCTCGAGCCCGCCGCGGCGGCGCTGCGGCTGCCCGCCGCCCCCGCCGCCCCCGCTGCGCTGGCGGCGCCGCCGGCCCCGGCGGTCCTGGCCGTTCATGCCCTGTTGCTGGAACCCGCCGCCGGGCTGGCCCTGCGGCTGTCCCGGCCCGTTCGGCCGCTGGCCGCCGCGCCCGCGGCGGCGCCGCCGGCGCCGGCCCTGGCGGTAGTCCCCGCCGGGTCCGCCGTCGTCGCCCGCGGGGCCGCCCGCCGGCTCGCCGCCGGCGTCCTCGACCTCGGGCGCTCCCTCGTCTCCGCCCATGTCGGGCTGCTCCTGGTACTCGTTCACGTTGGCTTCTCCGGACTGCGCTTCGGGGGCAGCGCCCGGCACTTCGGGACGCGGGCCGCGCGGACGGCGACGGCGTGGTCTCATCGAGGATCCTTCCGCGCGCACGTCGCCGTGCGCCGGGGTTGGGACTGCCGCGGTCCGGGCGCACGTCCGCCACGGTTGCCGCGAGTGAATGTCTCGGCGAGCGCGTCCGACGCGCGCGGGGCCGCGCTCCTCGCGCGGCCGGCCGCTCACGCGTCCGGGGTCACTTGTCCTTGCGCTCGACCTTCTTGAAGTCCGAAGGAACGTCGAAGCCCGCGCCCGCCGCGCCCGTGGTGATGCTCACGAGATCGGTCGTGGACGTGAACCCGCCCGGGGTCCCGCTTCCGGAACCCTGCGACGACGCGGAAGCCTCGGCCTTCTTCTCGGCCGACTTGCCGAGCTTGCGCCCGAGGAAGCCGCCGATCGCCCCGCCCACGTTGCCGCTGGCGAGCGAACCGGCCGCCTCCGCCTTCGCTTCGTCGTTTTCCTTCGCTTCCTGCTTCGTCTTCTCTTCCGCGCGCTTGGCGTTCGCCTCGGCGCGCGACTTCTCGATCTGGGCCCGCTGCTCGGGCGTGAGTTCCGCGCCGAGGGTCAGCGTCACGGTGCTGCGCACCGGGTAGCCCTTCAGGTCCTTCAGCTTCTCGGCGGCCTGCTTGAGCGCGTCGCCGTACTGCGCCATCAGGCCCGCGAACTGGTTCCGCGCCTGCGGGTCGAAGCCCATCTTCTCCGCGTACCGGCGGTAGAAGGCCGTCAACTCGGCCTGGCCGGGAACCTGCGTGGACAGCCACTGGTCCAGCGTGATGGTGTAGCTGCCCGAGCCGCCTTCCTTCGTGTCCTTCGCGGTCGCCGTGATCCGGACGACCACGTTTTCGGCGTCGAAGCCGTTGACCTTGTCCTTCTTTCCCGTGCGCTGGACGTCCACCTTGTAGGTGGTCTCGACGTCCTTCGCCCGCGCGTTCCCGGGCTCTTCCATCCCGGCCCGCGCTTCGGCCGCGCCCGCCTCGATGAGCGCCCGCATCTCGGCGAACGTCATCTCGGTGTACTGCTTCTTCTGCGGGTCCAGCGACCAGACGACCTCCCGGTCGAGGCGCACGATCTCCGCGCTCGAACGGGGCTTTCCGCCACCCGCCAGGGTCTTGAACCGGCCGGTGTAGGTGAACTGGTCGTCGCTGCGGCTCTTGTCTCCCGCGATCACGAAGGTGCGCTCGCTCGTTCCGTTCCCGAATCCGGCGAGGCCCGACGACACCGTCTTCTCCTTCAGCGTCACGTCGGCGAGGGCGGGCGCGGCGAGCGCCAGCGACACGGCGACGGCGAGGAGGACGTTGCGGGAGGAGAGACCGGGCGCGTCATCGCGCTGCTTCCGGTGCATGAAGCACTCCTCCAGACAGGGCAGGCTTGCGGGCGGGATTATGGGCACGGCCCGGGCCGAAAGGCAAGGGCCGAAACGCGGACGGTTCAGCCCTCGCGCGATCCGCCCCACGTCGTCTCGGCGCCGCCCTCGCGCGCGTTGACCCAGCGCGCCATCACGAACAGCAGGTCGGCGAGGCGGTTCAGCCAGCGCACGAGCCGCGGCTCGACGGCCTCGCGGGCGGCGAGCGCGGTGACGCGGCGCTCGGCGCGCCGGCACACCGTGCGCGCGAGGTGCAGGTGCGCGGCCAGCGGCGTGCCGCCCGGCAGGATGAAGCGCGTGAGCGGCGGCAGCTCGGCCTCGAGGCGGTCGATGAGCGCCTCGAGCTCGGCCACGTCGCCGTCCGAGACGCGCGCGAGCGCGGCGAGCATCCTCGGGTCCGACGCCGCCAGCTCGGCGCCGATCTGGAAGAGCGTGACCTGGATGCGCGCGAGCGGCCCGTCCACGAGCTTCGCGGGATCGAGCGCGCGCGCCACGCCGAGCACGGCGTTGAGCTCGTCCACGCTGCCGTAGGCCTCGACGCGGGCGTCGTGCTTGGCGACGCGGCCGGCGCCGAGCAGGCCGGTCGTGCCGTCGTCGCCGGTGCGGGTGTAGATCTTCATGCCGCCCGCAGCCTAGCCGCGCGGCCGCCACGGGCGCAACGCCCGCCGGGCCCGGCCGGGGGGCGGCGCGCGCCGGCGCGGCGTCGTTCGCGCCCGCGCCAGCCGCGGCGCGAACGCGATTCGGCCGCCCGGGGCGCGGCTTGCGCGCCCGCGCGGCGTGGGCGATATTCCCTGCCCCTTTCGCCAACCGAACCTTCCGCATTTCGAGGGACCATGCCCGTTCGCGACGTCCTGCCCGCCGTCCTTCGCGGGGAGATCGGCTCCGACCTGTCCCCGGCCACCCGCGAGCAACTCGAGGCCCTCGCGCACGACGCCCAGACCGAGAAGCGCCTGACCTCGGTGCGCGACGAGCTGGGCAACCGCCTCAAGCAGCCCGATGCCGCGTGGGGCGTTTCGTACCTGCTGGCGGCCGTCTGCGCCCTGAACGGCGAGGTCGAGCGCGCGCAGCAGACGCTGCTGCACCTCGGCGAGAAGGTCGCGGCGAAGAAGCAGTGGGAGCCGCTGGCGGCGATCGCCGAGCGTTCGCTCGCCCTTCTGCAGACGCACGCCGCGGCGCGGCTGCTCGTGCAGGCCCACGAGGGCCTCGGCCGGGACCCCGAGCGCATCGACGCGCTCTCGCGCGCGTGGGGGATCAACCCCGACGACCTCGAGCTCGCGCTGCTGCTCGCGCAGCGGCTCGGCGACGCCGGCCAGGGCGACGACCGGCGCGCGCTGCTCGCCGAGCTGGCCCCGCGTTTCGCGGCCGAGCAGCGCTGGAACGGGCTCGAAGAGGCGGCCCTCGAGTTCGTCGAGCACGACGACCACGAGGGCCTCGTCCAGGTGGCGCAGACCCTGCCCGTGGTCGCCACGCAGGGCGCGCTGAAGGAGGCGAAACAGCTCGCCGAGATCGTCGTCGGCGGGCTCGCGAAGCAGCAGCGCGCGGGCGCTGCGCTCGAGCCGCTGCGCCGGGTGATCGCCACGGCCGCCGTCGCGAAGGGCCCCGAGGCCGCCGAGCCGTTCCGCGCCGCGATCACGCAGGCGCTGCGGCAGGGCCCCGGCGCGACGATGCCGGACGCCGGCGCGGCGGTGGCGCAGAGCGGGCTCGAGGGCGGCGACACGCCGCTCGCCGCGGCGGTCGAGGCGTTCGACGCGATCGCGGCGCTCGCGCCCGGGCGCGGCGTGCTGCACGACGGCTTCGGCCCCGGCCGGATCGTCTCGAACGACACCGAGGCCGTGGTCGTGGATTTCATCAAGGTGAAGGGCCAGAGGATGCCCTACGCCGCCGCGAAGCGGACGCTGAACCCGGTGGCCGAGGACGACCTGCGCCTGCTGCGGTTCGCGAACCCCGCCGAGGTGAAGCGGCTGATGACCGAGGAGCATGGCTCGATGGTCGTGGGCGCGCTCAAGGCGCTCGGCGGCCAGGCCGACGCGAGCCGCCTCAAGCTGTTCCTCATCGGCTCCGACCTCGTGCCCGCGAAGGAGTGGACGGTGTTCTGGCGCAAGGCGAAGCCGGCCTGCGAGAAGGACCCGCGCATCGACCACTCGCGCGCGTTCGAGCAGGTCTACCGCCTCGCGCCCGAGGGCGCCGCGGCCGAGGACCGCGCCCCGCTGCCGCCCTACGAGGTGCGCAAGCCGGCGAAATACAACCTCGGCGTCATCAAGAAGTTCCTGGCCCAGCACCCGAAGCTCGAGGCGCCGCTGCAGGGCCGCTTCGGGCGCTTCATCGAGAAGACGATGCGGGACGACGAGGGCGACCGCGCCGACCGCGCGCGCGCCGGGCTCTACTTCGCGCGCTGGTCTCCCGGGCGCCGCGACGAGTGGATCGCGGTGCTGCGCGAGCTGTGGTCGCGCGGCCTCGGCATCTCCGACCTCACCACCGAGGAGGAGCAGCTCGCGCTGCTGGCCGACTCGCGCACGGCGGGCGTCGAGGCCGAGGCGATCCTGTCCGCGCTCGACTCGCGCTTCTCCGCCGTCCGTGACGAGGCCGAGAAGGACCGGGCGCAGCTCGACGAGGCCGGCAACGCGAAGCTGCGGCGCGCGATGCTCGACCGCGCGCTCGAGTACCCGGCGGCCGTGCTGCGCATGGTCGAGGAGGACCTCGAGGCCGAGTCGCCGCCCGAGGACGCATGGCGGCTGCTGTTCGCGTCGCTGCAGCTGATCGAGGAGCGCCCCAAGCCGTCCACCGCCGAGAAGGTGCTGCGCTGGCTCGAGAAGGACGGCGCGTTCGAGCGCATGCTCGCGCTCGTGCCCATCCACAACGAGGACATCCTCAAGATCCGCGTGCTCGTGCGGCAGTGGCGCTCGAGCGACCGCTACCTGTTCCCGGTGCTCGACGCGATCGCGCGCTTCGGCCTGCCGGAGGAGAAGCACTGGGTGCTCGACCACCGGCAGAAGAAGAACGAGAAGCTCTTCAGCCAGGTGGGCTCGCAGGCCGACGACTTCGACGTCCCGGTCATGACGCGCGCGACGTGGACGAAGCTGCACGCCGAGCTCGAGGCGATCGAGCGCGAGCTGAAGACCACGATCCCGCGCACGATCCAGAAGGCGCGCGAGCTGGGCGACCTCAAGGAGAACGCCGAGTACCACTCGGCCAAGCTCAAGCAGGCGAACGCGCAGAAGCAGGCGGCCTCGCTGCAGCTGCGGCTGACGCGGGCGCGCTTCGTCGAGGACGCGGAGTACCGCGAGGGCGTCGCGGGCCTCGGCACCGAGATCGTGCTGGCGGCCGGCGACGAGCGGCGCTCGTTCTGGATCCTCGGCGACGGCGAGCACCACCTCGGGGACAACGTCATCTCGTTCCAGGCGCCGATCGCGCGCTCGCTCGTCGGGCGCCGCGTGGGCGAAGAGGTCGAGCTGGCGAACGAGGCGGGCCGCCGCTGGCGCGTCGAGACGATCGCGCGGCGCCTGCCGCCCGCGAACGAGGCGGCGAGCGTCTCCTGACGACGCCATCCCGCGGCCGCAACGCCGATGACGTAACGCCGTCCCTCGCGGACGGCGTTCGCGTTTCGTCCCGCGCGGCGCGGTTTCGTGTGACGTGCGCGTCGCGCGTCGGCATCGTTCGTGCGTCGGCGCCGCGCGCGTCGCGCCTCGCGCCGCGCGCGTCGCGCGAATGCGCTCGCGCGGCGTTTTCGTCGCGCGCGCGGGGAGGATTCGCTTGCGCGCCGCGCGAACTGCGCCTATGGTGCGCGCACGCTTCACCGCAACGCTGCGAATCGAACGGAGCAGCAGTCGCAGCGCAGGCGCCGGTGGAATCGCGCGCGTAGGCCTCGCGCGCATCCTCTCGATTGGACTCGGGTACCGGCGGGCGGCGATGACATGAGTTTAGGCCGCAATGATGGGACGGCGTCCGCGTCGTTCCCGCACATTGGGTCGGAAAGGGAATTCCCGCCGCCCGCACCTGAGACCGTCGTTCCCGGCGATCGCGCCGAGCCGATACGAGCGCCCGACACGCGCGCCGCGGCCGGTCCGCCGCCGGAGTCCCGGAGTGCGGACACGTGGAGGAGGAGCCGGTGCCCCTCGCGCGCACGTCCGGCGCCTTGATCGACATCGACGCCGCGCTGCGAGGCGTGCTGACGCTCGGCTGGCTCGAAGCCGACGGTGTCCGCGCGGAGCCGCTGCCCGCGGACTTCCGCCGCGAGTGCGACGAGGTGGTCGCCCGCATGCGGTCCCGATACGCGACCCGCCTGGCCGGCGACATCCCCGGCGTCGCCGAGAACCGCACGATGTTCCACCGGCTCGGCGTGGACCCGACCAAGACGCGTCCCTCGAGCGAGGCCCTGCTGCGCCGCGTGCTGAAGGGCCAGGACCTGCCGTCCATCCACCCGATCGTGGACGTCTGCAACCTCGCGTCGCTCGAGCACCAGTTCCCGCTCGGGCTCTACGACCGCGCGACCCTGCGCGGCCCGGTGTTCGCCCGGCTCGGGCGAAAAGGCGAGGGCTACGACGGAATTCGCAAGGCGCGCGTGAACCTCGAGGGCCGGCCGCTGCTGGCCGACGACGAGGGGGCATTTGGCGCACCGACGTCGGACTCCGCGCGCACGCAGGTGACCGACGCGACCAACGCGTTGCTGGTCATTGTGTACCGGCCGCTCGGGCGCCCGGGCGAGGACCTCTCGACCATGCTGGAGCGCGTCGCCGGGCTGCTCGGGCGGTATTGCGGCGCGACGGTACGGGTCGTGCAGACCCTCCGGTAGCTCCCGAAGCGGCTCTTGCCCGCGCCGGGGACGCGCCCGTACCTTCGCGCCTCCCCCGAACCCCGTTCTCCCCGCGGCCGGCGCGGCGCGGCCAGATCCCCACAGGAGGATTCACCCATGAAGCGTGCTATCGCGCTCACCGTCGCGCTGCTGGCGCTTTCGGCCGGCGTCGCGAGCGCCGGCAGCATCGGCGCCGGCGCCTTCGCGGGCGTGAGCATCCCGGTCGTGCAGGAGGACGTCGCGCAGGGCGCGATGTTCGGCCTGCGCTTCCCGGTCAAGCTCGTGCCGCTCTTCACGGCCGAACCGTACTTCGCGTCGTCGTCGCTGGGCGACAAGGACGTCGAGATCGAGAACGTGACCTACACGCGCGAGGGCTTCGACGCGACCGCGTTCGGCGTCAACGCCATGCTCACGATGGGCGGCCCCGTCCAGTTCTACCCGTTCGTCGGCATCGGCAGCACCAAGCTCGAGCGCTCGGGCGCGGACGACAGCTTCACCACCTTCAACGGCGGCCTCGGCCTCGGCATCTCGCCGATGCCCAAGCTGACCGTGCACCTGCGCGGCGAGCTGCAGGTCGTCGCCGACGGCGAGGCCTCGCGCAAGTTCGGCAACGTCACCCTCGGCGCTTCCTACGCGCTGTTCAGCATGCCCTGAAAGGAGGCGCACGACCCATGAGGAACTTCCGTCTCTGGCTTCCCGTCGCGGCCCTCGCGGCCCTCACGGCCACGGGCTGCATGCTGGTCTCGGGCCAGTTCGTGGTCACGGCCAGGTTCTCGCAGTTCGGTCTCGACCCGCTCACCGTGAGTTCGCCGACGACGCTCGCCGGCGTGCCCATCGACCTCAACGAGGTGAGCGAGTACGCGGATCACAAGGACGAGCTGAAGGACGTCGTGGACCTCGCGCTCGTCGGCAAGGTCACCAACCTGACCGGGACGGCGACGAACGTCGAGGTGTGGATGGTCGCGAGCCCCGGCGCGCCGCTGACGACCGAGACGGCCGTCAAGAACGCGGGCGTCAAGCTCTGGGGCCCGCTCGCGGTTCCGGCCAACGGCTCGGTCCAGGTGGACTGGAACAAGTCGGCGGCGCTCTTCAGCGGCCGGCAGGCGCTGATCACGGAGATCAAGGGCGACGGCCGCTTCGATCTCTACGCGCTCGGCTCGGGCGCGTACAACTTCCGCGTGGACGGCGGCGCGCTCATCGCCGTGGTTTCCGCGGGCAAGTAGCCCGGCGGTCCGCATCGCCGGCGCCCGGTCCCGTTCGCGGGGCCGGGCGCTTCGGCTTCGGGGCTCGCGGCGCTGGCGGCGCGGGCGGCAGGCCCTTAAGGTGCGCCTCCCGCGACCGGGCCGGGCCTCCATCCCCCGGCGGATCGCGCCGGAACGCCGCGCCTCGCGGCACGGAGACCCCTTGGACCAGGCCCACGAACGGCGCGCGCTCGCCATCGTCCTCGCGACGCTGTTCATCGACGTCATCGGCTTCGGCATCATCATGCCGGTGATGCCGGACCTCATCACCACGCTCGCGCACGTTCCGCTCGGCGAGGCCGCCCGCGTGGGCGGCCTGCTCATGGGCTCGTTCGCGGTGATGCAGTTCCTGTTCGGGCCGGTGATGGGCGGGCTCGGCGACCGCTTCGGGCGCCGGCCGGTGCTGCTCGCCTGCCTCGTCGCGTTCGGGCTCGACTACATCGTCATGGGGCTCGCGCCCACGATCGGCTGGCTGTTCGCGAGCCGCGCGATCGCCGGCGTGGCCGGGGCGAGCTTCGTGCCGGCGAGCGCGTACATCGCCGACATCACGCCGCCCGAGCGGCGCGCCCAGAACTTCGGCCTGGTGGGCGCGGCGTTCGGGCTCGGCTTCGTGGTCGGGCCCGCGCTCGGCGGCGTGCTCGGCGGCATCGGGGTGCGCGTGCCGTTCTTCGTCGCCGGCGGCCTGGCGCTGCTCAACGCGCTCGCCGGCTGGTTCCTGCTCCCCGAATCGCTGCCGCCCGGGCGGCGGCGGCCGTTCACGCTCGCGCGCGCGAACCCGCTCGGCACGCTCGCCTCGCTCGCCCGGCACCGCGCCGCGCGGCCGCTGTTCGCGGCGTGGTTCCTGTGGATGCTCGCCCACCAGGCCTATCCCTCGACGTGGGCGTTCTTCACCCGGCTGCGCTTCGGCTGGGGCGAGACCGCGGTGGGGCTCTCCCTCGCCTACTCCGGGCTGCTCATGGCGCTCGGGCAGGCCTTCGTGTCGCGGCGGCTGATCCCGGCGATCGGCGAGCGGCGCGCGATCCTGATCGGCCTCGCGCTGGGGGTCGCCGGCTTCGCGGGCAACGCGCTCGCCACGCACGGCTGGATGGTGTACGCGATCCTCGCGGTCGCCGCGCTGCAGGGGCTGGTGTTCCCGTCCATGAACTCGACGCTCTCGCGCATCGTCGCCGCCGACGAGCAGGGCGAGCTGCAGGGCGGCGTCGCGAGCCTGCAGAGCACGGCGGCGATTCTCGGCCCGCCGCTGCTGACCGGCGCGTTCGAGCGCTTCACGCGCGAGGACGCGCGCCCGTTCCTGCCCGGGGCGCCCTACTTCGCGGCCGCGGCGCTCGCGCTCGGCGCGATGGCGGTGGTGGCGTTCCTCGCCCGCGGCGTGTTCCGCCGCCCGGCCGGTGCGGCCGCCGGAGCCGCGGTCAGCCCCGCCAGCGATTCGTGATCGGGAGCCGGCGGTCCTTGCCGAACGCGCGGGTCGTGATCTTGATCCCCGGCGGGCTCTGGCGGCGCTTGTACTCGGCGAGGTCCACGAGCCGCGCGACGCGGCGCGCGGTCGCTTCGTCGTGGCCGAGCTTGACGATCTCGGCGACCGAGCGGTCCTCCTCGACGTAGAGCCGCAGGATCGCGTCGAGCACGTCGTAGGGCGGCAGCGAGTCCTGGTCGGTCTGGTTCGCCCGCAGCTCGGCGCTCGGCGCGCGGGTCAGCGTGTGCTCCGGGATCGCGTCACCCTGCGTGTTGCGCCAGCGCGACAGCTCGTACACCTGCGTCTTGTAGACGTCCTTGAGCACCGCGAAGCCGCCGGCGGTGTCGCCGTAGAGCGTGCTGTAGCCGACCGAGGTCTCGCTCTTGTTGCCGGTCGTCACGGTCATCCACCCGAACTTGTTCGACAGCGCCATCAGCGTGTTGCCGCGGATGCGCGCCTGCAGGTTCTCCTCGGTCAGGTCCGGCTCGCGGCCGGCGAACAGCTCCGCGAGCGCGCGGTCGTAGCCCTCGGCCAGCTCGCGGATCGGCACCGTGAGCAGCCGGATGCCGAGCCGGCGCGCCAGCTCGTCGGCCCCCTCGAGCGATTCGCGCGAGGTGTAGACGGACGGCATCGAGACCCCGACCACGTGCGCGGGCCCGAGCGCGTCGGCGGCGACGCAGGCGGTCAGCGCCGAGTCGATGCCGCCCGAGAGCCCGAGCACGACGGTGTCGAAGCCGTTCTTGCGCACGTAGTCGCGCGTGCCGAGCAGGAGCGCGCGGTAGATCTCCTCGGCGTCGGCGGGGTCGCGGTGCGGCGGCCGCGGCGCGAGCGCGGGCCGGGCGGCCGGGGCGGCGGCCGGCGGCAGCTCCACGCACGGCAGCGCCCCGCCGCCCGCGAGCTGGCGCTCCTTGCGCAGGCGCGTGTCGTGCAGCCGGGCGTTGAAGACCTCGTCGAGGTCGAGGTCCGCGACGACCAGGTCCTCCTCGAACATCGCGCCCTCGGCCAGCACCCGGCCGCGCTCGTCGAGCACCAGGCTCGCGCCGTCGAACACCACCTCGTCCTGCCCGCCGACCAGGTTCACGTAACCGACGACCGCGAGGTTGTCCGCCGCGCGGGTCGCGATCATGCGCCGCCGCTCGTCGGCCTTGCCCGCGTGGTAGGGCGAGGCGCTCAGGTTGAGGATGATCTCGGCGCCGCCGTGGATGGCCTGCTCCTCGGCCGGGCCGCCGGCGATCCAGATGTCCTCGCACACGGTGACGCCGAAGACGACGTCGCCGCGGCGGAACACCCGGGTCTCGCGCTCGGGCGTGAAGTAGCGGTTCTCGTCGAACACGCCGTAGTTGGGCAGGTAGCGCTTGCGCGCGGTGCCCGCCCAGCGCCCGTCGTGCATCACGACCGCGGCGTTGTAGAGGTCCACGTCGCGCTCGACGCTGCCGACCACGACCGTCATGCCGAGCGTGTGCGGCAGCAGCGCGCGGGTGCGTTCGATCACCGCGGCGATGAACGACGGCTTGAGCAGCAGGTCCTCGGGCGGGTAGCCCGGCAGGACCATCTCCGGGAACGCGAGCAGGTCCACGCCGAGCCCGCGCGCGGCCTCGATGGCGCCGACGACCTTCTCGAAGTTGCCGTCGAGGTCGCCGACGACCGGGTTGAGCTGCGAGAGGCCGAGGCGGAGGGCGCGCATAGGGAGGCGCAGTCTGGGGGCGGGCCCGGAGGCGCGCAAGCCGCCGGGCCGCACGACCCGGAAACGAAAGCGCCCGGCTTGGGGCCGGGCGATCCCGTTGACCGCGGAGGGATCCGTTCGAATCCGACCGCCTGCGCGAGAGGGAGCGGGCTTGCGGCGCTTGTCGCCGTGTTCCCGTGTCCGACCCGGGCTCGCGACGGGGGCCTCTCGGGACCCTGTCTTTACGCATCGCGTCCGGGCTCTCGCCGCACCTGGAGGCTCCGGCTCACGGGCCGGCTGCCGGTGCGGAGTTCTGCAAGGACCGTTCCTCGCAGCGCGCCGCCCTCCCAAGGTGACGCAAGTGATTGTGAGTCCGTCACCGCGGACGGCTCAAGGGGGTTTTTCGTGCCAGCGGGGGTCGCCGGGCCGCCACGGTCCGTGGCGGTTTGCGACGGCGATGGTGCGAAACGGGCCGCCGGGAGCTTGTGCCTTCCGGCACGAGACGCCGGCGCCGCGGGGACCGCGCGCCGCGCACCGGCCCGCCGTCCCGGCCGGCCGGCGCTCAGGCCCCGGCCGCGACTTCGCGCCGCTGGAGCGCGGCGAGCACCGTGCCCGCCACGGCCACCACCGCGAGCACGACGAACGCGTCGTGCGACGCGGCCACGAACGCGGCGCGGTCCACCGCCCGTCCGCCCTCGAGCACGCGGCCCGCGTGAGCGAGGTAGCGCGAGGCGAGCACCGCGCTCACGAGCGCGGCCCCCGAGGAGAGACCGAGGTTGCGCGTCGTGCCCTGCAGTCCCGACGCGATGCCGAGCTGCGCGTGCGGCACCAGCGAGAGCAGGGAGCTGGCGTTCGGCACCGCGAACAGGCCCTGCCCGGCGCCGACCAGCGCGAGCCCGACGGGCAGCGGCCACGCCATGCTCGCCCCGAGCCCGGCGAGCACCACGAGCCCGGCCGCGGTCAGCGCCATCCCGGCCGTGGTGAGCCCGCGCGCGCCGATGCGGTCGGAGAGACCGCCCGCGATCGGGGCCAGCACGAGCGAGGCGAGCGGCAGGATCGCGACCCAGAGCCCGGTGCGCTGCGCGCCGTAGCCGAACACCTCCTCGAGGTGGAGCGGCACCTGCATGCCGACGCCGACCGCGACCGCCTGGCCGAGCAGCGTGAGCAGCACCGCGGCGCCGAGCGGCCCGAACAGGATCCGCGGCGGGAGCATCGGGTGCGCCGCGCGCGCGCTCACCGCCACGAACGCCGCCAGGCCGGCCGCCGTGGCGGCGAACAGCGCCAGCACCGGCGCGCTCGACCAGCCGCTCTCGGGGCCGTGCGAGAGCGCCAGCATCAGCGTCGCGAGCGCCCCGCACCAGAGCGCGGCCGCCGGCAGGTCGGGCGCGGGCGCGCCGGGGACCGGGCGGTCGGCGGGCACGCGGGCGCGCAGCAGCGCCAGCGCCAGCAGGCCGAGCGGCACGTTGACGAGGAACACCCAGCGCCACGACCAGTGGGCGATGACGAGCCCGCCGAGCGGCGCGCCCGCCGCGAGCCCGATGCCGACCATGGCGCCGAAGGCCCCGAGCGCGCGGCCGCGCTCCTCGAGCGGAAACGCCGAGACGAGCAGCGCCGAGCCGTTCGCCGCCACCATCGCCGCGCCGACGCCCTGCAGCACGCGCGCGGCGATCAGCGCGTGCACGCCGGGCGCGAGGCCGCAGAGGAGCGAGGCGGCGGTGAACGTCACGAGTCCCGCGGCGTACACCGTGCGGCGCCCGCGCAGGTCGGCGAGCCGGCCCGCGGTGAGCATCAGGCCGGTGATCGTCACCGTGTAGCCGAGCACGACCCACTCGATCGTCGTGAACGCGACGGCGAAGTTCCGCTGCAGCGTCGGCAGCGCGATGTTGACCACGCTCGCGTCGAGCGTGGCCATCACCACGCCCAGCGCGACCGGCGGGAACACCCGCCAGCGCGGCAGGGCCCCGCCGGCGCTCTCGGCGCTCGTCACGCCCCGGCTCAGCGCTGCCGCAGCAGCTTGAGGATCTCGGGCAGCGTCGGCGTCTTGCCGTACATGAGCAGGCCGAGCCGGAACAGCCGCGCCGAGACGAGCATCGCCACGGCCGCCGAGCCGGCGAGCAGGGCGAGCGACGCCGCCACCTGCCAGAACGGGATGACCGCGCCGGTCAGCGCCCCGGCCGAGAGCCGCATCATCATGGTCGTCGCCGCGGTGGGCGGGAACAGCGACATGCCGACCGCGAGGTCCGAGTTCGGCGAGTTGAGGATCTTCACCAGCACGTAGAACGGGATGAAGTTCGCCATGGTCAGCGCCATCGCGAACTGCTGCGCCTCGCGCAGGTTGTTCGTGATCCCGCCGATGCCCGTCATGATGCTCGCGTAGAAGAGGTAGCCGGTCAGGAAGTACAGGCCCGCCAGCACCCAGAGCATGGCGGGCAGCTGCAGGTCGAGGAACGCGAACGAGGTGGACACGACCGCGAGCCCGACCGCGATCCAGATGCCGACCAGCGTCAGCCCCGCGCCGCCCAGGCCGACCAGCTTGCCGACCATGAGCTCGTCGGGCGACACCGTGCAGACGAGCGACTCGAGGATGCGCGACTCCTTCTCCTCGCTCACGCCCTGCAGCAGGTACTGGCCGCCGGTGATGATCGCGATGCTGAGCATGAGACCGAGCAGGAACGGCAGCAGGAACGCGGTCAGCTCGCGCGTGTCGTCCTTGAGCGCGTAGTCGCCGTCGCGGTCCGGAACGTAGAGGTCGATCGTGCGGCCGAGCCGCCAGGCGCGCTCGATGCGCGCCGAATCGGCCTGCCCGGCCAGCAGGTTGCGCGTCAGCCAGAAGCGCAGCGCCCGGTCGTCGCCGGAGGACGTGATCGCGCGCGTGTCGTGCTCGTAGCGGCGGATGCGCCCGCTCTCGAGGAAGTCGGGCGCCACGACGAGCGCCACCGTGACCGTGCCCGCGTCCAGCGAGTCGAGGGCCTCCTGCTGCGACGCGAACGGCCGGATCGCCACCGGCACGCGGTCCACGGCGGCCGGCGCCGACGCCGCGCGGCGGCCGACCGCGACCGCCGCCGCGGGGGCCCCGAACTCGAACGACCGCTCGGCGTTCGAGTACAGCCCGGAGCTGTCCACGACCGCGACCACCTTCGCCTGGCGCTGGTGGGCGCGCGTGTCGTCGCTCGCGAGCTTCCCGGAGACGAACGTCGAGAAGAAGATGAGCGCCGGGGTGAGGAACACCGAGACGAGGAACGCCTTGCGCCGGACCGTGGTGACGTACTCGCGGCGCGCGATGATGAGCGAGCGGTTCAGCGAGAACTTCATCGCACACCTCCCAGCGAGGGCTCGAGATCCACGGTCGGCGGGCCGCTGCGGCCCTTGTCGAGGCCGGCGCCGGTCGTCACGACGTGCACGAAGATGTCCTCGAGCGGCGGGATGACGCGCGCGAACGACTCCACCCGCACGCCGCGGTCGAGCAGCGCGCGCAGCACCGCGGTCGGCTCGGCCGACTTCTCGAGCGTCACGCGCGTCGCGCCGTTCGCGCGCTCGAGCCCGCGCACGCCCGGCACGCCGTGCGGCACCTCGCCGCCCTCGAGGTCGAACGCGTGTTCGGCGTACTGGCGGCGGATGTCGCCGACCCTGCCGTACAGCACCATGTGGCCGCGGTTGATCATCAGCGCCCGGTCGCACTGCTGCTCGACCTTGTTCATCTGGTGGGTGGACAGGATCACCGTCGTGCCGGCCGCGCGGCGGCGCTGCAGCACGTCCTCGAGCAGCGCGACGTTGACCGGGTCGAGGCCGGTGAACGGCTCGTCGAGGATGAGCAGCTTCGGGTCGCCGATGAGCGCGGTGCACAGCTGCAGCTTCTGCTGCATGCCCTTCGACAGCGCGTTGACGTTCTTCTTCGCCCACGCCGCCAGCTCGAACTCCTCGAGCAGCGCCACGGCCGCGCGGTGCGCGTCGCGGGGCGAGCGGTCGTTCAGCTCGCCGTGGTAGGTGAGCGCCTCGAGGACGGGGACCTTCTTGTAGAGCCCGCGCTCCTCGGGCAGGTACGCGATGCGGGGCCGCCCGGGATCGCCCGCGGGGCGGCCGGCCAGGGTGATGGCGCCGCCGTCGGGCTTGATGATGTCGGTGATCATCCGGATCAGCGTGGTCTTGCCGGCGCCGTTCGGCCCGAGCAGCGCGAAGATCTCGCCCTGCTGCACGTCGAACGACACGTCGTTCACGACCGGGCGGTCGTCGTAGACCTTCCGCACGTTGCGCACTTCGAGCATGGGATTCTTCCGGTTTCGGGCGCCGCCGTTCGGGGGGCGCGCGAGGGGTTCGCGCGCACCCGCGAGGCCGCCGGGAGCCGGCCCTCGTCTCTCCCGGGCGTCGCATCGCGAGCGGACACGGTAGTGGCCGCCCCCGGTTCCCTCAAGGCCCGCGGGGCGCGGGCCCGCGACAATCGGGCGGGCGGTCGTCCGCGGCCGACGAACGGCCCCGCCGGAGCGCCCGGCCGGCCTCCCCGGGGCCGCCGGCGGGGACGCGCGGGGGGGGCGGGTCCGGGCGCCCGCCGGCCGGCCGAACGCCGGGGTGATGGCGGGCCGCCCGCTTGCCGATAACGCCCGCGTACCGATAGGAAGGGCCTGCGACCGTCCGGCCGGCGGCGCCGGGCGCCCTCCGGGGCGCCGGGTCCTTCCGCAACGTCAGGGGATTCCCGCTCTATGCGCATCGCTCGCCCCATTCGGGCCGCCTTCCGGCAGGCCCTCGCGCCCGGGCTCGCGGCGCTGCTGCTCGCCGCGGCGGGCTGCAGCAGCAACACCCTCGCGCCTCCGCCGCCGCTCCCGCCGCTCTCCCGCGTCGAGATCGCGCCGGTTTCCGATTCGCTGGCCGTGGACGGCACGCGGCTCTTCACCGCCACCGCCTACGACACCGCCGACATCGCCGTCGGCGGCGCCGGCTTCGCCTGGAGCACGACGAATGCCGCCGTGCTCACCGTGAGCGGCACGGGCCTCGCCACCGCGCGCGGCGAGGGCGTCGCGTCGGTGATCGCCGCCGCGGGCGGCAAGTCCGACACCGCGACCGTGTTCGTCTACACGCAGCCCGGCTGGTACG
This sequence comes from uncultured bacterium, assembly GCA_964619155.1. Lineage (GTDB taxonomy): Bacteria > Eisenbacteria > RBG-16-71-46 > RBG-16-71-46 > RBG-16-71-46 > CAIXRL01. The sequence continues at coordinate 26,260 of CAZUEM010000032.1, forward strand.
CGCAGGCGAGCAACACCTCGCGCGACCTGAACGGCGTCTTCTTCCAGCCCGACGGCCGCACCGGCGTCGCGGTGGGCGCGCTCGGCGCGGTCGTGCGCACGACCGACGCCGGCGAGACGTGGACGACGGTGACGAGCGGCACGACGAACGACCTGCACGACGTGTGGTTCACCTCGTCGACCACGGGCTGGATCGCCGGCGACGCCGGCACCGTGCTGCGCACGGGCAACGGCGGCGCGAGCTGGTCGCGCGTGCTCAACGTCGGCGCGAGCGAGAACCTGCGCGGCGTGCGCTTCGCGGACGCGAGCCGCGGCTGGTTCGTGGGCTCGGGCGGCGTCGTGGTGCGCACGGCGAACGGCGGCACGACCTGGACGCGCACGCACCCGACGGCGGCGACGCTCAACTCCGTGGCGTTCTCGGACACCTCCAACGGCTGGGCGGTCGGCACGGGCGGCGTCATCCTCGGCACGCACGACGGCGGCCGCAGCTGGTACGTGGTGCAGCCGGCGGTGACGGCGCTGGCGCTCGAGTCGGTGTGGCGCCGCAGCAACACGCTGGCGTGGGGCGCGGGCGCCGCGGGGGCGCGCGTGAGCACGCAGGCGACCGCGGACTCGCTGGACTGGAGCGCGGCCTCGTTCGGCGCCTCGAACGACCTGCGCGGGATCATGTTCCCGACCGACGCGATCGGCTACGCGGTGGGCTGGAACTCGGGCGGCATCGTGCTCAAGACGGCGAACGGCGGCGCGACCTGGTCGGCGCAGCAGTCGAACAGCGCGCAGGGGCTGAACGCGGTGTTCTTCGTGGACGCGCTGCGCGGCTGGGCGGTCGGCGACGCCGGGCGCATCGTGCACACGTCGAAGGGCGGGAACCTGTAGCCCGCTCTCCGCACGCGACGGCGCGCTCCCGCGAACCGGGGGCGCGCCGTTTCGCTTGCGCCGGGCGGCCCCGCTCCGAGGGGAAACGCGCCCGGGCGGACGCTCGGCCGCGGCATCCCTGCCGCGACCTCGCTAGGCGTTCGGCCTCCTCCGCCATTCCATGGCTCCCGGAGGCCTCTCGACTCCGCCCGGCGCGCTTCCCCTCTCCGCGGGACCGCCCTTCGTTGCCGCCGGGCCAGCGTTGACGCGGTCCGCTCGATGCCCGAGTTTCCCGGGCATGAGCGAACGGCTGATCGTCCTCGACGGCTACAACATCGTGCACCGCTCCCCGCAGCTGAAGCCGGGGCCGGACCGGACGCTGCGCGAGTCGCGCGAGAAGCTGGTCAACCTGCTCTCGTGGATGATGGGCGGGGATCCGCCGCGCTTCCTCGTGGTCTGGGACGGCGCCGAGGGGCCGGGCCGCGACGGGCGCTCGGGTCGCATCGAGGAGCGCTACTCGCGGCCGCCCGAGAAGGCGGACGACCTCATCCGCCGCATCGTCGAG
>CAZUEM010000033.1:0-4930 GCA_964619155.1 uncultured bacterium
GGCCACGCGCGAGGCGCGCGGCGCGCGCGCGCCCGGGCGCACCGCGACGGCGAGCGTCGCGAGCGCGGCGATCTCGGCGGGCCGCACCCAGCGGTCAAACGTGGCGTACATGTCGGCGCCCATCAGCAGGAACAGTTCCGCGCCGGGGTGCGCGCGAGCGATCGCCGCGACCGTGTCGGCGGTGTACGAGGGCCCGCGCCGGCGCGTCTCGATCGCCGAGACGGCGAACGCCGGGTTGCCGCGCACCGCCGCCCGCGTCATCGCCAGCCGGTGCGCGGCGCCGGCGCGCGCGGCCGCCTTGTGGGGCGGCGTGCCGGCGGGCACGAACAGGACGCGGTCAAGGCGCAGTTCCTCGCGCGCGCGCTCGGCGAGCGCGAGGTGCCCGAGGTGCGGCGGGTCGAACGTGCCGCCGAAGATCCCGAGGCGGCGAACGGCGGCTCCGCGCGGGCGGCGCGCCGCGGTCACGGCGTGCCCGTGATCCCGCTGCTCGTCGAAGGCGTCACGGGCGCGGGCGCCTGCGTCGGTTCGACGGACTTGTGGCGGCGGCGGCGCGTGTCGCCCTCGGCCGGCCACTTCTCGACCTTGAGCCGCCACTTCGCGGCCTGCGCGCCGAGCGGCCTGCCGGCGAACTCCGCCTCGAGGCCGCGCAGCACCGCGAGCGCGGTGTCCTTGCGCCCGAGCCGGGCGTCGGCGAGCGCCATGCCGATGAGCGCGTCGCCGTACACGGGCGTATCCGCGTACTCGCGCAGGATGTCGCCGAAATAGACCTTCGCGGGCTCGTAGTAGGACTGCTTGAGGTAGAGGTCGCCCGACCGCCAGAGCTTGCGCGCGAGGCGCGTGCGGCACTCGCCGATGCGGGCCGCCGCGTCGCCGGCCCATGCGTGCTCGGGCCACGAGCGGGAGAACTCCTGCCACTGGCCGAGCGCCTTGAGCGTGAACTCCTGGTCGAAGTCCGGCTTGCGCGCCTGGCCGAACAGCGCCTCGCCGAGCCGGAACGAGGCCGACGACGCGCTGTCGCTCTCGGGGTAGTCGCGCAGGACGCGCTCGAACTGCGCCTGCGCGTTCGGCCAGTCCTTTTGCCGCAGGTAGGTCAGCCCGAGCAGGTAGACGGCCTCGTCGATGTCGGCGTTGCCGGCGCCGGACTGCGCGTAGGCGGTCAGCACCTCGACCGCGAGCGAATAGTCGCCGCGCTCGTAGAGCTGGCGCGCGAGCGGCACGCGCGCCGAGTCGTTCATGATCTGCGGCACGACGGCGGCGCCGCAGCCGGCGGCGAGGGCCGCGAGCGCGGCCGCCGCGAGCGCGGGGCGAAGACGACGGAGCAAGGAACCTCCCTCCGGGGAGCGGAGCGGGCGGCCGGTCACGGCCGGTTCTGGAAGAACAGCGCGACCAGGCCGCCGACGACGGCCACCACGAGCACGGGCTCGAAGACCTTGTCCACGTTGCGGTCCGGCACCGAATCCTTCAGTTCCGCGTGGCGGGCGTCCTCGACGAGCGACACCTGCGAGCGCGGGAAGCGGTCCACGAAGTTCTGCGCCATGCGGTTCGTCCACAGCACACGTGCGCTGGCGGGGTCCCGCAGGCCGAGCAAGCCCTGCACGAGCGACTGGCGCTCGATCTTGACGCGGCCGGGCAGGAAGCCGACGAGCCGCAGGTACGTGGTCTTGACCGACGCCAGCGTGTACTCGAGCACCGGGTCGCCGGCGCCCGCGAAGAGCGTGCCGAGGCTGTCGTCGGGCACGGGCGAGCGGCGCACCGTGACCTGCACGCCGCGCTCGGTGAGCCGCTCGAGCAGCGCGTCCTCGAGGACGAAGTTGAGCGGGTGGTCGAGCGCCGGCGCGAGCACGACGCGCATGCCGGACTCGAGCGGCGCCGAGGCGAGGCCGGACCCGACCGCGCTGTCGGCGACGAAGCCCGCGAGCTGCAGGTTCGTGTACGGCACGCGCGGCCCGCGCGAGCGCACGATGGGCTCGAGGTACGGGTTCGCGACGGCCAGCGCCGAGTCCGCGGGCGCCTTGGGGCCGCTCGCGTATCGGAACGTCTTCGCATCGGCCGCCGTCGCCAGCGCCGCGAGGGCCAGCATCGCGGGCAGGAGCCCAGCCAGGCGTGCACGCATCCGGAATGTCCTCATTCGCCTAAAGGATGTGCAGCGCGGGATCGGCGGGCCGTTCCACGCGCGCGAAGAGATCGTAGGCCGCCGCGCCGGTGACGCGCACCGTCGCGAGCTGCCCCGGAACCAGGTCCTCCCCCTCCACCACCACGCCCCCGTCCACCTCGAAGGCCGAGCCCGCGGTGCGGGCCGCCCACTGCACCGGGCCGCCGCGCGCATTGCCGGGCGCGGGCCCGTCGATCATCACCGTCACGCTCCCGCCGATGCGGCGCGAGAGCCGTTCGCGCGAGAGCCGTTGCTGGAGCGCGAGGAGCTTCGCGCGCCGCGAGCGCCGCGTCGCGTAGGGAACGCGGGGCTCCATGGCGTGCGAGGGCGTTTCCGGCTCGCGCTCGTATCCGAACACGACGAGGTTCTCGAACGGCTCCTCCTCGACGTAGCGAAGGAGCGTCTCGAAGTCCCCGGGCGTTTCGCCGGGGAAGCCTACGATGAAGTTGGTCCGGAACGCCACGCCCGGGATGCCGGCCTTGATCCGGCGCACGAGCGCGCGGGTCTGCTTCTCGGTCATCGCCCGGCCCATGCGGCGCAGGACGTCCTGGGCGATGTGCTGGAGCGGCATGTCCACGTAGGGCACGACGCGCTTCGCGCCCGCCCACGTCTCGATCAGCCGGTCGTCCCACAGGCGCGGGTAGGTGTACTGGACGCGGATCCAGGTGAGCCCCTCGACCCGGTCGAGCGCCGCGAGCAGGTCGGCCAGGGCCGGCCGGCCGGGCAGGTCGGTGCCGTAGCCGGTCGTGTCCTGGCCGATCAGGTTCAGCTCGCGCACGCCGAGCTTCGCGAGCTGCTCGGCCTCGGCGACGAGCGACTCGATCGTGCGGCTCTTCTGGTCGCCGCGCAGCCGCGGGATGATGCAGAACGTGCAGCGGTGGTCGCAGCCCTCGCTGATCTTGAGGTAGGCGATGTGGCGGGGCGTGCTGAGCGCGCGCGGCGTGAGCTGGTCCACGGCGCCGCCCGGGTACGAGGTGTCGGCGAAGCGCTCGCCCGAGCCGCCGAGCACGTGGCGCGCGGCCGAGACCACGTCCTTCCAGTGGCCGGTGCCGAGCACGGCGTCCACGTCCGGGAACTCCTCGAGCAGCGACGCCCCCGAGCGCTGCGCGAGGCAGCCGGTGACGATGAGCCCGCGCAGCCGCCCGCTCGACTTGAGCTCGGCGACGCGGGCGATGGCGTCCTTCGACTCGCGCACGGCGCTCTGCAGGAACGCGCACGTGTTCACGACCGCGACGTCGGCGTCGGCCGGGTCGGCCACGGTGCGGAAGCCGTCCTGCACGAGCGCGCCGAGCATGTGCTCCGAGTCCACCGTGTTCTTCGGGCACCCGAGCGTCACGAACGCGAGCGCCGGCGAGGCGGCGCGGGCGGCCCGGCTCACTCGAACCCCTTCTGCTGCAGCCAGTGCTGGTCCACCAGCACGTCGCGGGCCTTGCTGCCGTTGAAGGGCCCGACCACGCCGAGCTGCTCGAGCTGGTCCATGAGCCGGCCCGCGCGCGAGTAGCCGACCCCGAGCCGCCGCTGCAGCAGCGACGTGGAGCCCTGCTTGTGCATGACCACGAGCCGGGCCGCCTCGGGGACCAGCTCGTCGTTCATGAAGTCGTCCTCCTCCTCCTCCTCCCCGCCGGCGTCGGCGCCCATGTCGGTCGCCAGCGGCGGCGGCGGCGGGGCGGCCATGGCCGCGGCCTTGGCGCGCCAGAAGTCCACGACCCGGCGCGTCTCCTCCTCGGAGACGAACGCGCCGTGGACGCGGCTCGGGTCCTTGCCGTTGGGCTGGAACAGCATGTCGCCCATCCCGAGCAGGTTCTCGGCGCCGTTCACGTCGAGCACCGTGCGCGAGTCGGTCTTGGAGGACACGCGGAAGGCGATCCGCGACGGGAAGTTGTTCTTGATGACGCCGGTGATGACGTCCACCGAAGGGCGCTGGGTGGCGAGCACGACGTGGATGCCGACGGCGCGCGCCATCTGCGCGAGCCGCGCGATCGGCTCCTCGATCTCGGCGGGCGCGGTCAGCATGAGGTCGGCCAGCTCGTCGATGATGACCACGACGTAGCCGAGGCGCTGCGGCGGCTTCTGCCCCTCCTCGGGGGGCGGCAGCTTCCCCTCGGCGACGCGCTCGTTGTACGAGTCGATGTTGCGCGCGCCGCAGGAGGCCAGCAGCTTGTAGCGCATCTCCATCTCCGCGACCATCCGGCGCAGCGTGCGCGAAGCGACCTTGGGGTCGGTGACGACCGGGCAGATGAGGTGCGGGATGCCGTTGAAGACCGACAACTCCACCATCTTCGGGTCGATCATGACGAGCTGCAGCGACGTCGCGTCGTGCTGGAACAGCAGGCCCGCGATGATGGAGTTCAGGCACACGCTCTTGCCCGCGCCCGTCGAGCCGGCCACGAGCAGGTGGGGCATGCGCGTGAGGTCGGTGATGACGGGCTGGCCGTTGACGTCCACCCCGAGCGGCATCTTGAGGGCGGCGTTGCTCTGTTCGTAGACCTGCGAGGAGAGCACCTCCCGCAGGTACACCATCCGGCGCCGCGGGTTCGGGATTTCCACGCCGACCGTGCCGCGCCCGGGCAGCGGCGCGATCACCCGGATGCGGCTCGCCCGCAGCGCCAGGGCGAGGTCGTCCTCGCGCGCGACGATCGAGTTGACCTTGATGCCGGCGGCCGGCTCGAACTCGAACATGGTGACGACCGGGCCGGGATGGATCTCGGTCACCCGGCCGTCGATGTCGAAGTCGGCCAGCTTCGCGACCAGCAGGTTCGCCTGCGCCGTCAGGTCGGC
>CAZUEM010000033.1:5030-27609 GCA_964619155.1 uncultured bacterium
CCGATCCAGTGGAAGCCCATCTCGCTCGCGGCGAGCGCGGTCAGCGCCACGAGCGCGCCCGCGGTGATCCACGAGCCCATGCGGCCCAGCGAGGCCTGCAGCGCCATCGAGCCCGCGAAGCCCCAGCCGCCCGCCCACGTCCAGCGGTCCAGCCCGGCGAGCCCGAAGAGCGTGCAGATCTCGAACACCAGCAGGACGCCCATCGCGGAAGTCACGACCAGCGGCGCGGCGGGACGGTCACGCAGGCGGTTCCAGCCCCAGAGCGCGGCGAGGAGCGGCACGCCGAAGGCGGCGACTCGGCCGAACATCCACACGAGCCCGTAGGCCAGGGCCGCGCCGACGGGGCCGCAGGCGTTGAGCGTCGTCCACGGCGCCTCGCCGGGCTGGGGCGCCCGGAAGGTGGCGATGCTCGCGGCCGACAGCACGGCGAACGCGCCGAGCAGGACGGCGAGCATCTGGCGCTGACGCTTGGCTGAGATTGAAGAAGCCACTGGAGGTTGTGACCTTAGCTCCCTGCGATCCATGGGCTTGTGGCCGGCGTTGCGCCGGCGCGCGCCGCGCCGGGACCCGTCGGGATCGGCCCGCGCGGCCGCCCGCCTCCCTGGCGGGTGCGGCGGCATTGTGCACAACCCGCCCCGCCGGGGCAATGGTGCGATGGCCCCGGCGGGCTTCCTCTTCTAGAGGAGGGCTCTCGCCGCGCCCGGCGCGGGCTTCAGGCCCCGGGCGGCGCCCCGCCGACGCCCGGCGCGGGCACGATGCCCTGCTCCAGCCACTCGTAGCGCGACTCGAGCACCCCGCGCGCGGTCCGGTAGTTGTGGACGTCGTCGTTCGAGCCGATCGCGGCGAACAGCGCCGCGACCCGGCGCCGGGCCGCGCGGCAGAACGTGTCGGCGAGTTCCATCGCCGTGCCCTCGCCCGTCCCCCGCTTCGTGTCGCGCAGCGCGCGCGCGCAGACGGCCGTCATCGCGAACAGCTCGGCGCCCACGTCCACCGCGCGGAAGAGCAGCATCTGCCGGCGCTCGAGCGCGGGTCCGTTCAGCACCATGAGGTGGAATACCTGGCGCGCGAGGCGGCGCGAGGTGCGCTCGACCCAGCGCACGTGCGGCGCCAGGGACCCGAACTCGCCGTACTGCGGCCAGCGGCCCCAGCCGAACCAGCGCGACGGGTACCAGCCGAGGTAGAAGAGCCCCGAGCGCGCGAGCCCCGCGAGCCGGCGTCCCATCGGCACGCCGGGCATGACGACGTCGCCGGCCACCTTGAGGTGCAGGTCGAGCGCCTCGCGGGCGATGAAGAGCCGCATCACCTGGTTCGAGCCCTCGAAGATCCGGTTGATGCGCAGGTCGCGCATCATGCGCTCGAGCGGCACGGGCGGCTCGCCGCGCGAGGCCAGGCTCGGAGCCGTCTCGTAGCCGCGCCCGCCGCGCACCTGCATGGCGTCGTCGCACAGCGCCCACGCGAGGTCGGTGTTCCAGAGCTTGCCGATCGCCGCCTCGAGGCGGATGTCGCTCCTGCCGCGGTCGGCGAGCAGGCAGCCGAGGTCGGCGACCGCCTCCATGGCGTACGTGTCGGCGGCCATCTTCGCCAGCATCTGCGCGACGGCGTCGTGCTTCCCGACCGGCTTGCCCCACTGGGCGCGGTCGTTCGCGAACCGCCGGCACACGCCGAGGCACCACTTGCCGAGCGCCGCCATGGTCGCGGGCAGCGTCAGCCGGCCGGTGTTGAGCGTGATGAGCGCGAGCTTGAGCCCCCTTCCCTCGCCCCAGAGCAGGTTCTCCTTCGGCACGCGCACGTTCGTGAACTTCAGCATGGCGTTCTCGATGCCGCGGATGCCCATGAACTCGAGCCGGTGCGTGACCTCGAATCCCGGCGAGTTCGACTCGACGATGAACGCCGAGATCGGGCCGGGCCGGCCGTCCTTGCCCGGGGTCCGCGCCATGACCACCATCAGTTCGGCGATCGTGCCGTTCGTGATCCAGAGCTTGTTGCCGTTGAGGATGTAGGCGCTGCCGTCCTCGGTCGGGATCGCCGTCGTGGTCATGCGCGCCGGGTCCGAGCCCACCTCGTCCTCGGTGAGCGCGAACGCCGAGATCGCCCCCTTCGCGAGCCGCGGAAGGAAGCGCTTCTTCTGCTCCTCCGTGCCGAACATCTTGACCGGCCCCGGCACGCCGATGGACTGGTGCGCCGACAGCAGGGCGACGACCGAGCTGTTGACCGTCGAGACCAGCGACATCGCGCGGCAGTACGTGTACTGCGAGAGCCCGAGGCCCCCGTACTCGCGCGGGATCTTGATGCCGAACGCACCGATCTCGCGCAGGCCCTGAACGACGGCCTCCGGGATGCGGCCGTCGCGCTCGATCTGCTCGCCGTCCACCTTCTCGCTGAGGAAGCGCTCGAGCACCGCCAGGAACTCCCCGGCCCGCTGCTGCTCCGCGGCGTCGGGCTCGGGCCACGGGTGGATGAGGTCCAGGTCCAGCCTGCCCAGGAACAGCTCGCGCACGAAGGACGGCGCCTCCCAGGTGCTCTCGCGCGCGCCCTCGGCGACGGCGCGGGCTTCGTGTTCGCTGACGTTCGGCTTCGCTTGGCTCATCGCGGCTTCCCGGTTCGGGGTCGTGGGGCCCGTGCGGGGCCCGCGTCCATGCCGCGCCGCGTCCGGCGGCGCGCGGCGCAGGTTACTCCGCGGCCGGGCCGCGCAGCCAGCGGCGGCCCTCGTGCCCGAAGCGGAAGGCCCCGGGGTGGAGCGCCTCGGCGAGGATCTCGAGCGCCTCGGCGACCCGCGGTCCCGGGCGCTCGAAGATCTCGCCCCCGGCCGCGAGCACGACGCGGCCTTCGCGCACCGCGCGCAACTCCCGCCACTCCGCCGACGCGGCGAGCCCACGGGCGGCGGCGAGCGCGGCTTCGAGTCCCTCCTCGCGCGGGGCGAGCACGATGGCGTCGGGGTCGGCGGCGGCGAGCGCGCCGGGCGGCAGCGGCACGCCGGCCGCGGCCGCGAGCGCGTCCTCGCCCCCGGCGAGCGCGAGCAGCTCGCACGTCCAGCCGTTCGCGCGCGCGGGCGGCGCCGCCGAGCCGAGGCACGCGACGCGCACGCGCGGGCGCGTCGCGGCGCGCCCGGAGATCGCGGCGACTCGCTGGCGGAGGCGCGAGACGAGCTGGACGCCCTGCTCGGGCCTGCCGAGCGCCGAGGCGGCCGCGCGCAGCTCGGACCAGAGCGAGGCGAGCGAGTCGGCGGGCGCGGGAGCGGCGGGCGGAACGTGCTTTCCGGGGGGCAGTCGGGACCTCCGGGACGGTCGGGGCGGCCGCGAGCCGCCATCGGGGGGGAGACATGCCGTCCTACCCCGGCTCCCGGGGGCGCGACGCAACTTTCTGCCGGGCCCCGCGTTGCCTCCCGCGCGTCCTCACACTATCTTGACGCCGCGTTCACTCCCGACTGAAGTCCCGGCCCGCACCCGAGATGCACTCGATGCACGGAGGAGGACCGATGGCCGAACCCGACGCCCGTCCCGCGGGCGCCCCGGCTCCCGGCGACGCCGGCGACCGGCGGCAGTTCCTGAAGTGGCTCTCGGGCGGCTTCCTGAGCCTGTGGGCGCTCGGCGGCGCCGGCGCGCTCGCCGCCTACCTCAAGTCGCCCAAGCGCAACGAGGCCGCCGCCGAGCGCATCGTCAGCATCGGCCGCCTCGACGACCTGCGCGTCGGCGAGGCGCGTCTCGTGCAGCACGGGATCACGCCCTTCTACGTGCTGCGCACCGACGCCACGCGCGTCATCGCGCTCTCGGCCGTGTGCACGCACATGCGCTGCATCCTCAAGTTCGACCGCGAGCGGCACGGGCTGCTGTGCCCCTGCCACGACGGCCGCTTCGACCTGAACGGCAACGCCATCTCCGGCCCGCCGCAGCGCGCCCTGCCGAGCTACGAAGTCTCGACGCGCGCCGGCGAAGTGTTCGTCCGCGTATGAGCGACGCGCGCGGGACGGGCGGCTCCGCCCGGGGACGCTTCTGGCGCGACGCGGGCTGGCTCGAATGGCTCGAGCAGCGCCTCAACCTCACCGAACTCTTCTCGTTCCTGACCCACTTCGGGCTCCTCTACACGCCCGTGGACACGCGCCGCCCGCTGCGCGAGGTGCTGCGCGACATCGCGACGCGGCCGATGGTCTCCTACGCGCGCTGGCCACACGTGCTCGGGCTGCTCACCGCGATCCTGTTCGGCCTGCAGCTGGCGAGCGGCATCCTGCTCGCGTTCTACTACCAGCCGACCGCGGACGCGGCCTACGGCAGCACGCGGCTCATCGTGCGCGACGTGCCGCTCGGCTGGCTCGTGCACCACGTGCACGCGTGGGGCTCCTACCTGCTGGTCGCGGTCGTGCTGCTGCGCGTGATGCGGCTGTTCTGGGACGGGCTCTACCGGGCGCCGCGCGAGGTGCTGTGGTTCTCGGCGGTGGCGCTGGCCTGGCTCGCGATCCAGATGGACTTCACGGGCAGGCTGCTGCCGTGGGACGTGCACTCGTACTGGTCGGCGGTGCGCGGCCTCGAGGTCGTGTGGGCGCTGCCGGTCGTCGGCCCGGTCCTGTCGTTCCTCGTCGGCGGCCGGGTGATGAGCGAGGACGTGCTGAACCGCTTCTACGTCCTGCACATCATCGTGCTGCCGGCGCTCTACCTCGGGTTCGTGTGGGTGACCTTCGCGACCATGCGGCACGTGGGCCTGAGCCGCGCGAGCGGGGCCCCCGAGCCGCTGACGACGTTCCGCCGGCACGTCGCGGACATGCTGATCCTCACGCTGCTGCTCTTCGCCGGGCTGGTCACGCTGGCGACGCTGCTGCCGTTCCGCTTTCACGGCGCCGCCGACCCGTACGTGACCCCCAGGGGGGTGCACCCGCCGTGGTACATGCTCTCGGTCTACGCGCTGTTCCAGGCCCCGGTGCCGAAGTGGCTGACCGGGCTCGCGGTGCTGGCGGTCGCGTTCGCGATCCCCTTCCTGCCCGCGGTCGTCGCGGCGCTGCGCGACCGCGCGGACGAGCGGCGCCTGCGCCTGGCCGGCCTCGTGATCCTCGTCCTGTGGCTGGCCTTGAGCGTGACCGGCTACTTCGTGGAGCGGTCGTGAGCGCCCGGGCCCGCCGGTTCCGGCCCGCGCGCGCGGCGCGCCTCGCGGCGCTCGCGCTGCTGCTCGCGCTCCCGCCGTTCGCCCGCCCCGCCGCCGGCCAGTCCGCCGGGCAGGGCGTCCTCACCCCCGCCTCGGGCCGCTGCGGCGTGTGCCACCCGCGCGACCGGGTCGCCTTCGAGAAGAGCCCGCACGCGCGCGAATCCATGCGCTGCACGTCGTGCCACGGCGGGAACGACCAGGCCGCCGACGAGAGGTCCGCCCACTCGGGCAACGGCTGGCGCGGCCGCATCGCCAAGCGCGATCAGCCCGCGATGTGCGCGTCCTGCCACTCGGACGCGAAGCTCATGCAGCCCTACGACCTGCCGGTGGACCAGTACTCTCTGTACCGGACGTCCGCGCACGGCCGCAAGCTCGAGGCCGGCGACACGCAGGTCGCGGCCTGCGGCGACTGCCACGGCGTGCACGACATCCTCGCGGCCAGCGACCCGGTGAGCCGCGTGTACGTGACCAACATCCCGCGCACCTGCGGAACGTGCCACGGCGACAGCACGCTCGTCCGCCAGCGCGGCCTGAAGGACACCTACCGCGAGTACCTCTCGAGCGTGCACGCGAAGCAGCTCTTCGACGCCGGCAACCTGCACGCGCCGACGTGCGTGAGCTGCCACGGCGTGCACGGCGCGGCGCCCTCCGAGATCGCCGACGTCAACAAGGTGTGCGGGCGCTGCCACACGCCGGAGCGCCGCTACTTCATGGCCGGGCCGCACGCCTCGGGCATGTCGCGGAAGAACCTGGCCGAGTGCAGCTCGTGCCACGGCGACCACGCCATCGGCGCCGGCGAGATCGACCGCCTGGCCTCGGGCTGCGTCTCGTGCCACGACGCGGGCACGCGCGAGGCGAAGCTGGGCGAGGAGCTGCTGGCCGACTACCGCTCGGCGCAGCACGAGATCGAGGAGGCCGAGAAGTGGGTCGCGAAGGCCGACGCCGTGCCGGTCGCGACCGACGACTTCAAGGCCCGCGTCGAGGAGGCGCGCACCTACCTGCGCGAGGCCATGACCGCGGCGCACGCGGTGCGGATGGACGTGATGGCCGCGCACACCCTGCGTGCGCGCTCGACCGGCGAGGAGGTCAGCGAGGAGATCCGGCACGAGCTGCAGAACATCACCATCGAGAAGCTCGCGCTGATCGTGTTCTGGTTCTACGTCCTCGTGACCGTCGGCATCCTCCGGCGCTTCCGCGAGGGCCGCGGGGCGGGCGCCTAGGTGGCGAGGATTCCCGGCACGGGTCCCGGCGGTCCGCTCGCGCGGCTCGCCGGGCTGCGCGAGCGGTTCCCGAAGCTGCGCGAGTGGGGCTTCGTGCGCACGTTCGCGTCGTTCCTGATCGGCTTCGCGCTGGTCGGCCTGGTCGGTTTCGTGCAGGTGTCGTCCACGCCGGACTTCTGCGGCACCTGCCACATCATGAAGCCGTACTACGAGTCCTGGAAGCACTCGTCGCACAACGACATCGCCTGCGTGGAGTGCCACATCTCGCCGGGCATCACCGCCGAGGTGCGCAAGAAGTTCGAGGCGCTCTCGATGGTCGCCAAGTACTTCACCGCGACCTACGGCACCAAGCCGTGGGCCGAGGTGGACGACGCCGCGTGCCTGCGCTGCCACGAGCGGCGGCTGCTCGACGGGCGGGTGGACTTCAACGGCGTCGCGTTCGACCACCGCCCGCACCTCACCGAGGCGCGCCGCGGCCTGCGGCTGCGCTGCACGTCGTGCCACTCGCAGATCGTGCAGGGCACGCACCTGACGGTGACCGTGTCCACGTGCGCGTTCTGCCACTTCCAGAAGCAGGAGCCGAACACGGGCCTCGCGGCGTGCCGCACCTGTCACGAGGTGCCGGGGCGCGTGAAGACGCCCGCCGGCGAACCGTTCGATCACACGCAGGTCGCCGCGAACGACATGCCGTGCTCGTCGTGCCACGGCGACGTCGTGCGCGGCACCGGCCGGGTGCCGATGCAGCGCTGCCAGAGCTGCCACAACCAGCCGGAGCGCTTCGAAAAGTACGGCGACCCGCTCTACCTGCACCGCATGCACGTCACCGAACACAAGGTGGACTGCCAGGACTGCCACGACGAGATCGAGCACGGCCTCCCGCCGCAGCGGCTCGCCGGCGCGCACGAGGCGGTCACGCCGGGCATGGACCCGAACTCGGGCGCCTGCGCGGGCTGCCACGGCGGCGGCCACTCGCCGCAGCAGATGCTCTACGCGGGCGTCGGCGCCCGCGGCGTGGCGCCCATGCCGGGCCCCATGGCCGCGGTCGGCGTGACCTGCCAGGGCTGCCACGACCCGGCGTTCTCGGTGCGCGCGGCCGCGTTCGGGCCGCAGAACCCCTCGATCACCCCGGCCGGCGTCGTCTCGTGCATGGCCTGCCACGGCCCCTCCTACCGCCGCATCTTCGAGGGCTGGAAGGAGGGCGTGGACGGGCGCACGAACGCGATGCGCGGGCTGATGCAGGCGACGGCGGGAGCGATGGGTTCCGCGACGTCGAAGGCCTGGGACGACGCGCGCTGGAACTTCGCGCTGGTCGAGAACGGCCACGGCATCCACAACGTGAACTACGCGTACGTCGTGCTCGACAAGGCGTTCGAGCAGATGAACGAGGCCCGCCGCGGGCGCGGCCTGGCGGCGCTCCCGCGGCCCTGGACGGTCATCGCCGGCGGCTCGTGCCTGAACTGCCACCAGGGCATCGAGCGCCAGTCGGGCGAGTTCCGCGGCAAGCCGTTCCCGCACGGGCCGCACGTGGTCGGCGCGAAGCTCGACTGCGAGAAGTGCCACCGCAAGCACAACGAGCGGCCGAAGGTCGAGGTCGTGCGCTTCGGCTCGGAGGGCTGCTCGTCGTGCCACCACGAGGGGCTGAACGCCGGCAGCTTCGGGCAGTGCTCGACGTGCCACGGCGACGTCGCCGCCCGCACGTTCCGCACCGAGCGGGGGGAGTTCTCGCACAAGCAGCACGCCTCGATCGGCGAGGACTGCGTCTCGTGCCACGCGATCCAGACCGGCGACCCGCGCCCGCCCCGGTCGCGCTGCGCAGAGTGCCACGACTGAGCCCGGCGGGGCCGCGGCCCCGCGCGGAACGCAAGAGGCGGGGCGCCCGGCCGGGCGCCCCGCCTCCGCGTTTCCGCCGCGCCGCTACGGCCCGGGGGGCTTCGATGCGCCGCCGGCCGCCGGCGGCCCGGCCGCCGCGGACGCCGCGGACGCCGCGGCTTCCTCGCGCGCCTCGCGCTCGAGCCGCTCCTTCTCCTCCGCCGCCATGATCCGCTGCCACTCGAGGTAGTGCTCGTGCCGCAGCAGGTGCTCGGGGATCCGCCCGGTGAGCCAGGTCCAGTTCATCGGGTAGACGTCGGGGTTCGCGATCACCATGTAGAGGTGCCAGACCACGATGGCGAGGAACGCCAGCCACGCCTCGTAGTAGTGGATCATCGTCGCGAGGTCGAGCACCCACTTGGGCATGGCCCGCAGCGCCTGGTTCTCGAACCAGAGCAGAATGCCGGTCACGGTCATCACGACCGTGCCCCAGATGAGCGCCCAGTACTCGGCCTTCTCGATGTAGCCGAAGCGGTCGAAGCGGGCCGGCTCCTTCCGCAGGCCGATCAGGTAGAGCAGGTTCGTGACCAGGTCGCGCGCGTCCTCGATGCGCGGGAACAGGTCGGCCACGAGCTTCCGTCCCCGCTTCGTGGTCAGGTACCAGACGTGGAAGAGCGACACGGCGGTCATGACCACGGCCGCGACGCGGTGGGTGTTCGCGCGCCAGGCGTAGCCGCCTTCCATGCGCGTCAGCCACGAGAACAACCAGCTCTCGGGGAACTTGAGCGCGAAGCCGGAGTAGACGAGCACGAAGAAGCTGATCGCGAGCAGCGCGTGCTGGATGCGCTCCGCCAGCGTCATGCGCACGAACCAGCGCTCCGAGGCGTGCGCGTGGGCGGCCGCGTGACCGAGGTGGGCGCGCAGGCTCGAACCCATCTTGCGGAAGTAGTCGAGCCCGTTGTGAAGCGCCATGAAGCCGATCGTGCCGGCGATCAGCGCCAGGTAGATGATCCGCGTCCAATAGAGCGGCGGCTGGTCGGGCGTCGCCATGGCCACGTGCACGGGGCCGATCTGGTAGCGCGACTCGCTCCCGGGGTGGCACTTGCCGCAGGTCTCGGCGAGGCGCTGCGGCGAGACCAGCGAGCGCGGGTCGGTGGACGGCAGGATGTCGTGGTAGCCGTGGCAGCTCGCGCACTGCGCCACCACCGGCGAGCCGCCCCGCGCGGCCAGGCCGTGGAAACTGTCCTCGTACGTGGACAGGCGCCCCGCCGCCAGCCCGAACGTCTCGCGCACGCCGGTCGCCTCGTGGCAGTGCGAGCAGGTCTTCGCGATGTGCCCGGACGCGACCGGGGACGACGGGTCGTGCGGGCCGCGGATCAGGTGCTCGCCGTGGCAGTCCGTGCACACCGGCGTCGCGGTCGAACCGCGCGCGAGCGCCTGGCCGTGGATGCCGGTGCGGTACGCCTCCGCCTCCTTCTTGTGGCAGCGGCCGCAGGTCGTGTCGATGTTCTTGCGGTAGATGGACGACGTCGGATCGTCCGCCTTGCGCAGGCGGTGCGATTCGTGGCAGTCGTTGCAGTGCGCGGCCTTCGACTTGTTCGAGCGGCCGTGGACGCTGTTCTGGAACAGCTGCACCGCGTCCGGGATGTTGATGTGGCGCTTCTTCATGAGCGCGCGGTCGGCGTGGCAGCGCGCGCACGTCGTGGTCAGGCTGTCGCGCCCGACCTTCGAGCGTGGGTCGGACGTCGGCACGATGTCGTGCGGGCTGCCGTGGCAGTCGGCGCACGTCGAGGCGTCGAGGTCGCCCTTCGCCCGCGCCACGCCGTGGACGCTGCCCTCGTAGTCGCGCGTCTCCTTGGGGTGGCAGCGGGCGCACATCATCTTGCCCTTCGCCGACTCCACGCGGTGCGCGCCGCCGTGGCAGTCGACGCAGGCCCGTTCGGCGTCGCCGCCGGCCACGCCGGCGTGAGCGCTGACCTTCAGCTGGCTCACCTGGCGGACGTGGCAGCTCGTGCAGCGCACGTCGGCGAGCTTCGGCGGGTGCTGGGCGGACGTGGCGTCCTTGTGGCACTGGACGCAGCGCAGCTTCCCGTGCGCGGAGTGCTGCAGTTCGCCCGCCTGCACCGTCAGCGAGCCCGTGCGCCCGACGTCGCGCGCCAGCGTGCTCATCGAGTGGCACGTCAGGCACTCCTCGTTCGTCGGCTGCGCGAATGCCGGCGCGGCCGCGAGCAGCAGCGCCAGCGAGATCCCTCCCCACGTCATCCGAACGACCTCCCGTCCGGAGGGCCATCCCTTCGCCATGCCTCACTCCCCCGTCCGGTCGCGGCCCGCCCGCCACGGGCGGGCCGCCCGGAATCCCCTACCGCGTCATGCTCGTCTCGTGGCAGCGCACGCACAGGTCCCGCTTCGGGTCGTGGTGCAGCAGCCCCTTGTGTTCCGCCGCGTGCGGCGCGTGGCAGCTGGTGCAGGTCAGCGGGTTCCCGTCCGGCGCGGGCTTGACGCTCGTCGCCGGGTGCAGGTGCTTGCTCAGGTCCGCGTGGCACTTGCGGCACTGGTCCGCGACCGTCGGCTCCTTGAGCAGCGCCGGGCCCATCGAGCCGTGCGGATCGTGGCAGGTGACGCAGCCGCGCTTCATCGGCGCGTGCGCCACGCTGCCGCGGAACTGCTTCGGGTCGTGGCACGAGAGGCACAGGCGGTCGCCGCCGGCCTTGAGCAGGCCCGGCGTCGGGCCGCCGTGCGCGCCGTGGCAGGCCAGGCACTGGTCCTTGCCCGTCACCGGCGCGTGGGTGTGCGTGCGCCCGGCCCAGCCGCCCTTGTCGTGGCAGCTGATGCACAGCTCCGCCCCGGACTGCTTCAGCGCCGACGCCCCGCGCGCCGTGTGGCACGAGGTGCAATCCCCCTGCATGAAGGGCATGTGCTTGTAGGCGTGCAGCAGGCCTTTCGCGCCCCTGGGCTGGACGTGCGGGTCGTGGCAGCTGCCGCAGTTCACCGCGGCGAGGTTCATGCCCGGGTGCTTCGCCGCCATCGCCGGCTTCTTCGCGTCGTGGCACGACGTGCAGAGCGCCGCACCCGCCCGCCGCACCATGCCGGGCTCGTCCGAGCCGTGGCTGGCGTGGCAGGTCAGGCACTGCCCGCGGCCCGCGGGCGCGTGCGGGCTGCCCGCGGCGATGCGCTGCATCATGTCCTGGTGGCAGCCGCCGCACAGCTCGACCGGCCGCTTCTTGAGCATGCCGATGCCGGAGCCGCGGTGCGGCTCGTGGCACTGGCTGCACTCGCCCGCCGCCACGGGCGCGTGCGCGTGCTTCTTCGCCGCGTCCTTCGAGACCTCCTGGTGGCAGGTCTGGCAGAGGCGGTCCGGCGAGTCCACGAGCAGGCCCTTCTCGTTCGAACCGTGCGGCGTGTGGCAGGTCAGGCACTCGCCCTTCGCCACCGGGGCGTGCACCTTCTCGCCCGCCGTGCGCGCCTTCGTCACCGCGTGGCACTTCACGCACAGCGACGCCGCCGGCGCGGACAGGTTCGCCTTCGACGGGGCGCCGGCGCCGTGGCACTTGCCGCACAGGCCGTCGCCGAAGCCCGGGTGCGCGTGCGAGGGCATGAGCTTGCCGGTCTTCGAGTCGTGCGCCGAGTGGCAGCCGAGGCAGTTGGCGGCCGCGACGCTCGAGCCCTTGTGGGCCGTGCGCATCTCGTCCGTGTCCGCGTCGTGGCACTCGAGGCACAGCCCCGGCGCCGGCTGCACGAGCGCGGGCGCGACCTTGCCGCCGTGGGGATCGTGGCACGAGAGGCAGTCGGCCTTGGCGACCGGGTCGTGCACGTGGTCGCCGCCCTTGCCGATGTCGCCGTGGCACTTGGCGCACAGCTCGCGCGCCGGGGCCTTCAGCAGTCCCTTGAGCCGTCCCGCGTGCGGCTCGTGGCAGGCCGAGCAGTCGCCCTTGAGCGCGGCGGTGTGCGCGCCGGCGCCGGCCAGCTTGCGCGCGATCGGCGCGTGGCACTCGGCGCACAGCTCGACCGCCGGCTTCGCCAGCAGGCCCTTGCCCTCGCCGCCGTGGGCGCCGTGGCACACGAGGCACTTGCCGTCCTTCGCGGGCGGATGCACGCGTTCGCGGGCGAGCTCGGCCCGCATGTCGCCGTGGCACTCGATGCACAGGCCCGGGGCGTCCTGGCGGGCCAGGTGCCCGAGCGCCGAGCCGTGCGGCTTGTGGCAGGACAGGCAGGCCCCGCTCGTGAACGGGGCGTGCTTCGTCTTGCCCTGGAGCTTGCGCGACGCCTCGCCGTGGCACGACGCGCAGAGCGCCGCGGCGGGCTTCGCCAGCAGGCCCGGCTCGTCGCTCGCGTGCGCGGCGTGGCAGCGCTGGCAGTCCTTCTTCGCGGCGGGCGCGTGCGCGTTCTTCGGGTCGGCGATGTCCTTCGCCACGCCCTCGTGGCAGCTCATGCACATCGCCCCGTCGGCCGTCTTCGCGAGCGAGGGGTGCGCCGAGCCGTGGGCGTCGTGGCAGTCGCCGCACTTGCCTTCCTGGAACGCGCGGTGGACCACCTTCTTCTTCAGCGCGGAGGCCAGGTCCTCGTGGCAGCTGCCGCACAGCTCCGCCTGCCGGGCCTTGAGGAGCTTGCCGGCCGACGTGCCGCGGTGCGGGTCGTGGCACGCGAGGCAGTCGCCCTCGGCGGCCGGGTCGTGCGGGTGGGCGCGCTTGCCGAGGCCCTCGAGGTCGCTGTGGCAGCCCAGGCAGAGCGCCGCGCCCTTCTCGACGAGGTCGGTCTTCGACGCCTTCGCGGCCCCGCCCTCGTGGCAGGACTGGCACTCGCCCTTGGCGACGGGCTCGTGCGAGCCCGGGCGGAGCAGCCCCGCCGTGGGGCTCGCGTGCGGCGCGTGGCAGTCGAGGCACTTGAGGCCGGCGCGCGGCGACTTCGCGTGCGCGGTCTCGATCGCGGCCGGCGCGTGGCACGGGGTGCAGAGCGCGTCGTCGGCCGCCTTGAGCAGCTGCGCGTTGGGGCCCTGGTGCGAGACGTGGCACGCCATGCAGTCGCCCTTGCCGAACGGCGCGTGCACGGCCGCCAGCTTCGTCTCGGCCCTCGCCGCGTCGTGACAGTCGAGGCAGGCCGCCTCGGGGGTGTCGTCGCGCACGAGGTGCGGGCGGTTCGACGCGTGCGGGTCGTGGCACTGCGCGCAGTCGCCCCTGGCGAACGCCGGGTGCCGGTGCGGCGCCGCGGGCGCCTTGAGCGCGTCGGCGTGGCAGTCGAGGCACAGCGTCTCGAGCGGCTTCGTGAGCACGAGCTGCTGCGAGAAGCCGTGGCTGCGGTGGCAGGGGTCGCACTGGCCCTTCTTCACCGGATCGTGCACGAACTTGCGGCTCGCGTATTCCTTCTTGGAGGCCTGGTGGCAGTCGTAGCAGCCCCGCACCGGGCCGCTTCGCGCGCCGCCCTTCGGGGCGGCGATCGCGGTCAGCACGACGAGCGGCACCGCCACCAGCAGCGCCGCCGCCACGCGCAGGAGGTTCGCCCGGCCTGTCACTTCACGGCCTCCTTCTTCTGTCCCGCCTGCGTCCGGAACGCCGTCGAGTCCGCCGCCTTCACCGGGGCGTGGTCGAGGAACGTGATCTCGGTCGCCATGAAGCCGATCTGCGACTTGGGTGCGAAGTGCGGGGGCATGTTGAGGAACGCCCACACGGTGTCGCGCGGCAGCCCCGCCTTGCGGACGATGATGCGGAACGCCGGGTTCCTCGGCTCCGTGCCGCGCGAGGTCACCTTGCGCGTCTTGATGTCCATCGTGAAGTCCGGCACCCACTCGATCACGCGGCCGGTGTACTCCGTGTCGCCGACCCGGAAGTCCTGCCGCAGCGGCACGGTCACGCGGTCCTTGAAGTTCTGGAAGACGCGGTGGAACACCTGGAAGGTCACCGTCTTCACCTTCGGCGGCGCGCCGGCCGCCGGCGCCGCCGGAGCGGCCGCGAAGGAAGGAAGCGTCCACAGCATCGCCAGCACCAGGCCGGCCCCGATCCCCGTTCCCCTGCGCTTCATTCCCGATTCCCTCCAGGCGCGAGCGTGTCGGGCTCCGCCGGCAGGCGGATCGCCGCGACCAGTTCGCGCGCGGTTTCCTGTGCGAGACGTTCCAGGTTCGTCACGCGGCCCCAACCGAACAGCGTTTCGCGGTCTTCCCCGCTGCGCGAGCGCATTTCCGTCCAGCGCACCCGGCCCGTGCGGCCGTCCACGAGGCGCAGGGCGAGCGACACGGTCGGCACGTCGCCGTCGGGCGTGCGGGCCGAGCCGCACTCGATGATCGTGCCGGCGAGCAGCCAGCGCGCCCCCGTGAGCTTCGAGAGCTTCTGCACCTGGTCGCGCGTCATGGACAGCGACGTGCGGATGCGCGCCTCGACGACGGCGGCGTCGGCCTCGGCGGGCTCGACGACGTCCCAGCGCGCCGAGGCGCCGAGCTCGGTCCACAGGATCCGCGTCAGCCGATCGCCGTGCTCCGCGCGGCCCGAGAGGTTCTCGAGCGGCAGCACCACGACGGGGACCGCGGCGGCCCCGGGGCCGTGCGCCGTCCGCGGCGCGGTCGCCGCGCAGCCGGCCGCCAGGGCGGCCAGCGCCAGCGCGCACGCGACGGCGTTTCGGCGGGCCGGGCTCATAGCACCTTCGCCCTCAGCAGCCGCACGGCCCGCCGGCACGCCGTCTCGGTGACACGGGCGAACGTCCGCTCGCCCGCGCCGCCCACGACCGGCAGCCGGCCCTTGCCCGTCTCGGTGACGGACACGCGCCAGACCACGAACCCCGTCGCCACGTCCACCATCTCGGCGTCGAAGCTCACCGCCGGCACCTCGCCGGTGCCCGCCCGGCGCATGGCGTATTCGCTCACGGCGCCGCGGATGACGGCCGTCGCGCCCACCGCCGTCGCGGCGTCCTTGAGCTTGGCGAATGCGATCTGCCCCTGCGCGTCGAAGCCGGCGCTCCGCTTCTCGAGTTCGCCCGAGAGCAGCGCCGGGTCCACGATCTGGAAGCGGTCCGAGATGATGATCTCGGTCGTGAACGCGCGCGTGACGCGCGCCGCCGCGTAGCCGTCGCCCGTGAGGTTGTGGAACGGCAGGATCGCGATTCTCTCGTACAGCGTCATGTCGGCTTCGCGGTTGACGAACAGGCGCGGCGAGGCCGCGCAGCCGCCGAGCACCGCGAGCGCGACCAGGCCGGCCGCGAGGACGGCCGCGAGGCGCAACGCCGGGTATCGCTTCATCGTCCGAAGCTCCACGTGAAGGTGGCATCGATCCGCCGGCTCTCGGTGGACTTGCCCGGATCGCTGCTCGTGTACGAAGCCGTCGCCGCGACCCGGCGCGTCGGCTGCCAGAGCAGCCGGCCCGAGGCGAGATCCTGCGTCGTGATGGACTCGACGCCCTGGGCGAGCCTCGGCGAGGCCGTCCGGGTCCAGAGCCCCTGCAACTGCCAGCGCTCGGCGAGCTGCGAGCGCACGTTGGCCGACCAGGTCCGGGTGCGTCCGCGCGGCCCGCTCAGGGCCTCGTTGACGGAGTAGTTGCCGATGCCGTCGAGTTTCGGGTGCGGCCGCCACAGGACGTCGAACGACGCGCCGCGCGCCACCGCGGCCGGCGAGAGCAGGCCCGGCCCGACGCGCTGGCTGCGAAGCCCGGCGGTCAGCGTGAACGAGCGCCAGGGCTGGCCCTGCAGCCGCGTGGTCCAGGCGTTCGACCAGCGCTGGCCCGCGGCCGCCGAGTCGCCGTTGGCGATCACCGACAGCGTGGCGTCGAGCGAGAGGCGCGGGTTCAGGACCATGCGGCTCAGGCCGGTGAACGTCTGCGTGCCGTACGCACCGCGCTCGGGATCCCAGGTCGTCGTGTGCGTGGCGCTGCCGTTCGCGGTCCAGCCCTGCCGCACGCGCCCGTCGCCCGAGAGGATCGCGGAGGCGTACTCGAGCAGCCGGGGCCGGCCGAGCAGATCCCGCTGCGTGCGAAAGCCGCCGCCGGCCGACAGCGTGGTCACGCGCACCGGGGTCCACCTTCCGAAAGCCTGCCCCTCCTGGTCGGTGAACGTCGCCCGGTTGCCGGCGTCGAGTTCCGAGCGGCGCCAGCTGTACGTGGACGTGCCGGTCAAGGTCGCGGCCGGCCGCCACTCGCCGGTCGCCATGGCGTTCTGGGTCGTGGTGCGGCGCACGATGCCCCCGCCCGGCTCCGTGCGGGAGCGCGCGAGGTCGTACTGCATCGTCACCGACGCGCGCGGGGACGGCGCGAGGCGCCACAGGCCGCCGAGGCCGTAGTTGCCCTGCTTCGCCCGCGAGGGCCCCGCCGCTCCCGCCTTCTGGACCTGGTCGCCGGCGGTCGCGTAGACCGAGTAGCGGTCGCGATCGAGCCCCGCGCGCACGCTGCGCAGGTCGCTGCGCTCGTCCGGACGCCCCGCGAGGCCGTCACGGCGGCGCAACCGCCAGGCGCCGTTGAACGACAGGCCGCCCGGCGCGACCGCGTTGCCGAGGAACTGCGTCTCCGACGTCCGCTGCGTCGTGACGGCGCCCGAGGTGTCCGGGGACGTGCTCGTCCCCGTGGACGCCGAGCGGACGGACGTCGGCTGGTGCTGGGCCGTCAGCTGGAACGACGGATGCAGCAGCCGCAGCGTGCCCGACGGCGTGCGGGTCCGGTCCGCCTCGCCCGGCCGGGTCTGTTCGGAGAAGCGCAGGTTCGAGTCCATGACCAGATTCTGCCTCAGGTAGGCCTGGTGGCGCATGTCGATGGACTTGAGGAAGTACTCGGTCCTCGCCCGGCGCTGGACGCGGGTGCCGTCGGCGAGGATGTCGGTGCGCACGTCGTCGAAGTTCTGGTACTGGAACTGGGCGGTGCCGTAGACCTGCGCGCGCGCGGGCGCCGCGCTCCCGAGGAGCGCGACGGCCGCGATCGCCGCGAGGCCCGCATGCCGTCCATCAGCGCGCATAGTTCACGGTGTAGGACTCGGGCTCGTGGCAGTTCGGGCCGCAGGCGCCGCCGTTCGCCGTGCGCGTGTAGCTGTTGAGGCCCGGGTTCCGCCCGGTGGCGATCAGGAACGGCTGGCTCGTGGAGCCGTGCGTGACGTGGCAGGCGTAGCAGGGCACGCGGTGACTGCTCACGTGGCGCGTGTGCCCGTGGCTCTCGGCCGGTGCGTTGAAGCGCGAGAGCTCCTTCACCGACTGCGGCGCCGCGTTGTTCGCGTAGACGTCGTACGCGTGGCACTTGAAGCACAGCTCGTCGGAACTCATGTCGCGGTCCAGCGACGACGCCGGGTAGCTGGCGCGCAGCAGCCGGGGATAGATGGAACCGTGCGGCCCGCGAACCGATCCGAAGTCCGAACCGTGGCAGTCGCCGCAGCGCACGATCGAGGCGGCGCTCCAGCCCGGTGCGAACGCCTGCGCGGCGATGTTCGGATTGTTGCCCGGGGCCTCGACCGCGTGGTGCGAGGGGTTCGCCGGGTTGAGGACGAGCGCCAGGTCGGTCTGCCCCGAAGGTTGCGTGGTCCAGGACGAATGGCACTTGAAGCACAGCTGGTACTCGGCATTCGGACCGGTGAGCGTGTCGCTCCCGGCGATGAAGGTGAAGAGCGGAGGCGAGCCCGCGGGGCCATTGAGCACGGCGACCCGGCTCACGCCCAGCGTCGTCTTCGAGGCCTCGCCGCCGGCCGTTCCCAGGGGGCCGTCGCCTCGCGAGACGTGCGTGTTGTGGCAGTCCACGCACTCGGCATGACGGTTGTCGATCGGCAGCCGCCCGAAGTCGGCGGGCTGGGACTCCGAGGCGCCGCGATGCCGGCCGTTCCAGGTCGTGGCCGGGTGCCGGTAGGGCTTGGCGAAGTCCGCGGCCACGTTCGAACTCGCGGGCGAGCCGTCGTGGCATGCCAGGCAGAGCTTCTCCTCGCGCTGGACCGTGAGCTGCGGAATGCGTCCGAGCGCGTCGGTCCAACCGTGCGGGTCGTGACAGTTGAGGCACTTGCCGGCGGCATCCGGCTCGGTGCGGGCGCCGGGGTCGGGGCCCGGCCAGATCGCTGCCGGCTCGGAGCCGTGCGCCGTGCCCCGGTAGAGGGCGTCGTCGGCCCAGCTGCCGCCCGCCCACGGCGTGTCGTGGCAGCGGCGGCAGAGCTCGTTGTCGTTCGGTCCGATCAGCGCGCTCGGATAGACGATTCCGGACTCATCGCCGTGCGCGGTGTGGCAGCGCTCGCAGTCACCCGCGTGCGGGCCCTCCGCGAGCACCCGCTCGATCTCGGCCTGGGGCCGCGGCGCGCGCAGGGCCAGAGGGCGCGCGGCGACGAGGCCGCCCGCGGCCACGAGCAGCACGAGGAGCGCGAGGCCCCTCCGCGTCCGGCGTCGTCGGGAATCCGCGCCTGCGAGGCCTGGATGGCGAGGCTCGTTCACGGTTCCGCTCCTGTTCCTTCCGTCATGAAGTGCGGGGGGCGGTGCGGACCCGGGGGTCCGCACCGCCCGTCCCGGCCCGAGGCGGCCCCGGAGGGCCGCCCGGGAGACTACGACAGGACCCGATCAGGCGCCCTGCGAGTGGCACTGCCGGCACAGATCCTTGTAGATGCCACCGTCGCCCTCTTCCGACCGGGTGCCGGTGCCGTTCATGAAGATCAGGCCGAACGCGTTCATGTTGCCGTGGGCCTTGTGGCAGCTCATGCACGACGGGGTGACGGTCTCGTCACCGACGGCGCCGGTCCACAGACCCTGCGAGTCCATGACCTTCACCTTGTTGGTGACGCCACGGTAGCGCGCGAGGTTCGAGATGTGCGTCGCGCCCACGGTGCCGATGTTCACGTCGGCGGTGGGGTGGCGCTTCCAGGGGTTCACGTGCGCCGACGTCACGCCGCCCGCCTGGCCGCCCATGTTGGCGTCGCCGCCGAGACCGTGGAAGTCCTGGTGGCAGGCCTTGCACCAGCGCGCGTAGGCGCTCATGCGGGTGTTGGGCTCGTTGAAGTCCACGTCGGCCTCGGTGTACGCCGTCGCCGCGCGCTGGAAGACGTCCTTGGTCAGGTCGTTGGTCCCGGTCGCGTAGTTGAGCGTGTCGCCCGTGAAGATGCCGCGGTTGAGGAGGTTGCGGTACTGGGTCGCCGAGCCGTGCTGCGCGTGGCAGTTCGTGCAGATGAGGCCCTCGCCGCCGGGAACGTAGGCGGACGAGCCGGCGCCCGGAGGCGTGGCCATCGAGTGCAGCGTGTGGCCGTCCGTCGGGACGTAGCCGGGGTCGTTCGAGCCGTGGGCCGGGTCGATGTTGAGGCCGCCGGCCTGGCGCAGGCCCGCGACGCCGCCGTTCGCGCCGAACACGTCGGGCGCGAAGCCCTGGTTGTCGTGGCACGAGAGGCAGAGCTTCACTTCTTCGTCACGGAGCAGGCTGGTGAACGGGCCGCCGGCGCCGAGGGGCACGAACGTGCCGCCGCCGGTCGAGCTGTAGCCGTGCGACTGGCTGTAGTGCGCGACGTGGCAGTCCTGGCAGACCAGCGTGAGACCGGTGTGATAGTCGCCCGCGACCACCACCGAAGCGGCCCCCGCCACCATCAGAGCGGCGAGAATGAGGGTCAGGCGTTTCATGTGTTCTCCATCTATCTTTAGAACGGGGGTTACAGGGAACTGCGTGAATCACCGGTGAGGCTCAGGGAAGCACTGCGAAGCGGAATGGCTCACCTCCTCGGATGACGCGGGCTCAGCGAATCCACCACAACACCAGTCGATTCCCGCCCCGCTCGGCGAGGGCGAACAGCCCCCGGCCGTCGCTGGCCAGCGCGCTCGGGTAGTTCAGTGCACCGGATTCCTCCCCGCCTCCCACGACTCCCACAAGCTGTCCGGTGATTTCGAAGACTTGCACCAGGTGCCGGATCCCGTCCGACACCCAGACGCGCGAATCCGGCGTGACCACCACACCGTTGGGCAGCGAGAAGTTGCCCGGACCGATGTCGTGGACGCCGAAACCACGGAGGTACTCGCCCGAGGCGTCGAAGACCTGGATCGACAGGTCCGTCGAGGCGCACGCCACCACGACCTCGCCGGCCGGCGCGGCCGCGAGGGCCGTGACGGCGGCGAGCTGGCCGGGCGCGCTGCCCGCCACGCCCCACGTGGCGAGCCACTGGCCCTCGGGCGAGAAGACGTGAACGCGGCCCTTCTCGCCGCGCGAGGCGACGAGGATGCGGCCGTCGGGGGCGACCGCGATCGCGCCGGGGCCGTTGCCGTCGGCGATGCGGTCGTCGGGCGCCGGCAGCGCGATGCGCTGGAGGCTGGCGCCGCGGAAGTCGCAGACGTCCACGTAAGCGGCGCGAGTGTCGGAGACCAGCACCCGGCCGTCCGCGGTCGTGGCGATGAAGCGCGGGAGGCCGTCCACGTCCACGCCTTCGGGATTCGTGACGCGGTGGACGAAGCTGCCGCGCGGCCGGCCGTCGCGCGCGAAGAACTCGATGCGCGAGAGGCCCGTGTTCGCGACGACGATCTCGTCGTGGCCGCCGTCCACCGCGACCGCGAGAGGCTGCACGAACCGCTGCGCTCCATTGGCGTCGGTGACGACGATCGCGGAATCGATCCGCAGGGCGGCGAGGTCGGCCGCGCGCCCGGGCGAGGCGAGCAGCCCCGCGCCGGCGAGGATCGCGAGCAGCGCCGCGGTGCGCGCCATCCCGTCCGTCCTCCCCCGATCGGGGGCGGTCCGGGCCGGCTGGGCGGTGCACGGGTGCATGGCTCGCGTCTCCTGGTTTCGGCGGCTCCGGCCGGGCCGCATGGCCCGCGACGGAGTCCTCCGTCCAAGACACGTAAACAATGCTTGTGCCAGCAATCACATGCGGAAAAGGCGTTCCGGGTGGGCCTGTATGGCGATGAAGCTCAAGTGGTTACGGACTCGTTTCTGCGCCGGCCGGTTCGGCACTGCCACCTGCGGGCCGCTACCCATGCCAGACCGTCAGGGAACTCAGTAGAAATACTGACATCCTGACGCTGCCCTGAAACTCGGGAATCGGGGCCCCCGGGCTCGGGGCCGGGGCCGCAGCATAAGGAGAGGCGGCTCGACCGCGGGGCCCCGCGGCGCCGCGGTTGCGCTAACGTGCGCCCCGACTCGCGCCCGGCATGGAAATGGCTCGGGCCCGTGCGGAGGACTTTCCATGATCCCGATCGCCGACCTGTTGAACCCGCTCGTCTGGGGCCTCGCCGTGCTGGGCGCGGTGGCGGCCCTGTTCGCTGCTTCGCGGCCCGGTCGCGAAGCCCGCCTCACGGCCGCGACGCTGTTCGCGCTCGCGGCGCTCATGCTGCTCGCCGCGGTCGCGGTGGCCCGCTGGTTCCCGCCGCAGGCGCTGGTGTTGAACCCCGACGGTTCGACCGGGGACCCTCGCGCGCTGTCGGCGGTGATCCTCGGCGCCGCGGCCTGCATCGCGTTGCTCTCGGCCCTGCGCTCGCCCGGCGCGCCCGCGATGGGCGCCGTCGGCCTCGCGCTCCCGGGCCTCGTGCTCGCGGGCGTGGCCGGGGCGGTCTGCTACTTCCTCGGCCTGCGCGCGCCGGTCGCGCTCGCGGGCGTGGCGCTGGCGTCGCTCGCGCTCGCCACCGGCGCCGTGCTGTTCGCGCGGCGCGGAGCCGGCGGGGCCGGGTTGCTCGCGCTCCAGCTCGGCGCGACCGGCCTGCTGCTCGCCGGCGCCGTCGTCTCGCTGCACGGCGCGCGCGTCGAGTCGCTGCGCCTCGACGAGGGGGCCGCGGCGGACACGCTCGGCAGCCGCGTCGTGCTCACGGCCGTCAAGGCCCCGAACGACAGCCTGCGCACGATCGAACTCACCATCCTCACGAGCGGGAAGCCCTCGACCGTCCACGCGCGGCTCGAGGGCCGCGCGGGCGCCGAGAACCGGGCCGTGGTCGGCGGCGGCCTGTTCGGCGGCATGCTGGTCGCCCCGCTCGGGCTCGACGAGCAGCAGCCGCGGCCGCACGACCTCGTCTGGCTGGCCAGGGGCGACTCCGTCGCGGCCGGTGCGAGCATGGTCCGCTTCGTCGGGTTCCGCATGGTGATGGGCGACACCGTGCGCATGCTGGCCGATCTCGACGTCACGACCGCCGGCCGGACCGAGCGCGTCTCGCCCGGCATGTACGCCACCGCGAAGGCCACCACCCCGTTCCCGGCCATGGCCGAGGGGCTCGGGCCGGTCGTCGTCGGCAAGGTGGACGCGGACAACGGCCGCATCGCGCTGATGCTGCCGACCCCCGCCACCTCGGGAGTCCAGCGCGCGGTGATCGTCGCGCTGCACACGCGCCCCGCGCTGCCGCTCGCGTGGGCGGGCGGCGCGCTGGTCACGCTCGCGTTCGTGCTCGGGCTCCTCGCGCGCCGCGAGGGCGGTCCCGCCGGGGCCTGACCGGGAGACGGTTCGCGAAGGGGCCGCCCGCGCGGGCGGCCCTTTTCGTTTCGCGCCCGGCGCGGGTCCGGGCGCGCGCGGACGCGTGCCGTCCCGCGACCGCCGCGGGCCGCGCC
>CAZUEM010000034.1:0-27132 GCA_964619155.1 uncultured bacterium
CCGGCGCGGCGCACCCGCCCGCGGCGAACGCGAGCGCGAGCAGCGCCGCGGCGCGCCTCACGCGCCGCCCCGCGCGCGAACCGCCTCGCTCACGGCGCGCACCTTCTCGGTCTCGTCGAGGCGGCAGGCGAGCACGCCGTCGCGGGTCGCGACCACGACCATGTCGCGCAGCCCGAGCGGCGCGGCGGTGACGCCGTCGCCGACCACGACGCATCCGTCGCAGTCCACCGGCACCGCGTCGCCCCAGCGCACGTTGCCGCGCGGGTCGCGCGGCTGCCGCCGCGCCCACGCGCCCCACGAGCCGAGGTCGTCCCAGTCGAAGGCGGCCTCGATCACGACCGTGTTCGGCGCGCCCTCCAGCACCGCGTAGTCCACCGAGATCTTCGTCAGCGGCTCGAAGCGCGGGCGCAGCGCCGCGCCGAACGCCGCGTCGCCGCCCTCCCAGGCGAAGCCGGCGAGCGCGGCGATCTCCGGATGACGCACCGACAGCGCGGCGTAGAACGTCTCGCGCCGCCACACGAAGATGCCGCTGTTCCACAGGTACTCGCCGCTCGCCACCCACGCCTCGGCCGCCGGCCGGTCGGGCTTCTCCTTGAACGTGGCGACGCGGTGCAGCTTCGGTCCCAGCGCGCCGCCGCGGTGGATGTAGCCGAAGTTGGTCTCGGGGTGCGCCGGTGCGATGCCGAACGTCACCAGCACCGGGTCGCGGGCGGCGATCGCGGCCGCGCGAGCGAGGTCGGCCGCGAACGCCGCCTCGTCGTCGATCGCGTGGTCGGCCGGCATCACGGCGAACGTGGTGCCGGGCGGAAACACGCTCGCCGCGGCGGCGATCGCCGGCGCGGTGTTGCGCATCACCGGCTCGCCGAGCACGCGCGCGCCCGGGCACTCGCGCGCGCACGCCTCGCGCAGCGCCTCGGAGGTCATCACGACGACGTCGCCGGGGGACGCGACCACGCGCAGCGCGCGGTCGAAGGTCGCGCGCAGCAGCGTGCGGCCGCCGCTCGCGAGCGGCAGCAGCTGCTTGGGCCGCGCGTCGGTGCTCCACGGCCAGAAGCGCTCGCCGCGGCCGCCGGCGAGGACGAGGACGCCGGTCCGGTTCGGGGAAGGGGTCATGCGGGGCGCAGCATTAGCACACGGCGCGGGGCCGCGTCACGGCCGCGGCCCCGCGACCGAGCGGTAGAGCTCGGCCGTGGCCTGCGCCACGGTGTCCCACGAGTAGTGCCGCAGGATGTGCTCGCGCGCGCGCTCGCCGTACTGCCGGACGACCTCGGGGTGGGCCAGCAGGTGCGCGAGCTTCTCGCGCAGGTCGCCGACGTCCTGGCTGCGGAAGCTGAGCGCGCACTCCTCGGCCACCTCGAGGTTCTCGGGGATGTCGGAGACGAGCACGCAGCGGCCGTACGAGAGCGCCTCGAGCAGCGCGATGGACAGGCCCTCCATCGTCGAGGGCTGCACCACGCAGTAGGCGTTGCTCCACAGTTCCTCGAGCGCCTCGCCGAACACGTAGTCGAGCCGCTTGATCCGGTCGCCCTCGTAGCGCTTGAGCAGGTCGGCGTAGCCGCCCGAGAACGACAGCCCCCCGGCGAGCGCCAGCGTCATGTCGGTGTCGATCCGCGAGAACGCCTCGCACAGGAAGTGGACGCCCTTCTCGGGCACCAGCCGGCCGACGAACAGCACGTACTTCCCGGGCGTCAGCCCGAGCGACAGGATCTTCTTCGCGGGGCGCGGCTGCGGCAGGCTGGTGCCGTTCGGGATGAAGACCGTCTCGGCGCCGTGCACGGTGCGGAAATGCTCGCGGAGCGTCTTGCTGACCACGATGGTGCGGTCGGGGAAGCGCACGGCCGGCCCCTCGCAGCGGTGCAGGAACCAGCGCGCGAACCGGCCCCACTTCTCGCGTTTCCAGTCGAGGCCGTGCACGGTGACCACGGTCTTCGCGCCCGAGAGGCGCGGCAGGCCGGCGAGCAGCGCGGGCCCGAGCGCGTGGTAGTGCACGACGTCGTAGCGGCGCAGCATGGACTCGAGCGTCGCCCACGAGACGTGGGTGATGGCGTCGAGGTGCTTCGTGTGCAGGCTCGGCCGGCGCAGCAGCCGGACGCCGTGGTAGGTCGCGCCCGCCGGCGTGTAGTAGAGACGGCAGAAGACATCCACGTCGACCCCCATCGGCACGAGCCGGCGCGCGATCTCGTCCACGTGCCGCTCGATGCCCCCGTAGGTCGCGGGAATGCCCTTCTGCCCGATCATCGCGACGCGCATCAGGCCGCCCCCCTGCGCCCGTCCGCCGCGCGGCGGGCCTCGAACCGCTCCCCGAGCCGCTCCCCGAGCCGGCCCCACGCGTACTCCGACAGTTCCGGCGGCGGCGCCGCGCCGCGCGCGGCGGCGCCGCGCGGGCGCGCGCGCAGGGCGTCGGCGAACGCGTCCGCCTCCGCCACCACGCAGTGCGGCGCGAGCGGCGCGTAGCCGCGGATGCCGAACGCCGTCGTCACCACCGCGAGCCCGCACGCCAGGTAGCCGGGCACCTTGACGTTGCTGCCGCCCCCGCCCGTCACCGGGTTCACGCCGCAGTCGGCCGCGTGCAGCAGCGGCGCGATCTCGGGCGCCTCGCCCGCGGCGAGCAGCCACGGCTCGCGCCGGCCGCCGAGCGCGCGGGCCACCGAGCCGACCACCAGCAGGCGGACGCCCTCGCCCGCCAGCGCGGGCATCACGCGGTCCGCGAGCAGCGCCAGCGCCGCGCGGTTCGGGCCCCAGTCGGCGCCCACGAACGCCGCCACGTACTCGCCGGCGGCGAGGCCCAGCGCCGCGCGCGCGCGCTCGCGCGCGCCCGCGCCGGGGAACGCGAGCTTCGTCTCGTCGTAGCCGTTCGGCACGACCGCGAGGCGCGCCTCGGGCACGCCGTACAGCTCGCGCATGCGGGCGGCGTCCTCGTCGGTGCACACCACGGTCAGGTCGGCCGCCTCGACCGCCCGGCGCTCGATCGCGCGCAGCCGCTCGGCCCAGCGCGCGCGCCCGAGCACCGGCGGCGCGGCGGAGCGGAAGCGGTCGTACTCGACGTTGTGCGAGGTGTGCACGCGCAGCGGCGCCGCGGCCGCCTCGAGCAGCGCGGCCAGGTTCAGGTCGGCGGCCAGCACGTCGGCCCCGGCGCCGAGCGCCGCCGCGTAGCGCGCCGCGTTGGCGCGGTGGCCGGCCTCGGCGGCGAACAGCGGCGCGAGCCGGGCGCGCTCGAGCCGCCAGGCGAGGCTCGTGTGCCAGGCCTTGCGGCGCACGAGCTCGACGCCGTCCACGCGCTCCGACGCGGGCCCGCCCGCGCGGTTCGGCGTCACGCACAGCACGCGCACCGCGTGCCGGCGCGCGAGCCCGCGCGCGAGCCCGAACGAGCGCTGCGCCCCGCCGAAACGCGGCGGGTGGATGTCGTTGTCCACGGCCGCGTGGATCAGCACGGCGCCTCCGTCCGGCGCGGCGCCGGGGCGGGCGCCGGAGTGCCGCCGCGCGCGAAGCCCACGACGAGCCCCGCGGCGTTGACGGTCCAGGTGAGCAGCGAGTGGAGCGCGAGCCGCGGGCTGCGTTTGCGCGCGGCCATCAGCGCCAGCAGCGCGAGCGGCGCCAGCGCCCAGGCGGCCAGCCCTCGCGGCCCGGCGAGCGCCCACGCCGCCGGCGCGGCCAGCCACAGCGCCAGCGTCGCGAAGTAGTGCGCCTGCCGCCGCAGGTGGGCGCCGAGCCCCGGCCGGCCGAGGTAGAGCCGCAGCACCTGGCCCTGCCCGAAGCACAGGCCCGTGCGCCAGCGCCGCCCCAGCTCGCCGAAGCTCGGACGCGGCGCGCTCCAGTGGCGCGCGGCGCGCGGCGCGAGGCTGCGCAGCCGGAAGCCGGCCGCGCGCAGGCGCAGGCCGAGCTCGAAGTCCTCCTCGCTCTGCAGGCGCGGATCGTAGGCGCCCGCGCGCTCGAGCGCGTCGCGGCGGTAGAGCGCCAGCGTGGCGAGATAGTCGCTGTCGCGGTCGGCGTCGCCCACGCGGTACATGTCGCGCGCGCCGGGGCGCTCCCCGGCGCCGTCCACGAACCACTCCTCGAGCCGCCCCCACAGCCCGGCGACCTCGCCGTCGCCGGCCTCGGCGAGGGCGCGCGCGACCCACGCGGCGTCCACCTCGACGTCGGCGTCCACGAACAGCACCCACGAGCCGCCGCAGGCGGCGAACCCCGCGTTGCGCGCCGCGCCCGGGGTGAGCGGACGCGCGGCGGCCGGCCGCACGACCTGCCAGCGCGGCGAGAGGCCCGGCAGTGCGGAGCTCCCGCCGGGGGCCGCGAGCACGATCGCGCCGCGCCAGTCGCGGCCCGCGAGCGCCGCCTCGAGCGCGGCCACGGTGCGCGGCAGGAACCGCTCCTGGCGGTAGCAGGGCACGACCACGCCGAGCGTCACCGGCCGCCTCCGCGCGGCGCGGAAGATTCGTCGGGCGAGAACGTCGCCAGGCCCACGACCTCGTCGTAGACGGCCTCGAAGCCCTCGACCACGGCCTGCCAGTGGTAGTCGCGGCGCACCAGTTCGGCGCCCGCGCGCCCGAGGCGCGTCGCGCGGTCGCTCTTGCGGTGGAAGAACTCGAGCGCGTCGGCGAGCGCGGTCACGTCGCCCGCGGGCACGAGCCAGCCGTTCTCGCCGTGCCCGACCACTTCGGGCACCCCGCCCACCGCGCTCGCGATCACCGGGCGGGCGCGCGCCATGGCCTCGAGCAGCGTGAGCGGCAGCCCCTCCCAGCGCGACGGCAGCACGACGGCGTCGGCGGCCGCGAGCAGGGCCCCGAGGTCGTCGAGCGCGCCGAGGAAGTGCACGCGCTTCTCGAGCCCCAGCGCGCGCGCGCGCTGCTCGAGCGGTTCGCGCAGCGAGCCGTCGCCGGCGACCGCGAGCGTGAAGTCGAGCCCGCGCTTCCAGACCTCGGCCAGCGCGTCGAGCAGCACGTCGTGGCCCTTCTGCTCCTCGAGCCGCGCCGCCACCACCCACAGCGGGCGGATGAGCGCCGCGGCGAAGCGCTCGCGCCAGGCCCGCGCCGGGCCGGCCTCGGCCGCCTCGTCGGGCAGGTCGGCGCCGTTCGGCACGACGCGCACGCGCTCGCGCGCGACGCCGTAGTCGCGCACGAGCGTGTCCGCCACCGCGCCGCACACGGCGGTCACGGCGTCGGCGCGCGCCAGTTCGTCGCGCTTGAGCGCGCGCTGCCCCGCCGAGTGCGCCTGGCCGACGATGTGCTCGGTCACCACGAAGTGCGGCACGCCGGCCGCGCGCGCGAGCGCGGCGAGGTAGCGGTCGGCGGCCGGCCAGACGTGGTGCACGTGCAGCACGTCGGGCCGCGCGCGGCGCAGCCTCGACCAGGTCGCGAGCATGCCGGCCAGGTCCCAGCGCGAATCCACCTCGGCGACGCGCTCCACCGGCAGCCCGCGCCCCTCGAGCGCGGCGGCGAACTCGTCGAGCGCCGGGACGGGGCTCAGCCAGACGCGCACCGCGAAACGCTGCGGCGGGAGCCGGGTCGCCAGCTCCCAGACCACGCGTTCGGTGCCGCCCACGCTCCGCCCGCTCTCGGCGAGCAGGACGTTCAGGCGCTTCGTTTCGGTGCCGCGGTCAGCCATGCGTACGCCTTCAGGAGTTCGCCCGCGTTGTGCTCCCACGCCATCTGCGAAAGGAAGCGCTCGCGGTTGTACGCGCCCATGCGGGCGCGCAGGTCCGGGTCGGCCAGCAGCCGCTCGATCTGCGCGGCGAGGTCGGCGACGTCGTCGGCCTTCGCGTAGAGCGCGCCCTCGCCGGCCGAGAAGCGGTGCTCGCGCAGGTCGTAGCAGACGACCGGTTTCGCGCAGGCCATGTACTCGAGCACCTTGTTCATCGTGCTGACGTCGTTCAGCGGGTTCTTCGGGTCCGGGCTCACGCACACGTCGGCGGTGGCGAGAATGCGCTCGACGTCCGCGTCCGGGATGCGCCCGGTGAACTCGCAGGCGTCCGCGAGCCCGAGTTCGCGCGCGAGCGCGCGCAGGTCCTCGAACGAGTCGCCCGCGCCGATGAACGTGAACGCCACGTCGTCGCGGCCGTGCTCCTTCACCATCACGCGGGCGGCGCGCACGAGGTGGTCCACGCCGTCCTGCGGCGCCATGACCCCGAGGTAGGCGACGAGAAACGGCCGGCCGCGCTTGAGCGCCGGATCGGGCTCCCGGATGGTCCCGAAGCGCTTCCGGCTCGGGCCGCTGCGCACGACCCGCACCTGCTCGGGGCGCCGGCCGCCGCGCGCGATCGCGACCTGGCGGTAGGACTCGTTCGTGGACACCACCAGGTCGGCGGTGCGGAACTGCATGCGCTCGAGCCACTGCAGCGCCCGGTGCGGGAGCGAGCCGGCCTTCGCTTCCCCGAAGCGCGACAGGTAGAGCTCCGGGCACAGGTCGTGGTGGTCGAAGACGAACTTCACCCCGACCGCCTTGAACGGCAGCGCGATCGTCCAGAACAGGTCGGGCGGGTTCGCGGTGTGGATGACGTCGAAGCCGCGGCGCGCGGACACGAGCAGCGTGAGCCGGGCGGTCTGCAGCCAGCAGTAGAGGAATTCCCAGACGTAGCTCAGGAAACCGCTCGTCGGCGGCGGGGCCGGGTAGCGGTGGATGTGGATGCCGTCGAGCACCTCGTGGGGCTCGGTCCCGCCGTCGCCCGTGGGGCAGATCGCGGTGACCTCCCAGCCGGCCGCGCGCAGCGCGTTCAGCTCCATCCAGACGCGCCGGTCGAACGGCAGCGTGAGGTTCTCGGACAGGTGCAGGACCCTACCAGGCGAGGCCATGGTACTCCCCGGCCTTGACCGTCGCGCGGTCCACGGCCGCCACGAGGTCCACGACCGCCTGGCCGGGGCGCAGCCTCGCGCCGATGCCGCGGTACTCGGGCGAGCGGTTGCCGATCACGAGCACGTCGCTGCCCGCGAGCACGTCCTCGAGGTTCGTGCGCAGCCGCTCGGGCAGGTACGGCACCTCGTCCTCGACGAACCGGCGGTTCGCCCCGAGCACCCGCTCCATGTCGATGTTCGGGTCGTGGAGCAGGACGCCGTAGCCCTTGCCCACCAGCGTGCCGATCACGCGCAGGATCGGGCTCTCGCGCAGGTCGTCGGTGCCGGCCTTGAACGACAGCCCGAGGAAGCCGAGGCGGCGGTGCTTGAGCTTCTCGATCAGGTGGATGGCCTCCTCCACGTGCACGTCGTTCGAGCGGATGATGTTCTGCAGCACCGGCAGCTCGAGCCGGTGCTCGCGCGAGCGCGCGGTGATCGCGCGCACGTCCTTGGGCAGGCACGAGCCGCCGAACGCGAATCCGGGGCTGAGGTAGTAGGGCGACAGGTTCAGCTTCGTGTCCTTGACCATGATGCGCATGACTTCGTGGCTGTCGATGCCCTCGCGCTTGCAGATCCGCCCCACCTCGTTCGCGAACGCCACCTTGAGGGCGTGGAACGAGTTGTTCACGTACTTGAGCATCTCGGCCGCCGGGATGGACGTGACGACGATCTCGCCGCCGACGCCGTCGTAGACGGCCCGCAGCGCGTCGCCCGCGCGGGTGCAGCCCGCGCCGATCACGGTGTACTCGGCGCCGAAGAAGTCCGCGACCGCGCTGCCCTCGCGCAGGAACTCGGGGTTGTAGGCGACGCCGAAGTCCACGCCGGCCCGGCCGCCGCTCGCGCGCTCGATCTCCGGCGCGAGCCTGCCGAGCACCGAGCCGGGCAGCATCGTGCTGCGCATCACGACGGTCGTGAACCGCCCGGTGCTGCCGAGCGCCGAGCCGACCTCGGCGCAGGCGCGGCGCACGTGGTCGAGGTTCAGCGAGCCGTCCTCGGCGGACGGCGTGCCGACGCACACGAGCACCACGTCGGCGCCGGGCATGGCCTCGCGGATGTCGGTCGTCGCCCTCAGCCGCCCGGCCGCGCGCGACTCGGCGATCAGCCGGCCGAGGTCCTTCTCCACGATCGGGCTCTCGCCGCGCTGCAGGCAGTCCACCTTGAAGCGGCTCGTGTCCACGCCCACCACAGTGTGTCCCCGGCTCGCGAGGCAGGCCGAGCACACCGATCCCACGTACCCCAGTCCGACGACGACGACCTGCATGGTCCAGGCTCCGTCGCGGCGCCGGCGGCGCCGCGTCTCGATTGCGTTGCGATTCAGCGCGGCGCCGCCGGGGCCTGCGCCCCGCCGGCCGTCCGCGTCACGTGCCAGACCCGCACGCCCGGGTGAGTCCCGGGCGCGCCGGCCGCGATCCGTTCCATCTTCCGCGCGAAGCGGCCGTCCGGGTCGAGGTCCTCCTCCCGGCTCAGCACCACCCACGACCCCTGCGCGCGCGACAGCACTGCGTCGAGCTCCCTCTCCAGCCTCGCGGTGTCGGCCGCGAAGCCGAGCCACAGGCGCTCCACCGGAAGATCCCGGGCGTAGAACTCCACGGGCTCCACCGCCCCCACCGCCAGCACCTGCTCGCCCGGCGCGATCGCCGACCGCACCGCGGCGAGCGCGGCGCGGTAGTCCTCGCGCTCGTACCGCGGGTCGAAGTAGTGATGGTGGAGCGACACCGCCCACAGCACCGCGACGGCCCCTCCGAGCCAGCGGCGCCCGGCGGCGCCGCGGTCGGCCCAGGCGGCGGCGGCGACCAGCAGGAACGCCGGCGCCGACACCGCGAGGTAGCGCGGATTGAAGACCTTGAAATTCTGCGCCGCGAAGTAAACCACGACCAGCGCCGGCGCGGCGAGCCACACCACCCCGTCGAGGAGCCGGCGGCGGCGCGCGAGCGCCAGCGCGCCGAGCGCGCCGGCCGCCCCGAAGGTCACCGCGACCGCCGCGACCGCGGGCGCGTGGCGGCGGAACGTGCCGGGCCCGAGCCCGGCGCGCAGTTCGCGGGTCGAAGGCCCCAGCGTGGCGCCCACGGCGAACGTGTACGCGGCGTACGGCAGCGCCCCGGGGTGCAGGGTCGTCGCGCCGCGCAGCGGCGCCTCGCCGGCGGCGGGCGCTCGCCCGGGCGCGAGCCGGCTCCAGTCCCACGTGCGCAGCACCGCCGGGGCCAGCGGCGCGAGCAGCGCCGCCAGCGCGACCGCGACGACGGCGAGCGCGCGGCGCCGCGCGCGCCGCGTGGCCGGGTCGCCCGCGAGCCACAGCCGCAGGTGCAGCGGGGCGAGCAGCAGGAACGCCGGGTTCGCGAGCGCGCCGAACGCGGTCGCGGCCGCCCACGCGGCCACGCCGCGCGCGTCGCAGCGGCGCCGCAGCTCGAGCAGCAGCGCGACGCTGACGCAGGCCGCGAGCATCCCCCACGCGTACCCGCGCGCCTCCTGCGCGTAGCGGACCAGGAACGGCGAGAAGGCCGCGAGCCACGCCGCCGGCGCCGCGGTCTCGCGGCCGAGCCAGCGCGCGGCCACCCAGGCCATGGCCGGGACGGTGAGCACGCCCGCGACGGCCGCCGGCAGCCGCAGCGCCCACTCGGTCTCGCCGAACGCGCGCATGGACTGGTGGACGGCCGCGGTGAACAGCGGCCCGTGCACGTCGCCGAGCAGCTCGCGCCACGAGAACGGGCCGCCGCCCCCGCCGGCCGCGATCCACGTGAACACCTCGTCGATCCACAGGCTCGGCGTGCCGAGGCGGAAGAAGCGCAGGACCGCCGCCGCGAGCGTGGCGGCGGCGACGGTGCGGTACAGGGCCGAAGTGGGCGGGACGGGGTGGGTGTCGGCGGCCGGCCGCAGGTGCGCGTCGAGGCGGGCTTGCGCTCCCGTCAGTAGGCCCCCTCCCGGGACAGCACGGCCGGCAGCGTGCGCACCAGGATCTTGAGGTCGAGCGCCAGCG
Organism: uncultured bacterium; assembly: GCA_964619155.1. Classification (GTDB taxonomy): domain Bacteria; phylum Eisenbacteria; class RBG-16-71-46; order RBG-16-71-46; family RBG-16-71-46; genus CAIXRL01. Next base: position 9,796 of record CAZUEM010000034.1, read on the forward strand.
ACTGGTGGCGGATGTACTCGAGGTCGAGGCGCATCCACTCCTGGAAGCCGATGCGGCTGCGGCCGCTGATCTGCCAGAGGCAGGTGATGCCGGGGCGCACGTCGAGGCGGCGGAGCTGCCAGGGCTCGTACTGCGCCACCTCCTCCGGGATCGGCGGGCGCGGGCCGACGAGGCTCATGTCGCCGATGAGGACGTTGTAGAACTGCGGCAGTTCGTCGAGGCTCGTCGAGCGCAGGAAGCGGCCGATCCGCGTCACGCGCGGGTCGCGCTCGATCTTGAACACCGGGCCGTCGCACTCGTTCATGTGCTCGATGTGGTGCTTCGTGCGGTCGGCGTCCTTGACCATGGACCGCAGCTTGAAGAACACGAACGGCCGGCCGCCCCGCCCGATGCGCACCGAGCGGTAGAAGACCGGGCCGCGCGATTCGAGCCGAATGAGGACGGCGAGCACCGCCATCACCGGAATCGCGAAGAGCAGCGCGACCGCGGAGCCGGCGACGTCGAGGAAACGCTTTCCGAAGCGGAGGTAGAAGCCCTCCGCGCGCGGGGTCTCGAACGGCAGGACGTGCGCCGGGACGGGCGCGGAGGAGGCGCGGACGCCGTTCCACACGCCGTGCGCGCCGGTGCGCGGCCGCGCGTGGCCGTTCGCGTAGCCGTTGGTGCCGTTGCCGGCGTGCGCGCCGCCGTTCACGGGGCGCGGTCGCGTCATCGCGGGGGCGGCGAGCGGCAGGGGGGCCGTCCGCGACGTTCCGGGCTCTGTTGTCGTGTCCACGAGATCCGTTTCCCTGGCCGGGTGGTCGATCGAAGCGGACCAGTCCGGTCTACCGGTCCTTGCTTCGTCAGCGGACGAGCGGGTTTCGGGCTTCATCGGTGCGACTCTCAGTTGTCGTCGCCCTGCAAGCAGAGCCGGGAGGCACGTGTCGCCCCTCGGCTCTCAGGAAACTCGAGTCATCCGTCCAAGTGCCACGCTGGACTGTTCGAGTACGAGCGACTGGGGGAAAACCAAGGTGTCACTTCCTGAAGGTGTCGTTCCCGGATCGCTCCGGGCACCCGGGCGATGAACCGCCCGTTGGTCCTGCTCGTCCTGCGATACAAACCCAGTTAGCAAGGAGTCGATCCCGCTTCCTCCACGACCAGGGAAGGTGGGCCCGGGCGGGCCCTCTCGTGAGTCGAGATTAGCAAGGCCCTGACAGCGCGTTCAATGGCCTTTTGTCGTCGCTGCAATCATTTTGCCGCCCCCGGGCGCCCGCCCGCCGGGAGGCCGTTCTCCCCCGGGGAGGCGGCCGCGCCGGCGTCGTCCAGGCCGGCCCGGACCCGGGCGAGGAGCGCGGCGGCGATGCGCCGGTTCACCTCCGGGACGAAGTGGCCGTCGGCTTTCAGGTTCGCGCGGTTGCCCGCGTCGGCGAGGGCGTGTGTGCCGAGCCAGACGGCGCCTCGCCGCTCGAGCTCGGGCCCGAGCAGCCTCGAGAGGTGGTCGGCGTAGCCCGCGTCGTCCAGCAGCAGCACGACCGGCAGCGTGCCGTCGCGGCGGCAGCCGTCCACGAACGCCCCGGCGAGCGCGCGCAGGACCCGCAAGGCCTCGGCGTCCTCGCGGAAGCCCCTGCGGTCGTGCACGCGCGCGAGGTGCAGGCGCTGGTTGCGCTGCGCCCACGCGCGGCGCAGCAGCTTCGCGAACGTGGAGCGGTCGAGCCACGACGCGCGCCAGGTGAGCGGGTCGTACCAGGCGTCGTCCCGGGCCAGTTGCGCCTCCCACGCGCGCCACTTCGCCGGGTCGCGGAGCGCCTCGCGCAACCCTTCGAGCGAGCGGACGGGCGGCTCCGAGGCGACCGGCGAGCCGTCCGCGTTCACTCGGTAGCGCGGGTACGTGTAGAGGGGCGGCGCCTCGAACTGCCAGGTCGCGGCGGTCGAGGCGTCGAGGCCCCGGACGCTGGAGGCGAGCACGCCGAGGATCGCGACGTCGGGCGGCGCGGCGCGCCGGTCGGCCTCCCACAGCGCGAACCCGTGGCTCGCGGGCGACGCCGGGCCGCCGCGCGTGCGCACCGCGAGCGTCGAGTCCATCTCCGCCATCGGGCCGGTGACCTGGAACGTGAACGACTGACCGTACACCGCGACGCCCCGCTTCCCCGGCGGCGGGGACGGCGGCGCGGGCGTCGGCTCGATCCAGCCGGCGAGCGCGACCGGGGCCGTGTTCGCTTCGCGGTCGCCCACCATGCGGCGGGCCTTCGACTCGATCGAGGCGCCGTAGTCGAAGTACTGAGCGAGCGGCGCCGGCGGCTTCGCCGGGTCGGCGGGCATGCGGAACGCCAACCCCAGGCCGAGATCGGCGGCCACGAGGAAGACCGCCATCCAGAGGGCGGTCGCGAGCTGGTCCCGGCGGGCGTGGTCCATGGTCAGAACTGGAAGTAGATGAACTGCGTCGGGGCGTTCGAGAGCCCCATGAACAGGATGCCGAGCAGCGCCGCGTAGAGCAGGCCGCGCGCGGGCGCCGGCCAGGTCCGGTAGAACTGCGCGCGCCCGCCCGCGGCGGCCGCCTGCCCGATCTCGAGCGCGACCACGAGCGCGAGCCCGGCGAGCGCGGGCAGCGAGGGCGCCGGGACGTGCGCGGGCAGCTTCCACTCGAGCAGCGCGGCGCGCGTCAGCGCGACGATCTGCTCGAACGATCGCGCGCGGAAGAGCAGCCAGCCGTAACACACCACCTGGAAGAAGAACGCGATCTTGAGCAGCCGCACCCAGCCCGTCGCGGGCGGATTCGCCGCCCGGCGCGCCCCCGACCAGAGCCGGTGGACGACGAGGATCGCGCCCTGGTAGGCGCCCCACAGGACGTAGTTCCAGGCCGCCCCGTGCCACAGCCCGCCGAGCACCATCGTGGCCGTCAGGTTGCGGTAGGTCCCGGCCTCGCCGCCGCGGTTGCCGCCGAGCGGGATGTAGAGGTAGTCGCGCAGCCAGGTGCTCAGGCTGATGTGCCAGCGCCGCCAGAACTCGCTCGGGTTCACCGACACGTACGGCTGGTCGAAGTTGGTCATGAGGTCGAAGCCCATGATCTTCGCCAGCCCGCGGGCGATGTCGGAGTAGCCCGAGAAGTCGCAGTAGATCTGCACCGCGAACAGGTACGTCGCCAGCCGCACGTCGGCGCCCGAGACGCCCTGGGTCGCGTTGTAGATCGCGTCCACCGAGCCCGCGACGCCGTCCGAGACCGCGACCTTCTTGAAGGCCCCGAGCAGGATCAGGAAGAGCCCGCGCGTCAGCCCCTCGCGCGTGACGCGGCGCGGCGCCTGCACGCGCGGCAGCAGGTCCACCGCGCGCTCGATCGGGCCGGCGACCAGCTGCGGGAAGAACACGACGTAGGTCACGTAGTCCTGCCAGCTCCGGCACGCGGGCATGTGCCGCCGGTACACGTCGAGCGAGTAGCTCATGGACTGGAACGTGTAGAACGAGATGCCGACCGGCAGGATGATGTGGAGCGCCGTCCAGCCGGGATGGATGCCGAACGGCGCGAGCGCGTCCTGCAGGGAGCCGGCGAAGAAGTTGAAGTACTTGAAGAACCCGAGGACCGAGAGGTTCGCGACCACCGAGGTGAGCACGAGCGAGCGCCGCCGCCGCGGGTCGGCGGTGGCGTCGAGCGAGCGCCCCACCCACCAGTCGAGCGTGGTCGTGAAGCCGATGAGCCCGAGGAAGCGCCAGTCCCACCAGCCGTAGAAGAGCAGGCTGCCGGCGAACAGCAACCGGTTCTGCCAGCGGTGCGGCAGCACCAGGTAGAGCGGGTAGAGGACGAGGATGAAGACGAGGAAGACGAGGCTGACGAAGGTCACGCGCCGCGTCCCCCGCGCTTCACGCCGTAGAGCGCCATGGATACCGCGTACAGCTGGTAGGGCCACTTGAGCGGCGCGAAGCGCGCCGCGGCGCGCGCGACCGCGCCCTTGAGCCCGCCCGCGTCCCGGCGCGCGATGAGGTCGAGCCGGTCGTGGGCGTCGAGCCCCGCCGCCTCGAAGGAGCGGCGCATGCGCGCGAACGTGAACCAGTTCACGGCCGGGAAGTCGGTCCAGTTCACGAGGTCCCGGCGGTGCTCCATGATCCACGCCAGCACGCGCCGCTGCACCGGGCCGGGCAGCCACGAGTAGAAGGGGAAGTGGTTGACCTCGGCCTGCAGCGGGCAGGCGCGGTTCGTGGTGTAGACCACGAAGACCCCGCCGGGCCGCAGGACGCGCGCCGATTCGCGCACGACCGCCTCCCACGCGGGCACGTGCTCGAGCAGCGAGTTGCAGAAGACGAGGTCGAAGCTGTCCTCGCGGTAGGGCAGCCGGGTCGCGTCCCCTCCCGTCCAGTCGGGCGCGGGAGCCCCGGGCGCCGCGCGCCGCACGCGCTCGCGGCTGGCCTCGAGAAGCCCGTGGTCGAAGTCGATGCCGGTGACCTTCGCCCCGCGCTCGGCCCAGGCGAGCGCGTACAGGCCGCTGCCGCAGGCGAGGTCCAGCACTCGCGCCTCCTCGGCGGGCACGGGCAACAGGTCGGCGTAGTAGTGCCACTCCCGGCGGATCATGTCGCGTCCGATGTCGTCGGAGCGCTGCCGGAGCGTGTGCTCGACGAACCGGGCGTGGTACTCGGAGCGGCGCAGGATCTCGGCCGGGTTCGGCCCGGCGTCCGTGCCTTCTCGGGGGGGGGCGGGGTTCGTCATGGGGCCGGGGTCAGGTGACGGCGCCGGCGCTCCTCGCGCGCTGCCACGCGACGGTCAGTTGCAGGCCCTGCTCGAGCGTGGTCTCGGGAATCCAGCGCAGCGCCCGGCGCGCCTTCTCGATGTTGACGACGCGCCGGCGGATGTTGTCCACGTCGCGGCGGTCCGAGTGCTCCGGCGCGACGTCCGCGCCGACGATGCGCGCGAGCAGCGCCGCGAGTTCGTTGACGCGCGTTTCCGTGCCCGTGCCGACGTTGAACACCTCGCCGAGCGCGCGGTCGAGGGTGGCCGCCCGCAGCGTCGCCTCCACCGCGTCGTCCACGAACGTGAAGTCGCGCGTCTGGTTGCCGTCGCCGTGCACCACGGGCGCCCGGCCGGCGAACAGCGACTCGATGAACTTGGCGACCACGCCGCAGTAGGGGTTCGCCGGGTCCTGGCCGGGCCCGTAGATGTTCGAGTAGCGCACGGCCGTGACCGGCAGTCCGTACGACTCGTAGAACGCCATGCCGTAGTTCTCGCCGCCCAGCTTCGACACCGCGTAGGGCGTCAGCAGCGAGAGCGGGTCGTCCTCGCCGATGGGAAGGTGGCGCGGGTTGCCGTACACGGACGTGCTCGACGTGTAGAGCACGCGCCGGACGCGCTCACCCGCCTCGCGGGCGGCGAGCAGCACGTTGAGCGTGCCGCCGATGTTGGTCTCGAAGTCCTCGCGCGGGTTCTGCGTGGACACGACGATGTTGCGGGCCGCGGCGTGGAACACGACCTCGGCCTCGCGGACGAGCCGGCCGACCAGGTTCGCGTCGCAGACCGATCCCAGGACGAACTCGAAGCCGGACCCGGGCAGGTTCTCCATGCGCCCGGTGAACAGGTCGTCGAGGACCGTGACGCGCGCGCCGGCCGTGAGCAGGCGGCGCACCAGGTTGCTGCCCACGAAGCCGGCGCCCCCCGTCACCAGGACGCGCGCGTTCTCGAGCGGAATCAAGGGGATCTCCCGGATGTCTCAGCCCCGCAGGCCGAGGCGCAGGAAGACGAGCGGGCGCAGGATGCGCCAGCCGTCGCTCAGCAGCTTCATTTTGGTCGTGCCGCGCGAATGGTAGCAGACGGTCACCGGCGCTTCACGGACGCGCCACGGCCCGCGCATCGCCTGGTAGAGCAGGTAGGGCTCGAGTTCGTAGCGGTCGAGCCAGTCCTGCTCGAGCCGGATGCGCGGGTCGTCGAGCATCGCGAGCCGGAACGCCCGCATGCCGTTCGTGCCGTCCGACACCGCGCGGCCGCTCGCCAGGCGGAAGAGCAGCGGGTAGAGCCGCGTCAGCCAGCGCCGGTCGGGCGGTATGCCGGGCGTCGCGCCGCCGGGCAGCCAGCGCGAGCCCTGAACGAAGTCGGCCTCGCCCGTGAAGAGCGGCGCGAGCAGGCGGGGCAACTCGGCGGGGACGTGCTGGTCGTCGCCCGAGAGCACCGCGCCGACCTCGTAGCCGAGCCGCTTCGCCTCGAGCAGGCCGGTGCGGATGCCGGCGCCCACGCCGCGGTTGCGCTCGTGACGGATCACGAGGTCGGCGCCGGCCGCGCGCGCCTCGCCGGCGGTGTCGTCCGCGGAGTGGTCGTCCACGACGATGACGCACGAGGCCCAGCGGCGCGGCACCTTGCGCACGACGTCGCCGATCTTGCCCGCCTCGTTCCACGCGGGCACGACCACCGCGACGCGCGTGGGGTCGATGCGCGCGAGACGTTCGGCGGGCGGATCGATGGGGGAGCTTTGCGGGCCGGACATGGACGGCGCACACTAGCACACGGTCCGGGCCGCGCATCGCGCGCGCCCCCGCCCGGGCCGCGGAGGCGTCCGCCGTGTCCATGGCGCCGATTGCCGGCGAGATGAAGGCCCTGACCGGCCTGCGGGGCGTGCTCATGGCCGGGGTGGTGATCGTGCACCTCGACCCGGTGTTCCGCCTGCTGCTGCCGGGCTGGGACCGCTTCGACGCCGCCGTGCGCCACGGCCCCGTGATCGCCGAGTACTTCTTCCTGCTCAGCGGCTTCGTGCTCTTCCAGGCCTCGCGCTCGCTGCCCGCGTCGTTCACGCCCGCCGCCCACGCGCGATTCCTGTGGTCCCGCTTCGCCCGGCTGTGGCCGGTGCACGTCGCGACGGCGGCCGCGGTGGCCGGCGTCGTGACCGCCGCGCGCGGGCTGGGCGCGGAACTGCCCGGCGAGTTCCCGCTGCGGGACGTGCCGTTCCAGCTGACGATGACCCACACCTGGTGGCGCGCGCCGGGCGACGACTGGAACGACATCTCGTGGTACGTGAGCTCGCTGTGGTTCGCCTACGTGGTGCTGCTGCCGCCCGCGGCGGCGGCGCTCGCCCGGCGCTGGCCGTGGCCCGTCTACGCGCTCGCGTGCACGGCGCTGCCGCTCCTGTGGCTGCAGGTGGCCTGGAGCGGGATGTCGCGCGAGCACTTCCCGATCGTCCGCGTCACCTGCGCCTTCCTCGGCGGCTGCGCCCTGCACGGCGTCGTGCGCGCGACGCCGGGCGCGACGGAGTTCCTCCGCCGCCGCGCCTCGTGGATCGCGCTCGCGATCGTCCTGCTGGTGGCGACCTACGTGAAGTTCTCGTGGCACGCCCTGCTGCTGCTGGCGCCGCCCCTGGTCGCCGGGCTTACCGCCGAGCGCTCGGCGGTGGCGCGGCTCTTCGCCTCGCGCCCCTTCACGCGCTTCGGGCGGCTGTCGTTCTCGCTCTACCTGAGCCACGTCGCCGCGTGGCGCACGATGGAGGCCGTGCTGCCCGCGGAGCGCTTCGCCGGCGCGCCCCTCGCCGTTCGCCTCGCGGTGCTCGCGGCTTACGGCGCCGCCATCCTCGCGCTGGCGCTGGCGGTCGAGCGATGCGTCGAAGGGCCCGGCCGCGACGCCCTGGTCCGCCTCGGCGAGCGCGGGTGGCCGGCCCGGCCCGCGGGGCGGCGCGACGCCTGAACGCCCCCGCGGCGTTGCATCCTGCACGGCGCCCCGCGGTCCCGCCGCCCCGCGCGCGGCCGCGGGAGCGCCCGGCCGGACCCGGCCACGATTTCGCTGTGGCCCGATTCCGGGCGGTTGCTAGACTCGCGGGGAATCCGCGCCGCACGCGCCCGAGCTTCCGGTCCCGAGGGTCCTCCCCGCTCCATGCCTCCTCCGACGGCCGTCCCGGCCCGCCCCCGCCACGCCGAGTCCCCGCTCGCGGCGGCGGTGAACCGCTGGATCCAGGGCCTGCTCCTCGTCGCGGCCGGCGTCCTCATCGGCCAGCAGTACGTCTACCCCGACAAGCGCGTCATCCCGCTGCTCATCAGCGTCGTCGTCGTCGGCGTCGCCTGGCGGCTCGACACGCTCGCCGGCATCGGCCTGCTGATCGTCGCGCTGCCCTTCCCGCGCGGCACCGTGTTCGGCACCACCAACATCGCCTTCGTGGCCATGCTGGTCATCTTCTGGCTCGTGCGCGTGAGCACGCGCCAGCTCGCGCCGCCGCGCCGGTCCCCGATCGACCTGCCGCTCGTGGGCCTCGTCATCGTCTACATCCTGTCGTTCAGCAACGTGCGCGAGGCGAACAGTCTCGACCTGGGCCTGCGGAACTTCATCCTGTTCCTGGGCTCGGTGTTCATGTACTTCCTGATCACGAACAACGTGCACAACGAGCGCGACCTGCGCCGGGTGCACGACGCCCAGCTCGTCTCGGCGCTCACGATCTTCCTGCTCGGGCTCTGGGAACTGAACAACCCGGGCAAGGCCTTCATCCCGGGCTGGTTCGGCTTTCAGCACACGGTCGGCACCGAGTTCAGCACGCGCAACGTGCGCATCGGCTCGGCGTTCTTCGACTACGAGCTGCTCTCGGAATACTGCGCGCTCACGCTGCTGCTGCTGCTGTTCCGCTGGGCGCGGGCGAGGACGAACAACGAACGCATGCTCTGGACGGGCTTCATGCTGCTCGACGTGTTCGTCATGTTCGCGACGGTCACGCGCGGCGCGCTCCTTTCCCTTGCCCTCGCGCTGCCCGTGCTGCTCTGGACGATCCGCCGGCGCCTCAAGGTGGTGCCGGTGACGATCGCCGCGACGGCGGGGCTCGCGCTCTTCATCGGCATGAACTTCTTCGTCTCGCGCTTCACCCGCTCGGGCGACGTGTTCGCGCGGCTCGGCGGCACGAAGCTGGTCGGCGGCTGGATGCCCGACTCCCGCGCGGACGCGTGGACCAACGCGTGGGAGCGCGCCTGGGTGCACCCGTTCGTCGGGCAGGGCCCGCACTACGGCCGCATGGCCGGCTTCGACCTCACCTGGCCGCACAACGTCTACCTGTACTACGCGAACATCGTCGGCTTCATCGGGCTCGCCTTCTTCCTGATCATGATGTTCCGCTTCTGGCAGATGACGCGCCCGCGCACCGACGACATCGCGAACGGGCCCTACGCGGAGTCGTTCCTGATCATCGCCCACGCCCAGTTCTTCCTCTTCGCGATCAACGAGTTCAAGATCGACTACCTGCGGAACCCGATCTACCAGATGGTCGTCTGGGTCATGTTCTCGGTGTGGACCGCCGCCTACAAGATCGCGCGCGATCCGGGCTCGCGCGTCACCGCGCCCGGCCCGTGAAGGCGGGCCCGAGCGTTGCCCGCCGTTCGCGCGCTGGATTAGGCTCCGCCGGCTCGCGTCCCCGCTCCCGCCGTCCCCCCGATCCCTTCCGGTGAACCCCCGCATGCGCCTCGCGTTCCCGCCTTCCGGCCGCCGCTGATGTGCGGCTTCGCGGCGTTCCACGATCCCGACGGCCTCACGCCCGACCCGGCGTGGCTGGCCGGGGCGGCGCGCGCCCTTCGGCACCGCGGCCCCGACGACGAGGGGTTCCTGGCCGAGCCGGGCGCCGGCCTGGCGTTCCGGCGGCTCTCGATCGTGGACGTGCACACGGGCCACCAGCCGCTCTCGAACGAGGACGGCACGGTGTGGATCGCCTACAACGGCGAGATCTACAACCATGCCGCGCTGCGCCGCGAACTCGAAGGCCTCGGCCACCGCTACCGCACGCACTCCGACACCGAGACCATCGTCCACGCCTACGAGCAGTGGGGCGACGACTGCGTGAAGCGCCTCGACGGCATGTTCGCCTTTGCGGTCTGGGACCGCCCGCGGCGCCGCATGCTCGTGGCCCGCGACCGCGTCGGCATCAAACCGCTCTACTGGACGCGCACCGGCCGCGGCTGGGCGTTCGCCTCCGAGGTGAAGGCGTTGCTCGCGTTTCCCGGCGTCGAGCGCCGGCCGCGGCCGGAGGGCGTGGTCGAGCACCTGACGCTGCGCTACTCGGCGTCGCCGCACACGCTGTTCGAGGGCATCGCCAAGCTGCCGCCCGGGCACCTGCTCGCGATCGAAGGCGGGCGCGAGAGCCTGCGCCGCTGGTGGGCGCCGGTGTTCGAGCCGCGTACGGACCCCTCCGAGGACGACGCGCTCGCCGAGGTCGAGACGCGGCTCGAGGCCTCGGTGCGCTCGCACCTGATGAGCGAGGTGCCGCTCGGCGCGCTGCTCTCGGGCGGCGTGGACTCGAGTCTCGTCGTGGCGCTCATGTCGCGCGTCCTCAACCGGCCGGTGCAGACGTTCTCGGTCGGTTTCGACGCCCCGGGCCCGTACAGCGAGCTGCCGTTCGCGCGCCGCGTCGCCGAACACTGCCGCACCGACCACCGCGAGATCGTGGTCGGCGCCGCCGACCTGCTCCGCGAGCTGCCGCAGCTCGTCTGGCACCAGGACGAGCCGGTCTCCGAGCCGGCCGCGATCCCGACCTTCCTCGTCACGCAGCTCGCGCGCCGCACCGTGACCGTGGTGCTCACCGGCGAGGGCGGCGACGAGCTGTTCGCCGGCTACCCCAAGTACGCGGTCGAGCCGTGGGCCCGGGTGCTCTCCCGCGTGCCCGGCCCGCTGCGCGACGCGTTCCTCGACCACGTCGTGGACCGCCTGCCGTTCGGCTTCCGCAAGCTGCAGGTCGTCGGCCGCAGCGCGCGCTTCCGCGACGAGGGCGAGCGGCTGGCGGCCTGGTTCGCGGGCTTCGCCGGCCCCGAGCGCGAGCGGCTGCTGGGTCCGGCGCTGCGCCCGCACGCGGCCGCCGGGGCGGCGCCCTTCCGGCGTGCGCTCGCCGACAGCGCGGCCCGCGAGCCGCTCGACCGCATGCTCGACGTGGACGTGCGGCTGTGGCTGTGCGACGACCTGCTCATGAAGATGGACAAGATGAGCATGGCGGCGTCGGTCGAGGCGCGGGTGCCGCTGCTCGACAACCCGCTCGTGGACTGGGCGCTGAAACTCTCGCCGCGGCACAAGATCCGCGGGCTCGAGGGCAAGGTGCTGCTCAAGCGCCTCGCCCGGAAGCTGCTGCCCGCCGAGGTCGTGGACCGCCCGAAGGTGGGCTTCACGGTCCCGCTCTCCCCGTGGTTCCGCGGGCCGCTGCGCGAGCTGCTCGCCGACACGCTGCTCGCGCCGGCGTGCCTTTCGCGCGGCTACTTCGAGCCCGCGGTGCTGCGCGGCTACGTCGAGGACCACCTCGCCGGCCGGCGCGACCGCGGCCGCGAACTGTGGACGCTGCTGACGCTCGAGCTCTGGCACCGCCAGTGGATCGACCGCGCGCCGGAGCGCGCGGCCGTCTGGACGCCGCCCGAGCGCGTCGCCGCGGTGGCGCCGGCGTGAGCGCCGCGCTGCGGGTGCGGCCGTGGGCGACCGGCGACCGCGCGGCGTGGGACGCCTACGTCCGGGGCCGCGAGGAGTCCCACTTCGGCCAGCTCTCGGCCTGGAAGGAGCTGACCGAGCGCGCCTACGGCGTGCCGGCCCGCTACTGGCTCGCCGAGGAGGACGGACGCGTGCGCGGCGTGCTGCCGCTCTTCCGCAAGGGCGGCCGGACGCCGCTCCTCTTCTCGGCGCCCGGCGGGCTTCTCGCCGACGACGAGACGGTCGCCGCGGCGCTGCTCGCGCCCGCGCGCGAGGAGGTCGCCCGCGAACGGCTCGCCTGGCTCGAGCTGCGCGACCAGAAGCGCGCCTGGCCGGGCCTCGAGACGAACGACGAGCACGTCACGATGGTGCTCGAGCTGGCCGGCGACGCGGAGACGCAGTGGAAGGCCTTCGACGCCAAGCTCCGCAACCAGGTGCGCAAGGGCGAGAAGGCGGGGTTCGAGCGGCGCTGGGGGCACGCGCTCGTGCCCGAGTTCCACCGCGTGCTGCTCGAGAACATGCGCGACCTGGGCACGCCCATCCGCGGCGCGGGCTACTACCGGCTCGCCCTCGAGCTGCTCGGCGAGGCCGCCGACCTGCTGGTGATCGCCCGCGCGGGCGACCCGGCGGGGGCCATGTTCACGGTCGCGCACCGCGACACGATGACGGACCCGTGGGCGTCCTCGCTGCGCCGGCACTTCGCGCACTGCCCCAACCAGGTGCTTTACTGGGAGGCGCTCCAGCGCGCGATCGCCCGCGGGCTCCGCCGCTTCGACTTCGGGCGCAGCCAGTGGAACTCGCCGACGTTCCGCTTCAAGGAGCAGTGGGGCGCGAAGCCGGTGGCGCTCCGCTACCAGTACGTGCTCGGCACGGCCGCCCGCGTGCCGACGCTCGAGGCGCAGAAGGGCTCGCTCGACCTGGCCGTGAAGCTCTGGCGGCGGCTGCCGCTGCCGCTCGCGCGCGCGCTCGGCGAGCCCGCCAAGCGGCAGTTCCCGGAGGTCCTGTGACGAACGCCCGGCCGAGGATCGAGGGCCGCGTGGCGCGGCGCGAGTACGAGACGCGCATCGCGCCGCGGCCGCTGCTGCGCACGCTGGCCCAGAAACTCCTCCACCAGGCGGCGCGCGCCACGATCCTGCCCGGCCTGCGAAACCAGCTCTACCGCTGGATGGGGGTGCGGATCGGGCGCCACGTGTTCATCGGCCTCGACACCTGGCTCGACGACCAGTTCCCCGAGCTGGTCGTGATCGAGGACGACGTCACCGTGTCGTTCCGCGTCATGGTCGTGGTGCACGACGACGCCAAGCGCCTCGACCGCACCCAGGCGGGCGCCGGCGACGGCACGGTCGCGCCGGTCGTGCTGAAGCGCGGCTGCTACCTCGGGGCGGGCTGCATCGTCCTGCCGGGCGTCACCGTCGGCGAGGGCGCGGTGGTCGCGGCCGGCGCGGTGGTGACGCGCGACGTGCCCGCCGGCACGGTGGCCGGGGGCGTGCCCGCGCGCGTGCTCAAGGAGGCCGCGCGTTGAGGCTTCCGCCGCGCGTGTGGGTGCTGCTGGGGCTGAGCGCGCTGGCGGTCGCCGGCCTGAAGGCGCCGGGGCTCGCGGGCCAGGCCGGCGCGTACGCCTGGCTCGGCGTCTTCCCCGGCATGGCCGTGGCGCGGCTGCTGCTGCCGCGCGCGGCCGGGGTCACCCGCTGGACGCTCGGGCTGACGCTCTCGCCGCTCGTCAGCGCCGGCGCCGGCTGGGCGCTCGAGCGCGGCGGCCTCGGCTTCCTCGACGCGGCGCGCCTCGTCGGCGTCGCCGGCTGGCTGCTGTTCGCGGGCGGCGAGGCGCGCTCGCTCCGCGCGGCCGACGACGACCCGGACGCGCCGCCCGCCTCGCGCTTCGCCTGGGGCTGGAGCCTCGCCGGCGTGGCGTTCGTGGTCGCGGTGCTGGCGGTGAACCCGTTCTCGCTCATCCGCCACGACGCGTGGGTGCACGCCGCGGTCATCGGCGAGATCCGCCTGCACGGCGCGCCGCCCGTGGACCCGCGCTTCGTCGGGCTGCCGCTCAACTACGTGTGGATCTTCCACTACTTCGTCGCCCAGCTCGTCTCGATCGGCCCGCCCGACCCGTTCGTGGCCATGGCGCTGCTCAACGTGGTCACGACCGGCGTCATGTTCTGGCTCGTGTGGGCGCTGGCGTGGGCGGTGTGGGACGACGCGCGCGCGGCGCGCGGCACGCTGGCGCTCTTCACCTTCGGGCTCAACGCCGGCGCCTGGCTGCTGTTCCCGCTGCAGTTCGCGAGCGCCTTCTCCGGCGAGGTGCGCGGCATGGACGAGGTGCGCCGCCAGCTCTCGCTCATGCACCCGGGGTCGTGGGACGTGATCTACCTGATCGCCGCGCCCTACGCGTGGATGGTGCAGTTCTGGGACAAGGTCACGCTCGGCGGCCCGCTCGGGTACGCCTACCTCTTCCTGCTGCTCCACTTCCTCGCGCTCGCGCGGCTGCTGCGCGGCGGCGGCGGGCGCTGGCTCGCGGTCGCGTTCGCGACCGGCCTGGGCGGCGTGCTGCCGCACAGCGTCGTCGGCCTCGGCATGATCCCGGTCACGGCCGGGGCGGTCGCGCTGGCGCTGCTGCTGCGCCCCCGCCACGGCTGGCTGCCCGGCCCGGGGGCGCTCGTCCCGTTCGCGCTCGCCGCGGCCGCAGGGTTCGCCGCCGGGCTCCCCTACCTGGTCTCGATCGCGAGCGGCTGGCGCAACGAGAGCTCGGGGCTCGGCCACCGCTGGATCGAGCCGGGCTGGCGCATGCCGTGGACGCTCGCCACCGCGCTGGCCGTCACGTTCGCCTTCGCCTGGCCCGCGATCCGCCGCGCGTGGGCGGAGCGGCGGCCGTTCGCGGCGTGGCTCTCGCTGTGGGCGCTCGGCATCGTGCTCCTGCAGTGCGTCGTCCACCTGCCCGAGGGCAACGAGCACAAGTACGTCTGGGTCGCGTTCCTCGTGCTGGCGCTGCTCGGCGGCGCGGAGTTCCTGCCGGCGCTCGAGCGCTGGCGCGCGCGCGTGGGCCGGCCGGCGTTCGCGGCCCTCGCCTTCCTCGTCTTCCTCGTGCCCCACCTGGCGTTCTTCCAGGGCGTGGCGCGCGACCCGATGGGCCGCACGGCGCCCGCGCTGCGCACCACGCCCGCCGAGGCGCGCATGCTGGCGTGGGTGCGCGACAGCACGTCGGCGGACGACGTCTTCCTCGAGACGAGGAACCGCGACCTGCTGGTCGTGCAGGGCCCGCGCCGCATGCTGGTCGCCACCCGGGCGGGCGCCGACCGCGCCGCGTTCCCGGTCGCGGACTTCGAGCGCCGCCGCGCGGTCACGGCCGACCTGTTCGGGCCGGTCTCGGACTGGCAGGGCGACGCCGCGGCGCTCGCCGACGTGGTCGCGCGCGCCCGCACCGTCCACCGCGTCGGCGCGGTGCACCTGCTCTACCGCGCGGACGATTTCGCCCCGGGCGACGCGCCATGGGCGCGGCTCGAGGCCGCCGCCGGAGACCGCGCCGTGAAGCGCTACGACGCCGGGGGGTTCCGCATCTACGCCCTCGCGCCGCCGGAGGCCCGGTGAGCGCGCCCCGCTTCCCGCACCGCGCCGCGTTCTCGTTCGACATCGAGGACTGGCACCACAGCGAGGTGAACCTCGTCGGCGAGGAGGCGCGCGCGCGGGAGACCATCGTGCGCGAGGGCACCGAGCGCATCCTCGACCTGCTCGCCCGCCACCGCCTGCGCTGCACGTTCTTCGTGCTCGGGGCCGTCGTGCGCGAGCACCCGGACCTGGTCCGCCGCATGGTGGCCGAGGGCCACGAGCTGGCCTGCCACGGCATGAACCACCGGCCGGTCTGGCGCGCGACACCGGAGACGTTCCGCGACGAGCTGCGCGAGTTCCGCGAGCTCGTGACCGGCGTGCTCGGGCACTTCCCGGTCATCGGCTTCCGCGCGCCGACGTTCAGCATCGACCGCTCGAACCCGTGGGCGCTCGACGTGCTGCGCGCCGAGGGGTACCGCTACGACTCCAGCATCTTCCCGATGAGGGTGAAGATGTACGGCACGCCCGGCGCGCCGTGCTGGATCTACCGGCCCTCCCCGGCCGACCTGACGAAGCACGATCCGCACGCCGACCTGGTCGAGTTCCCGGTCGCGACCGCCCAGGTCTACCGCGTGCGCTTCCCGGTCGGAGGCGGCTTCTACCTGCGCGCCCTGCCGCTGCCGGTCTTCCGCGCCGGGCTCGACTACATCCTGCGGCGGCGGCCGTTCGTGCTCTACCTGCACCCGCGCGAGGTGAACCCCGAGTCGAAGCGCATGCCGCTCGACCCGCTGAACGGCTTCATCACCTACGTGAACCTGCACACCGTGGTGGAGAAGCTCGAGCACCTCTTCCGGCGCTACGAGTGGGCGCCCATGCGCGAGATCCTCGAGGCCGAGGGCTGGCTGCCGCCGCCCGCGCCGCCGCGCGCCTGAGGCGCGCTCAGCGCGCCGGCCGCCGCGCCGCCGCCGCCCGCTCCAGCACCTCCGCGAGCGCCGCCACCACCGCCGCGGGGGCGTGCTCGCGCTCCGCGTAAAGGCGCGCGCGCGCGCCCGCGTCGCGGCGGCGCTCCGGGCCGGCCATCCACGCGGCGACCGCGCGCGCGAGGCCCTCGCGGTCGCCGGCCACCTCGCCGAGCCCGTGCCGGGCGACCACGCCGTCGGGGTCCACGCAGGAGACGCTCGGCACGCCGTGCGCCCACGCCTCGAGCAGCGTGTTCGGGAAGCCCTCGGCCGGCGAGGTGTGCACGAAGAGCGCGGCGCCGCGCAGCAGCTCCCCCACCTGCTCCGGCCCGAGGAAACCGCGCACCTCGAGGTTCGGCAACTCGCGCGCCGCCGCCCGCGCCGCTTCCCACGCCGCGGCCGGCTCGCCGGGCCGCGGCACGACGCCGGCCATGACGAAGCGCTGCCCCGGCAGCGCGCGCGCCAGGTCCGTGAACCAGTCCGGGCGCTTGGACGCCTTGTAGGTGGCGAGCCACACCACGTCGCTCCCGGTTCCCGGCGCGGGCGCGGGCGGCAGCTCGACCAGGTTGCGCACCACCGTGGACCCGCGGCCCCACTCGCTCCGGAACAGCTCCCGCTGCACCCCGGACTGCGCGATCACCGCGTCCGCCCCGCGCAGCGCGCGGCCGTACCACCAGCGGTCGCGCGGGTTCGGCAGCAGCGGCAGCGCGCGGCGCGCGTCGTCGTCGTGCGCGGCGGCGAACACGAACGCCGCGCCCCGCGCTCGCGCCACGTCGTGCGCGAGCCCGGCCTCGAGCGAGGCGCAGCGCACGTAGTAGACGTCCGCGTCGGCGGCGCGCAGCGCGGCGATGCTGCGCGTCAGGCGCGGATGGAAGAAGCGCAGCACCGGCGGGCCGTCCTCGGGCCGGTAGGTCTTGAGCACGCGCACGCCGTGCACGACGGCCGGCGAGGGCTGGCCGAAGTCGCAGGTGACCACGGTGACGTCCAGACCGCGCTCCGCGAGCCCGCGCGCGAGGCGGGCCTGCTGCAGTTCGGCGCCGCCCGCGAACTCGACCCGGCCGCCGCTCCAGACCGGCCACAGGAGCGGCGAGAAGAAGCACACGCGCAGCCGTGCCGCGCTCACCGGGCCCACCGCTCGAGCGCGGCCTCGAGCCGCGGCACCACGCGCTCCCACGCGTAGCCCTCGGCGATCGCGCGCGCCCTCGCCCCGAGCCGGGCCGCGAGCGCCGGGTCGCCGTGCAGCCGCCGCAGCGCCGCGGCGAGCGCGGCGGGGTCGCCCGCGGGCACGAACAGCCCGCTCTCGCCGTCGGCGAGCAGGTCGCGCGTCGCGCCCGAGGGCGTCACCACCACCGGCCGCGCGTGCGCCATCGCCTCGAGCACGACGTTGGGCAGGCCCTCGCCGCGGCGCGACGCCAGCACGCACGCCGCCGCGGCGCGGTAGAGCGCCTGCAGCTCCGCGCGCGGCAGCGCGCCGGCGAAACGCACGCGCGCCCC
>CAZUEM010000035.1:0-26117 GCA_964619155.1 uncultured bacterium
AGACACCCCGGGGATCCGCAACCCCGCCCGCCACGCCCTCACGCGCGCGTTCTAGCCTCGAGCAAACGGCCGGGCCGCCCCCTCAGGGGCGGCGCGGCCAGTGCGAGCAACATTCTGCGCCGCAGAACCTACAGCTCGAAGTGGTGCGAGAGCTTCACCATGAAGACGTTGTTCGCGGGCGTGCGGCCCAGTTCGCTCAGCGAGGGCCGGAGGTCGAAGCGGCCGTCGTCCGTGAAGCCGGTGCGGTCCTGCGTCCAGACCAGGTACGCGGTCGAGCCGGGCAGGTACTCCCAGCGCACCACCAGGTTGCCGCGCACGGTGCGGAACGTGAAGTCGCGCCGGCCAAGTTCCACCGCGGGCGCGGGGCCCGCGCCGTCGGGATCGGCGGTGCCGTTCGCGAGGTCCACGGTCGAGCCGCCGTCGCGCCCGTAGACGAGGAACTCGTACGAGCCCGGCCGGGCCAGTTCCTTGTACTCCGAGTAGCGGCCCGACGAGACCAGCGGCTGCGCGTAGAGCTGGATGCTCAGGCCCGGCGTCAGCGACCAGTCCATGCGCACCTCGGCGCCGGCGGTCTTCTGGTCGAGCTTGGCGAACACGTAGCGCCCGCCGTACGTGGAGGTCGCGAGCGGGTCCGCGGCCTGCGTCACGTACTGGGCGTCCTGCAGGTTGATCGCGTAGTTGGGGCCCGCCGACAGCGACAGGCCCGCCTTCGGCTTCCAGGTGACGCCGGCGTTGTACGAGACCTCGCGCCCGCCCTCGACGTCGTAGCTCGGGTTGACGCCCGCCCAGAAGAAGAGGTTCGCGCTGCTGTTGGTGTCCCAGTTCAGCTCGGCCCACGCGCCCTGCGGGTTCAGCATCGCCGGGCCGCCACGCGTCGCGCGGTCGTTGACCGAGCGGCCCATCCAGCCGCCCTGCAGCTCCCACGACCAGCGGTTCAGCTGCTCGAGGTTCGAGCCGAGGAAGACCTGGTTCATGGTGCGCTGGCCCGCGAAGTTCCAGCCCTGCGCGATCGCGCCGAGCACGTGGAACTGCTGCTTCCAGCGGTTCGGCTTGTTCCAGTTGTGCCCGCCGCCCACGTGCATGTTGACGACGTCCGAGCGCGAGCCGAAGCCGAGGTCGTTGACCTCGTAGCCCGGGCTGATGAAGCCGAGCGCCGAGTTGCTGAACCAGGGCCCCTTCTCGCGGTTCACCCACACGCGCCCGGCGTAGCCGGTGAGCGAGGTGGCGTCCGGGTCCACGCCGAGGTCGTCGCGGTCGGGCCGCTGGTAGTAGCGCGCCGAGCTGCGCTGCAGCGCGGTGATGCGCGGCGCGGCGCCGTCCACGCGGCTCGCCGAGAGGTAGCCCGAGGCCACCCAGTCCTTCTTCGAATCCAGCGCGGTCCAGCCGTCCATCGTGGCGACGAAGCCGTTGCGGTTGAACTGGCCTTCGAGCCGCGTGTCGCCGAACGAGCGCGCGGTCTCGAGCATCATGAGCCCGAGCCCCTGGCGCTCGCGGTTGAACGACTTGAGCCCGCGCAGCACGCCGTAGTAGGTGAGCGGTTCGATCGCCGCCGAGCCGCGCGTGCTGTCCGTGAGCATGAACTCGGCCGTCTCTTCGCGGGTCACCGCGTGCAGCGTGCCGAAGTTGAACCCCGGCCGCGGCTGCCCGGTGACCTTGGCCGCGCCGAGGATGCTGGTCGCGACCGGCGCGTCGGAGAACCGCGTCTCGCCGGGCAGCCGGCCGCGCGGCGCCCCGCCGACGCGGCGTGTGTAGAAGAACGTCGGCTCGGGCCAGTTGAAACCCCAGTAGTCGCTCGCGCCGTTGTTGCCACAGCGGAACACCGACAGGCCCTCGGTGAAGAACGGGCGCTTCTCCTCGAAGTAGGACTCGACGTCGGAGAGGTTCACGACCGCCGGGTCGATCTCGACCTGGCCGAAGTCGGGGTTCACCGTGCCGTTGAGCGTCAGGTTCGAGCCCAGGCTCGTGCGAAGGTCGAGCCCCGCGGCCGGCGTGTAGTTCGAGCCGTCGCGGAACGGGTCGTCCGGGTGGTGCACGAGGTGCTCGGCCTTGCCGGTCACGTAGGGCAGCAACTCGACGCGTCGTGCCGGGCGAACGCCCTCGAGGCCGACCAACTCGGGGAAGCGCGAGACGAACCCGCTCTCGCCGCGCGGCGTGTAGACGAGCTTGATCTCCTCGTTGCGGCGCGTGATGTCGCGGGCGAAGTTGACGCCCCAGACCATGTTCTCGCCGCCCGCGAAGCGCAGCTGCGAGAACGGAATCCGCAGCTCGGCCGTCCAGCCCTCGTTGTTGCGGTGCACGCGGCCGCTCCAGACGCCGTCCCACGAGTCGTCGTCCCAGCCGTCGTTCATGAGTACGCCGTCCAGCAGCGTGCCCGCGGCCGAGATGCCGAAGTAGTAGCCCGTGCGCTTGTCGCGGAAGGTGTCGAAGCAGGCGATGAACGCGTCCGAGCCGCTGGGGTTGTCGCGCCGCCCGAGCCGGGCCACGATCGAATCGGGCCGCGTGTCGAGGAGCCGCGCGCCGACGTAGAGCGCGTCGTCGTCGTACGCGACGCGGATCTCGGAGCGCTGCGAGGGCTCGGCGCCCGGCTGAGGGTCCTCCTGCACGAACGCCGTGCAGGCGTTGCCGTTCTTCCAGACCGGCTCGTCGAGCAGGCCGTCCACGGCGATCGGCGTGCTCGTGCGCTGCGCGCGGACGGGCGGCGGCGCGGGGCGGCCGGCCGGCGGCGCCTGGGGCGCGGCGAAGGCGACCGTGGCCAGCAGGCAGGCGGGCAGGCCGAGGAGGGCGAAGCGCATGCGGTGCTCCGGACTGGGCGGGGGTGGCGTTCTTCGTGAGGTCTGGACGGGACACCCGGCGCCCGGGCTGGTGGCCCTCCCGGACGGGCGCCGGTTCCGACAGCCCGGCTACGCCGGTGGCGCCGGCCGGGTTGCGAGCGGGACGCATCCTCGCCGCTACGCGGCCGCGGCGGCAGCCCGCACGCGACGAGCGCCGCCGATTGCCGGGACGGGCGCGGCGGGCCCGGGCCGCCTCGGGGCGCCGGGCGCGCGAGGCCCGCGGGACCGCCCGGTGGCGCCGCCGGCCCGTTCTCAGTGTCCGCCGGCCTTCCTCAACATGTCAGCGGTCAGCGTGTTCCGGTGTGACTCGGCCGCTTTGACCGGGGTCCGGCCATCGGGACCCCGTGCGTTCACGTCGGCCCTGGCGGCGATGAGAAGTCTCACCACCTCGTGCGTGGACTGGTCGACTTCGAGGACCATGGTCTGCGGACGGTCGGCGACCAGGAACAGCGCCGTGGTGTCGCTGCGCTTGTCCTTGCAGTCGAAGGTCGTTGGCGCGCGCACGTTCGGATCCGCTCCCGCCCCCAGCAGCGCCTTCACGATCTCCACCTGGCGCGCCCCGATCCGCGCTTTGCGGGCGAGATACGTGAGGGGCGTCTGGCAGTAGCGGTCGCGGCCATTGACCGGGACGCCGGCCGCGAGCAGCGCGCGAACCATCTCGACACGGCCACGGGACGCCGCCGGGCCGAGGGCGGGACAATGCCGGATGGGTTCGCTGGCGATGGGACTCACGCCCGCCGCCAACAGCGCCTGGACCATGGGGAGCACGCGCGGGTCGTCGGCGGCGAGGTGCTCCTCCGCGGCGATGGCCTCGAAGGTCGCCGGGCCCTCGGGGCCCTTCGCCAGCGCCGCGACCGCGGGAGAGGAGAGCAACGCGTTCATCGCGTCCACTTTGAGCCTGGTCGCGGCGAACGCCAGCAGCGACTGGCGCGGCGTCACGACCCCCGGGAACGACTGGCCCAGAGGTCTGGCGCGGGGGTCGGGCAGCGTCGGATCGGCGCCCGCGGCGATCAGTGTCCGTATCACGTCCGGGTCCCCGGTGCCGTCGAAGGCCATCCACAATGACGAGCCGCCAAGGTCCGGCCTGGCGCGCGCGGCGAGCAGCGCGCGCACCACCTCCAGGTTTCCCTTCCCCGCATGGAAGTCGAGCGGTGTGCGCCCGGAGGCCACGAGGTTCACGTTGGCGTAGGCTCCCACCAGCAGCCGGACGATGGAATCCGTCGCCGCCATGTGGAGCGGTGTCGTGGGAGTGCCGAAGGAGTTGGCCGGGACGCCCGCGGCCAGGAGGAGCCGCACACACTCGGTGGCGCCCGCATGCGCGGCCGCCTCGAGCGCCTCCACGCTCCCGCAGCGGGAAACGGTGAGGAGTCGCCGCACGATCTCGGTGCGACGGACGGGGTCCTCGCTGAAGTCCTGGAGCGCGGCCAGCAGCGGCTCGTCGAAGCTCGTCACGATGTCGTTCGCGTGCAGCAACTCGATCATCGGCAGCCGGGCCTTGCGGGCGGCGGCGCTCATCAGTTCGGTGCCCTGTCTCCCGGTGGGGCGCGGACGTGCCTGTCGCAGAAGGGCTTCGACCACGGCCGCCCGGCCGAGATCCACGGCCCTCAACCGGGCGCGCTGCAGCCGGTCGGCGTCCAGCATCACCTTGCCGTCCGGCGCGCGCGGGACGGCCGTCGGTCCGACCTCGAGTCCGGCGCGTGCGAGCACGGCGAGGAGGCCGGGTGCGTCG
The DNA here is from genome assembly GCA_964619155.1 of uncultured bacterium. Classification (GTDB taxonomy): domain Bacteria; phylum Eisenbacteria; class RBG-16-71-46; order RBG-16-71-46; family RBG-16-71-46; genus CAIXRL01. The sequence goes on from CAZUEM010000035.1 coordinate 4,561, forward strand.
CCCCGTTCCGCCGCGCTGAAGATCTCGTGGGGCACCACGGCCGCGGCCAGGAGGTCGAGGATCTCGGTGGCCGACGCGACCACCTGGGTGCGCGGCAGCCAGGTCATCACGGTGTCCGTGGTCATCCGCCCCATCTGCTCGAGCCACGCGCCCCGGTCGGCCTTGATCAGTCCCACCCTCAGCGCGTGGAGTGCCGGCGTCGGGTCGGCGCCCGCCGCGATCAATCGGCGCACCACCGGCGTGCGGCCGAGATAGGCCGCCTGCATCAGCGGCGTGAAGCCGTCCGCCGAAGGCTGGTCGGGCGTCGCTCCGGCGGCGAGCAGGCGCTCGACGATCGCGTCGTTGCCCACCGTGGCGGCCATCCACAGCGCCGACATGGGCCCGACCTGGGCGTCGGCCGGGACCCCCGCTTTGAGCAGTGCGTCCACCGTCGAGAGATGGCCGAGTTTCACGGCGTTGATCAGCTCGATCTCCCGGGGCTCGCCGGCGGCGTAGCACCGGTCTCCGAGCAGGCCGCACACCACCAGCATGCACAGGACGAGGCAACGCTTCGCCATGAGCGCCACCGAGGAGTCGGTCCTCGATGCGCCGGCTCCTCGCCGGCCCCCGCGCCGCCTCACCGGTCGCGCCCCAGCGCCGCCGCCAGCTTCGCGGCGACCCGCGCGTTGTTCCGCAGCAGCGCGAGGTTCGCGCGGACGCTCTCGCCGCCGGTCACGGCGCGCATGCGCTCGAGCAGGAACGGCGTCACGGCGCGGCCGCGGATGCCCTCGGTCACCGCGTCGTCCAGCGCATGGCGCAGCGCGCGGGCGTAGAGCTCGAGCGGCATCTCGTCCGTCCCGGGGATCGGGTTCGCCACGACCACGCCGGTGCCGAAGCCCAGCTCGAAGTGCGAGCGCACGGCCTCGGCCAGCGCCTCCACCGAATCGAACCGCCGGTCCACGGGCAGCCCGCTCTCGCGCCGGTAGAACGCCGGGAACTCGTCCGTGCCCAGGCCCAGCACCGGCACGCCGAGCGTCTCGAGCATCTCGACCGTGCGCGGCAGGTCGAGGATGGCCTTGGCCCCGGCGCACACGACCGCGACGGGCAGGCTCGAGAGCGCGGTCAGGTCGGCGCTCACGTCGCCGCTCTCGCTGGCGTCGCGGTGCACGCCGCCGATGCCGCCGGTCGCGAACACGCCGATGCCGGCGCGGTGCGCGGCGAACATCGTCGCGGCCACGGTGGTCGAGCCGGCCGCGCCCGCGGCGAGCACGGCGGCGAAGTTCGAGAGGTTGAGCTTGGCCACCCCTGGCGCGGTCGCGAGCCGCTCGAGCTGCTCGCGCGAGAGCCCCACGTGCACGCGGCCGTCCAGCACGCCGATCGTGGCGGGCACCGCGCCCGCCTCGCGCACGTCCGCCTCGAGCGCGAGCGCGGCGTTCACGCCGTCGGGATGCGGCAGGCCGTGCGTGACGACGGTGGTCTCGAGCGCCACGAGCGGCCGGTTCGCGGCCCGCGCGCGGGCGACCTCGTCCGAGTACGTGAAGCGGTCGTTCATGCGTGCGCCTCCTGTCCGTACCACTCGCGCAGCCGCGAGGCGGCGCCGGCGGGCGTGGCGGCCAGCAGGCCGTCGGGGCCCCAGTCCTCGATCGCGAAGCTCGCCGTGACCACCCCGCGCCGCAGGCACTCCTCGACCGGCCGGCCGGCGAGGTGCGCGACCAGGAACCCCATCGCGAACGAATCCCCCGCGCCGGTCGGGTCCATCACGCCGTGCGTGCGCGCGGTCCATTCGTGGAAGCGGCCCCCGCGCGCGTCGTAGAGCAGCCCGCCCTTGAGGCCCCGCTTGTAGGCGACGAAACGCAGCCGCGGCAGCCCGTCGGCGAGCCGCTGGAGCGCGCGGCGCGGGTCGGTCTGCGCGTCGTCCAGGCGCAGCTCGTCCTCGCTCGGGAAGAACGCGTCCGCGTGCGCGAGCACCTCGCGCCAGCGTGGCAGGGATTTCTCGGTGACGATCTCGTGCGGGTCCACCGACACGACCGCGTCGCCCGCGCCCAGCGCGCGGACCTGCCGCTCCTGCTGCGCGATCGGCATGGGCGCGAGGTGGAACGCGCGCGCGGAGCGCCAGTCGCGCGGCACGTCCTCGGGCTCGGGCGAGACCTCCTCGTGGGCCGGCACGCCGAGGCGGTGCACGACGCGCCGCACGCGCCCTTCGTAGAGCAGCCACGTGCGCACGCCGGGGCGGCCGAGCGCGCGGATGCCGTCGGTGGCGATGCCGCGTGCCCGCAGCTCTTCGAGCGCGCCCGTGGGGTAGTCCTCGCCCTGCAGGCTCACGCAGCCCGCGCGCGCGCCCCACAGCGACGCGGCCAGCGAGGCGTAGAGCATCGCGCCCCCTGCCTGGCCCATGCGCGTGCGGCCGTCGGGGAAGACGACGTCGTCCACCAGCAGGTTGCCGAGCAGGACGAGGTCGGGCGTCACGCGCGGGTCCCCGCGGGCGAGGCCGCGCGGGCACTCACGCGGTTTCCCCGAGCGCGGCGAACGCCGAGGCCACGGCGTGCACCGCGTCGCGATCGAGCGGGTTCGCCCAGAAGCCGCCGCGCTTGACCGACGAGCCGACGATGAAGCCGTGCGCGGCCGCGTAGTGCTGCAGGTTCCCGGGCGCGAGCCCCGAACCCACGAGCACCGGGCCCATGACCGCCGCGGCCACGGCCGCGACGTCGGCCGCGTCGGCCGGCTCGCCGGTGGCGCCGCCCGTCACCACGACGCCGTCGGCGAGGAAGAACTCGGCCGCCTTCGCGGTCTCGGCGAGCGGGACGTCGGCGGTGAGCGCGTGCGAGGAGTGCTTCTTCTTGACGTCGGCGAACACCTTCACGCGCTCGGCGCCGATCGCGCGGCGGTAGCGCAGCAGTTCGCCCGCGTCGGACTCGATCAGCCCCTCGTCGGCGACGTGCGCGAAGACGAAGCCCTCGACGCGCACGAACTCGGCGCCGCACGCGTGCGCGACGGCGATCGCCTGGCGGTTCGCGCCGGAGAGCACCTGCACGCCGAGCGGCAGCGGCACCTCGCGCTTCACCTCGCGGCCGATCGCGGTCATGGCGGCGACCACCTCGGGGCCGGCCTCGCGCTTCAGGTACGGCCGGTCGTGCATGTTCTCGATCATGAGCGCGCCGAAGCCCGCTTCGCGGTAGAGGCGCGCCTCGGCGACCGCGTCCTGGACGAGCTTCTCGACGCCGTGGTGGGCGGCCGGCGTGCCGGGCAGCGCGCCGACGTGGATCATGCCGATGAGCGCGCGCGGCGCGCCGAAGGTCTGGCGGAACGCATGCAGGGTGTTCATCGCGGGCAGGCTACGGCGCGTGGCGGGCGCGGTCCAGCGCGCGGGGCCGCGCGGCGCGCGCGGCGCTACCGCCGCGGCGGGGCCAGAACGACCAGCTCGGGCGGCAGGCCCGCCTGGCGGCGCGACCAGGCGAGCAGCGTGTCGAGAGCCGCGGGCGCGAAGCGCGGGAAGTCGTACGGCTCGCCGTAGCCCGGGGCGACCCGCAGCGCGTGGTCGGCGCGCTCGACGATCTCGATGCGGCCGGGCACTCCCGACTCGGCGAACGTCCGGGCGAGTCGCAGCGCGGACTCCCGGGCCGGGAACCGGTCGCGCTGGCCGAAGAGCGCAAGCGCCGGCGCCGTGATCGCGCCCCACGGCGCGGCTGCGTCGGCGCCGGGTTCGTCCTTCGCCCACGCGGACACGCCGCCGCGCGCCTCGAACGCGGCGCGCAGCGGCCCGGTGGGCGGCGACACGGCGGCGACGAACGCCGTGCGCACGCGCGTCGCGACACGCGGCGCGAGCACCGCGCCGCGGCCGCTGCCGAAAAGCCCCACCTGCCCGTCGCAGCGCGGGTGGCCGCTCAGGAAGCCGGCCGCCTCGGCGGCGTCCAGTTCGTGGTCGGCGAGCGTCGCTTCCGCCCGGCCGGCCGAGGCGCCCGTGCCGCGCGCGTCGTAGGCCAGCGCGACGAAGCCCGCGCGCGCGTAGCGCGCCGCCAGTTCGAGCGCGCCCGCTCGCGAGCCGTCCTCGCCCTGCGCGAGCACCACCACCGCCGGGTGCGCGAGCGTGTCGGCGGGAGCGAACACGGTGCCCGCGAGCGGCCCCGAGCCGCCCGCGAAGCGCACCGTGTCGGCGGTGGTCTCGGCCGGGGCCCGGCGTTCGATGCGCCGCAGCCCCAGGCGCGGGAGCGTGTTGCGGTTGAGCGTCCGCGGGAGCGAGCCGCCCGAGAAGGTCCCCGAGAACGCCCCGCGGCGGAACCAGCCGTCGAACGTCCACGCTTCGTCGCCGACCGGCAACTCGAAGCGCACGTTCGGCGAGCGGAACGCGAAGCCTTCGACCGGCACGTCGCGCGAAAGCAGCGCGGGCAGCGTCGCGCGCACCACCGGGCGGCCCTCCACGAGCGCGATGTCGAGGTCCACCGGCATGGTCTGGTCGCGCCAGGCGATGTTGCCCTCGTAGTGCCCGGCCAGCGCTTCGGGCGACTGGACGTCGCGCGGCCCGCAACCCGCGAAGGCGAGGGCGAGCAAGAGCGCGGCGAGCGCGGACGGCGACGGCGGGGCGCGGCGCGGGCGGGCGGACATGCGCGGCACTGTGCGACGGCGCGCCGAAGTGGTGCAAGGCGACGCGGCGCGCTAGCTTCCGCGCCATGCGCGCCCCGATCGTCCCGCTCGCCCTCGCCCTGCTCGCCGCCGGAGCGAACCTCGCGTCCGCCGAACCCTCCCGCTCGCTGCTCCTGCGGAACGGCCGCATCCTGGTCGCCGCCGACGCGCCGGCCGCGAAGCGCTGGGCCGACGCGCTGCTCGTCGTGGACGGCCGCGTCGCCGCGGTCGGGCGCGAGCGCGACGTGCGCCGCGCCGCGCGCTTCCTGCCGGGCCCGGCCGCCGAGCGCGACCTGGGCGGCGCGTTCGCGATGCCGGGGCTGATCGACGCGCACGGGCACGTCTCCGGGCTCGGGCACTCGCTGCGCCGCCTGCGTTTCTTCGGCACCACTTCGGAGGAACAGATCGCCGGCATGGTCGCGGCCGAGGCCGCGGGCCGGCCGAAGGGCGAATGGATCCAGGGCCGCGGCTGGGACCAGAACGACTGGGCGGTGAAGCGCTTCCCCACGCACCGCTCGCTCGACGCCGCCGCTCCCGAACACCCCGTGTGGTTGCGGCGCGTGGACGGGCACGCGGGCTGGGCGAACGCGCTCGCCATGCGCCTCGCGGGCGTCACGCGCGGGACGCCCGACCCGCCGGGCGGCCGCATCGAGCGCGGCGAGGACGGCGAGCCGACCGGCGTGTTCGTGGACAACGCCATGGACCTGCTCGCCGACGCGATTCCCGCGGTCACGGCCGAGCAGGAGTCGGCGGCGATCGTGCGCTCGGGGCGCGAGTGCGCGCGGCTCGGCCTGACCGGCGTACACGACGCCGGCGTGGACACGCTCGGGCTCGAGGCCTACCGGCGGATCGTCGCGGCGCACGCCCTGCCGATCCGCTACGCGGTGATGCTCTCGTCCGCGGCCGCGCTGCGCCCGGGGCTGCTCGAGCGGCCGCGGCCCGTGAGCGACGACGGCCGCTTCCGCGTCTTCGCGATCAAGGCCTACGCCGACGGCGCGCTCGGCTCGCGCGGCGCGGCGCTGCTCGAACCCTACGACGACGACCCCGGCAATCGCGGCCTGCTCGTCACCTCGCCCGACACGCTGGAGCTGCTCGCGCGGCTCGCGCTGGGCGCGAAACTGCCGATCGGCATCCACGCCATCGGCGACCGCGGCAACCGCGTCGCGCTCGAGGCCTGCGAGCGCGCGGCGGGCGGCGCCGCGGCGCTGCGCGGGAAGCGCTTCCGCATCGAGCACGCGCAGGTCGTGGCGCTCGAGGACATCCCGCGCTTCGCGCGCGCCGGGTTCATCGCCGCCATGCAGCCCACGCACTGCACGAGCGACATGCCGTGGGCGCCCGAGCGCATCGGCGCCCGGCGCATCGAGCGCGCCTACGCCTGGCGGCGCATGCTCGACGCCGGCGTGCCGCTCGCGCTCGGCAGCGACTTCCCCGTCGAGGACGCGAACCCGCTCCTCGGCCTCTACGCCGCGGTCACGACGCAGGACCTGGACGGCCACCCGCCGGGCGGCTACCGGCCGGGCGAGAAGCTCACGATCTGGGAGGCGCTGCGCGGGTTCACGAGCGACGCGGCGTATGCGGCGTCGATGGAGAAGGAAGTGGGCCGCCTCGCGGTGGGCTGGCGCGCCGACGTGGCCGTCTTCGACCGCGACCTGACGAGCGTGCCCGCATCCGAGATCCCGAAGGCGCGCTGCCTGCTGACGCTGGTCGGCGGCGAGGTCGCGCACGAAGCGAAGGACTGACCGAGGCCGAACGGCCGAAGGCCCCATCCCCGGAGGACGTCGAGATGAAGAAGCTGCCGTTGCTGCTGCTCGGCCTGTCGCTGCTCCCCGCCGCCGCGTTCGCGGCCGTGAGGACCGAGGTCGTCGAGTACCGCCAGGGCGACACCGTGCTGCAGGGCTGGGTCGCGTGGGACGACGCGGTGAAGGGCCCGCGCCCGGGCGTGATGCTGGTCCACGACTGGATGGGCGCGACCGCGCACCAGAAGGCGCTCGCGGAGAAGCTCGCCGCGCTCGGCTACGTCGCGCTCGCCGCGGACGTCTACGGCAAGGGCGTGCGGCCCGCCGACGCGAAGGCCGCCGCGGCGGAGGCGGGCAAGTACTACGGCGACCGCACGGTGCTGCGCGCGCGGGCGCGCGCCGGGCTCGACTTCCTCGCCGCGCGAGCGCAGGCCGACCCGGCGCGGCTCGCGGTCACGGGCTACTGCTTCGGCGGCATGGCCGCGCTCGAGCTGGCGCGCAGCGGCGCGCCGGCGCTCGCGACCGTGTCGTTCCACGGCTCGCTCGGCACGCCCACCCCGCAGGACGCGAAGAACATCCGCGGCGGCGTGCTGGTGCTGCACGGCGCCGACGACCCGTACGTGAAGGCCGAGGAGGTGAAGGCGTTCACCGACGAGATGCGCGCCGCGAACGTGGACTGGCAGATGGTCCACTACAGCGGCGCGGTGCACAGCTTCACCGACCCGCGCGCCGGCGCGGACAACAGCAAGGGCGCCGCCTACAACGCCGCCGCCGACCGGCGCTCGTGGGAGGCGATGAAGGACTTCCTCGCCGAGAAGTTCGCGAAGTAGCGCGTCGCGCGGCATGCGAACGGGCGCCGGTCCGCGTGGACCGGCGCCCGTCGTGTTCGCGGCGAGCGCTACCGCGCGCCGGCGATGGCCACGCGCGCGGAGGCCACGCGGCCGCCCTGCGCGAGGCGCAGGAAGTAGAGCCCCGGCGGCACGCGGCCCGCGGTGGACAGCTCGACACGGTGCGCGCCCGCACCCAGCGAGCCGACCTCGCGGTCCAACCAGCGCCGACCGCTCACGTCGAGCAACTCGAGCGTGGCGGGCTCCGACGAAGGCAGCATGAACGACACCGCCATGCGCACCGTCGCCGGGTTCGGCGCCACGCGGCCGAGCGCGAAGTCCGTGAAGCCGGGCTCGACGCCGGTCGTGAGCGGCACCTGCACGAGCGCCTCGCCGCCGAACGTCTCGCCGCGCTCCGAGCCCACGACCATCATGTACGAGTACTCGGCGCCCGGCTGCACGGTGGCGTCCTCGTAGGCGAGCGTGCCGCCCGCGCCCACTTCGGCCTCGGCGAGCGCCGTCCACTCGCCGCCCGTGTCGCGGCGGTACACGGCCGCGTACGTCCCGGTCGCGGCGTCGACGTCCCACTCGAGCTGCGCGGCGCCCGGCGTCGCGGTCGCGTCGGGGACCAGCACCGCCTCGGCGCTCGTGCCGCCCCACTCGAGGAAGCGCGTGTCGCCGAGGTAGTCGGTCCCGCTCCAGCCGCCGTAGAGCACCATGCGGTCGTGGATCGCGTCGTAGCCCGCGGTCATCGCGTCGCGTCCGGGCGGGACGGTCCCCGCGGGAGCGAGCTGCGTCCAGGCCGGCGGGTCGCTGCCCAGGTCGAGCGCCCACGTGTCGCCGAGGAACTGGTCGGAGCCGGGCACCGCGTCGAAACCGCCGTAGATCACCATGCGGTTGCGCAGCGGGTCGAAGACCGCCGTGCCCGAGCGGCGCGGCTTCGGCTTGACGCCCTGGGTGGTGAGCTTCGTCCACTGCGGCAAGCCGCGGAGCTTGAGTTCCCAGACGTCGTTGTTCGAGCCGTAGTAGTCGTCGCTGGTCGAGCCGCCGAAGATCAGCATGCGGTCGCCCTTCGCGTCGTACACCGACGTCATGCCCCATCCGCCGTTGGGGCGCGGGCCGGAGATCGGCAGCGGCTGCCAGTTCGCCTGGCCGCGCAGGTTGAGCACCCACGTGTCCACCGGCGCGTTGATGGTGCCGCCGAAGCCGACGAAGCGCTGGCGCATGGGGTCGTACACGGCCGCCCCCGCGAGGCGTCCCGTCGGCGTCTGGCCCGCCGGGAAGAGCTCGGTCCAGTGCGGCGTGCCGTTCAGCGACAGCTCCCACACGTCGTTCAGGTACTCGTAGCTTCCCGAGTTGGGGTAGTGGCGCCCGTAGCCGCCGAAGATCAGCACGCGGTTGCGGGCCGCGTCGTAGCCCCATTGCGGACTGTGGCGCTCGCCGGGCCTGGGGCCGCTGATCGGCATGGACGACCACGCCGGCGTGCCGGAGACGTCGAGCACCCAGACGTCGTTGAAGAGCAGGTAGCTCCAGATCTCGTTCTCGCTGCGGCCGTCGAACAGGATGTAGCGCTGGTGCTCGCGGTCGAAGATCGCGCCGTGCTCGCGGCGCGGGCCGGGCGTGCTCGGCGGCGTGACCGAAATCCACTCGCCGTCCTGGGCGAACGCCGGCATCGCGGCGAGGAGCGCGGCGGCGGCGAGCGATCCGAACACGGCGCGGCGGATCGTACGGAAGCTCATGACTGCCTCCCTGGTGTCGGGCGGCGTCGCCGGCGCCGAGGACCTCGGCGCGGGTTCACCGCCGGGACCGCGCGCGCGGGGGTCTCGGCGTCGCGGTCCAACCGGGGGACTCTACGCCCGGGACGAGGGCCGGGAACAATTTTGTTCAGTCCAGCCGGCCCTCGTGAGACTCGTCACGCACCTGCCCGGTGCGCGCGCCGGTCGGCTATTCGCGCCCCCACCAGCCGTCCACGCCGGCGATCACCTCGGCCGGGAGGGCGACGGGCTCGGGGTAGCCGTCCTTCCAGGTGGCGTCGATCCCGAGCGGCCCGCGGCAGGTGAGCCAGGCGCCGCGCGTCTCGACGGCCGCCGGGACGATGTCGCGCGCGCAGTCGAAGCGCGTGAACACGCCCCACAGGAGCAGTTCGTCGTCTTCCAGCGGCACGTCGGCGCTGACCGCGACCAGCAGTTTGACGCCCGCGTACTCGGGACGGCGGACCAGCGCCTCGACCACCGCGCGGCCCTCGCCCGTGACCTGCACGACCAGCATGCCGCCCCACGCGAGCCGGTGGGCCGTGACGCGATCGTCGAAGGCGCGCGGGTCGGCCACGGTCGCGGGCGGCGTCGCGGGAGCCACGCCGGTGCCGGGCGAGTTTCCCGACGAGCCGACGTGCCGGGCGTGCGACTGGGCGTCGATCACCATCTTGCTGCCCAGGTTCATGGTGCCGCTCGTGAAGTCGAGCGTGTCGAGCGGCACGCCGGGCATGAGCAGGAAGTCCTCGGCCGGGTCGAAGTGCTTCGCGATCGCTTCGAACACGGCCGCGCGGTCGCGCGGGTTCACGTCGCCGTCCACGAGCACGATCGCCTTGGTGAGCGAGAGCTGCCCCGTGCCCATCAGGCCGAGCGCGGTCTTCTTGCCCTCGCGGGCGAAGCGGTTCTCGACCGCGACCACGAGCAGGTTGTGGAAGCCGGCCTCGAAGTACGCCCACAGGTCGGTGATCTCGGGGTGGATCACCTTGAGCACGCCGGTGAACATCTCCTGCACGGCCTCGCCCATGTACTTGTCTTCCTGCGGCGGCTTGCCCACGACGCTCGCCTGGAAGACCGGCAGCGCGCGGTGCGTGACGTCCTTGACGTGGAAGACCGGGAACGGCGCGGCGTGCGAGTAGTGCCCGAAGTGGTCGCCGAACGGACCCTCGACCCGGCGCTCGCCGGCGTTGACCACGCCCTCGATCACGAACTCGGCGTCGGCGGGCACCAGCATGCCGAGCGAGCGGGCGCGCGCGAGGCGCGTCGGCGCGCCACGCAGGAAGCCCGCGAACGCCAGTTCGTCGATGCCCTCGGGCAGCGGCGCCACGCCCGAGAGCAGCGTCGCCGGGTCGGCGCCGACCGCGACCGCCACCTCGAGCGAGCGGCCCTGCTTCTCGGCCTCGTGGAAGTGGAACCCGCCGCCCTTGCCGATCTGCCAGTGCATGCCCGTGGTCTTCTCGTCGTAGACGTGCATGCGGTAAAGGCCGAGGTTGCGCTTGCGCGTCACGGGCGACTCGGTGAAGACGAGCGGGAAGGTCACGAAGCGCCCGCCGTCGTTCGGCCACAGCTGCAGGATGGGCAGCTCCGAGAGGTTCGCGCCGAGCGAGCGCTCCTGCGCGGGGCCGCGCTCGATCTTCGCCGGCCGGCTCGCGAGCACGCGGCCCGCGCTGCCGCGCAGCGCCCACAGGTCGGCGAGCGCCTTGGGGGGCAGCGCGTGGAAGATGTCCTCGATCTCGGCGCCGACCGCGCGCGGCGCGCGGCCGATCGCCCACTCGATCCGGCGGCGGGCGCACAGCACGTTGACCGCGAGCGGGAAGCGCGCGCCGCGCACGTTCTCGAACAGCAGCGCCGGGCCCTCGGCCTTCGCCTCGCGGCAGGCGATCTCGGTGACCTCGTACTTCCAGTCCACCTCGCGCTTCACGCGCTTGAGGTCGCCCTTCGTCTCGCAGTGGTCGAGAAACTCGCGCAGCGTGCGGAAGCTCATTCCAGCTCGTCCTCGCGCCAGCCCTCGCCGGCGGGCTCGCCGAGCAGGGCCAGCAGCTTGTCCGTGAAACCCGCGACCAGCGCGTCCATGTCGCGCGTGCCGCGGTAGTAGGGAAGCGAGATCGGCATGATGACCACGCCCTCGCGCGAGAGCTTCGCCATGTTCTCGAGCGCGATCGTGGAGAGCGGCGTCTCGCGCACGCACAGCACGAGCCGCATGCGCTCCTTGAGCGCGACGGCCGCCGCCCGCGTGATCAGCGTGTCGGCGATGCCCGCGGCGATCTTGGCGAGCGTGCTGACACTGCACGGCACGACCACGAACGCGGCGTGGCGGTTGGTGCCGCTCGAGAACGGCGCCGCCAGATCCGAGTCGCGGAACACCTTCGCGACGTGCGGCTCGAGGTCGGAGGACTTGAGGCCCGTCTCCTCCTGCAGCACGTGCCGCGCCCAGTCGCTCATCACGAGGTACTTCTCGCCCGGGCAGCGCTTCACGAAGTCCACGCCGTGGATCGCGCCCGAGGCGCCGGTCATGCCGATCAGGTAGCGGGCCATGGTCTAGAAGCCTCCCGTCGCGAGCCGCGCGGCCAGCACCAGCACGAGCACGGCGGCGCCCACCCACACGTTGACCTTGAAGAACGCGAGGTTCACGTCCTCGGCCCAGCGCTGCTCCAGCTCGAGCATGACCACGATGGCGGCCCACACGGCGGCGACCGCGAGCATGCCGCCCGCGAACGGCCCGCGGGTCGCGGGCTCGAGCACCGCGACCGCCGCGGCCGCCAGCAGGAGCGCGCCGAAGCGGTGGAGCACCGCCGAGACGCGCAGCGCGCGCTCGCGGCCCAGGCGCACGACCAGCGAGTGGATGCCGTGCGCGCGGTCGAACGCCTCGTCGAGCGTGGCGTAGATGATGTCGAAGCCGCTCACCCACACGAACGCGAACGCCGCGAGCAGCACGGCCGGCACCCACTCGCCGAGGTCCGGGTGCGCCGCCGCGAAGCCCGCGAGCGGCGCGAGCGCGAGCGCCGCGCCGACGCCGAAGTGGCAGAGCGGCGTGAAGCGCTTGAGGTAGGGGTAGAGCGCGAACACCGCGAGCGGCACGATCGCGACCTTGAGGAACCACGGCCCCAGCGCCGCGCACGCCGCGAGGTACGCGGCCGTGCTCGCGACGAGCAGCAGCACCGCCTCGCGCAGCCCCATCCTGCCCGCGGGCAGCTCGCGCACCCGGGTGCGCGGGTTCTTCGCGTCGATGTGGCGGTCGATGATCCGGTTGAGGCTCATGCCCGCCGTGCGCGCGCCGACCGCGGCGATCGCGACCAGCAGCCAGCGCCCGAGGTCCATGCGCGGCCCCGGCGCGCTGAAGACTCCCGCGAGGATGAGCGGCAGCGAGAACAGCGTGTGCTCGAAGCGCACGAACGAGGCGTACGTGCGCAGGCGGTTGTCGCTCGTGGCGGGGGCGGTCGCGGTCATGGTCGGAGGACCCGGCCGGTGCGGGCCGGGCGGGGAAGGTAATCGGTTTGGCCGCGCCGGGGAACCCGGCCTCGCGACCGCAGGCGCGCGAAGCCTCGCGTCCCGCGCCCGGCGCGCGAACCGCCGCGCCGCGCGAAAAGTCAGGCCGCTCCCGCCGCCCTCCTTTAGAATGCCGCCTGCCCATGCGCCCCCGGACCCCGATCCTCGCGCTCGCAGCGCTGCTCGCCTGCACCGTCGCGCTGCTCGCGCCGCGCGAGGCAGTCGCGAGAGAGCGCGACGGCCGCCGCCACGCGATCGGCCCCGCCCCGGCGATCCCGGCCGTCACCGCGCCGGGGGCGGTGCGCGAGGGTGGGCGGTACGAGACGGCGCTGCCCGAGTTCCCCGCCGGCGTGGACGAGTGCGAACTGTTCCTGCTCCCCGACGACGGCTCGGGCCGCATGATCCAGCTGACGCCCGAACGCGAGGTCGAGGATGGCCCGCTCCGCTGGACGATGCCGCGCGTGCGCGCGACGTCCGCGCGGCTCGTGCTGCGCGCGGGCGGGCGCTTCGGCGAGACCGAGGCGCCGCCCTCGGCGCCCTTCGCGATCGAGGCCGGCGATCCGCCCGGGCGCGCCGAGGTGCTGCGCGGCGAGGCCGAGATCGCCTGGCACTTCGGCGCCGACGTTTCCGCTCCGACCGCGAACCTCGCCGCCGGCGCGACGAGCATCGGCTTCGCGGTGCCCGCGAGCCTCACCGCCGTCGCCTCCGACGGCCCCGCGGCCGAGCCGCCCGCGCGAGCGCGCGGCGGTGAAGCCGGCCTCACGCCACGCGGGTCGCCCGACCCGTCCATGCCGCACCCCTCGCGGCGCCCGGCTTTCCTTCCGCTCCGGAACTGAGTCCTTCCGCGAAACCCGGTCCCCGAACCCGCCCGCCGCGCGCCCGCGCGGCCGGGCCGATTCCCGTTGCCGTTTCGCGAAAGGACTCCTGTGCGTCAGACATTGTTCTCCGGGCTCGCGCGCGCGCTCGGGGTGGCGGGCCTCTGCCTCGGGGGGCTGTGCCCTTCGGGGGCCGCCGCCGCCGAGGACGCCGCCCAGCCCGACACCGCGGTGGTCGAGATCGAGGGCCTGAGCGTCATGGGCCGCCGGCCGGGCACGACGCGCGCCGGCAGCAGCGTCGTGCGCTCGGACATCGACTCGCTGCCCGTGCCCGCGTCCGCGACGCTGCGCGACGTGATCGAGGAGCTGCCCTCGGTGCACGTGCGCACCAACAGCCGCGGCGAGGCCGAGATCTCGATCCGCGGCTCCGAGTCGCGCCAGGTCTCGGTGCTCTACGACGGCCTGCCGCTCACGCTCAGCTGGGACGGCCGCACCGACGTGTCGGTCATCCCGGTCGGCGCGATGCAGCAGGTCACGCTCGTGCCGGGCCTCTCGTCGCTGCTCGCGGGCCCAAACGTGCTGGGCGGCGTCATCGAGTTCCAGAGCACGCTGGCCGCCCGGTCCGCGCGGCCGTCGCTGCAGGCGGGCGCCGGCGTGGACCACGAGGGCGGCTTCGGCGCGTCGGCTTCCGTTTCGGCGCCGCGGCGCGTGCCGGGCGGTCTGCTCACGCTGCGCGCCGGGCTCGGGCATCGCGACGCGCCCGGCGCGCCGCTCGCGGCGGGCGTCGCGCAGCCGGTCGCGGCCGACGAACTGCGCACGAACACCGACGTGCGCGCGACCGACGGCTTCCTCGCCGCGCGCTACGACCGCGACGGCGGCGCGTGGGCCTCGCTCGCCACTTCGGCCTTCCGCGAGGAGCGCGGCATCGCGGCCGAACTGGGCGTGGACGAGCCGCGCTTCTGGCGCTACCCGGAAGTCTCGCGCTCGCTCACCGTGCTCTCGGGCGGCAGCGGCGCTCGGCAGGCGCCGTGGGGCGGGGCGACCAGCGTGCAGGCGAGCTTCGGGCTCGACGCCGGCCGCACCGAAATCGACGCGTTCGACGCGGTGGACTACGCGACGCTCGTGGGCGAGGAGGACGGCGAGCAGCGGACGCTCACGATGCGCGCGACCGCCAGCCAGACGCTCGGACGCAACGCCGACCTGCGCGTCGGGGTGACGAGCAGCCAGCTCACCTACGACGAGACCCTGACGCCGGGCGCGGCGAATCGCTACCGCCACCGGCTCTGGAGCGTCGCGGGCGAGACCATCGTGCGCCGTCCGGTCGCGGGCGGCGGCCCGCTCGACGAGCTGGACCTCGCGCTGGGGCTCACGTTCGACCGCTCGACGAACCCGCTCTCGGGCGACAAGCCGGGCCAGCCGGCGTTCGACGAGCCCGGAGCGCGCGCCGGCCTGGGCGCGCTGTTCGCCGGCGGCAGGGTCGCGCTGCACGCGAGCGTCCACCGCCGGGCGCGGTTCCCGTCGCTGCGCGAGCTCTACTCGGGATCGCTCGCCCGGTTCACGCCGAGTCCGGACCTGCGGCCCGAGACGTTGCTCGGCGCCGAGGCCGGCGTGACCTGGCGCGACGCGCTCGGGCAGGTGCAGCTCGTCGGTTTCACGCAGCGTCTGGACGACGCGGTCGTGCGCATCCGCGAGGGCGGCCGGTTCCGGCGCGTGAACCAGGAGGGCCTGCGGACCCGGGGCGTCGAGGTGATCGCCTCGCGGCGCATCGGCGACCTCTCGCTCGGCGGCAACCTGACCGCGCAGTCGGCCGAACTGCTCGACCCGGGCGCGGCGCTCGAGCGGCCGGAGAACCTGCCCGAGGTGAGCGGCGGCGTTCGGGCCGAGATGGCGCTGCCGGGCGCGCTGCGCGCCGGCGCGTCGGTGCGCTTCACGAGCGATCAGTACGCGCTCGATCCCGACACGGGAGAGCTGGCGACGCTCGAGGCCGCGGGGCTGGCGAACGTGGACCTCGGGCGCGACTGGCGGATCGGGGACGGCTCGGGCTGGTTCTCGACGCTGCGCACGACCGTGGCGGTCTCGAACCTCGGTGACCATGCCGCGTACGACGCGTACGGCCTGCCCGGACCGGGACGGCTGGTGAGATTCGAGATGAAGCTGCAGTAGGAGGTGCGTGGGTCGGGCGGGCTCGCCCGGCCCATGCGACGTCCGGCAGGCGGTGGCTGAAACCCCGATCGCGGCGACGCGACGGTCGCTCGGTCCGCGCCCGGTCCTCGGAGTTCTCAGACACAGCCCGCCGCGTCGGCTCGCACGGCTCGCGTGCGATGTTCGACTATTCAACAGGGCTGATGCGTCGCACGTGGCGCGCCGCCCGCGCTGCGTTCGCACGGCCCGGTCCGTTCGTCGGACCGGGCCGTCGCGTCTCGCGCGCGGACCGGCCGGCGCCTCACGGGCACCGCTTCACCACCACGCCCGGGGTCCTTCCCGGGCCGCCGTCCTGGGCCCGGCGCGCGAAGTCCCGCCGGGACCGAGACCCCGGCCGGGACGAAGCCCGTGCCGGGGCCTGCTGGTGTCTCGCTCGTTGCTTCACCGCACCGGGTGGTGGCGGTGGCCGCTGCACCTCGGCGATCGGCCCCCGATTGCGACCCCCTCGGCGCCTTCGGCCATCCGCCCCCGGCCCCGATGCGATGGAGGCCTTGCGGCCTCGCCGGTGCCATTGAGCAGGTTCGCTGCCAGCGACGATCGGGCGATCCGGGCCGCGCAAGCCCTTGCGGCCCAGCGGAGGATCGCGGGCCCCTGGGCGGGTTAGTCGACGCCCCGCCGACAGGCCCGTCGCATGTTCGACACAGACCCGTCGGTTCGGCCGGGGCCGGTGCGGGACTCGCGCGTCCGAGCGCCCCGGCGCCCTGGGCCGGCCGCGAAGTCGCCCCTTGACGGACTGCACGCGTGTGCACTACGGTGCGCGCGTGCCGGGTTCCAGCAGTGGAACCAACCGAACACGGACGGAGAGTCCAATGCTCAACGAACGAGCCCGCGAGATCCTGACGTTCATCCAGCGCTTCCGGCGCGAGAACGGATCCGCGCCCACGATCCGCGAGATCGGCGAGCAGTTCCACATCTCGTCGACGAACGGCGTGCGCTACTACCTCAACCTGCTCGAGAAGTCCGGCCACATCCGCCGGAACCGGAAGATCTCGCGCGGCATCGGTCCCATCGGCGCGCCGCGCAGCATGGGCATCCCGGTGCTCGGCCGCGTCGCCGCCGGCCAGCCGATCCTCGCCGAGGAGAACTTCGCCGGCTCGCTCGAGATGAGCGAGATGTTCGGCGAGACCGCCAGCCTCTTCGCGCTCCAGGTGCGCGGCGACAGCATGATCGACGCCGGCATTCTCGAGGGCGACTACGTCATCGTGCGCAAGCAGGACGAGGCGCGCGCGGGCGAGATCGTCGTCGCGCTCCTCGAGGACGAGGCGACCGTGAAGTACTACCAGCCGCGGCGCGGCCACATCGAACTGGTCGCCGCGAACTCGAAGTACGAGCCCATCGTCGTCGGCAAGAACAGCGCGTTCCGCATCCTCGGCACCGTCCGGGGCGTGGTGCGCACCGTTCACCGCTGACGGATTCACCACGGGAGCTTCGGCTCCCGTTTTTCACGGCCCCGTAGTGCACATCCGTTCAACGTCCCCGCAGGAGGAAGTCCCGTGGAACTCGAAATGGCCCCCCAGGTGAAGCAGGCGCTGAGCAACCGCTGGGAGCCGATCTATCGCAGCCAGCTCCACTACCTGGTCACGTGGAGCACGCGGGGGCGGCGGCCGGTTCTCAAGGATCGCCACATCGAGGCGCTCAAGACGCTGATCCGCGCGACGTGCGAGGAGCGCGACTTCGAGCTGGTGGACGTCGTCGCCGGGGCGGACCACGTGCACGTGCTGTTCGGGCTGCGCCCGGCGCAGAGCGTCGCGAGCGCGGTGCGCGAGCTGAAAGGCCGCACCAGCATGGCGCTCATGGCGCAGTACCCCGAACTGCGCGTGTGGCTGCGTGGCAACCTCGTCTGGGACGAACGCTACGCGGTCGAGACGGTGAGCCCGCTGCGCATCGACGCGCTGCGCGAGCGGCTCGAGCACCGGCACCGCAGCATGCTCGACGACTTCCCGCAGGACCTCGCCGAGGCGAGCTGACCGGTTCGCCATCGGGCGACCTCGGGCAACACCGCGCCGGCGGCGGCGGGCTCATCACGCCCGACGCCTCGCCGCCCGGCCGCTGCCGGGCGCGGATTCCCCGAGGTCGCCGTGCGGGCCGAAGTCAGGCGCGCTCGACGGCGGCCTCGGCCGCCTCGGGCTGCCGGTCGCGCGAGGCGAGCACCGCCGCGCCGAGCACGAACAGCGCCCCGACGAGCTGCATGGGACCGAGGCGCTCGCCCAGGAACAGCGCGGCGGCCACGATGACGACGAGCGGTTCGGTCGTGGCGATCACCCCCGCTTCGGCCGCGGGCAGCGCTCGCAGCCCGGCGTAGAAGAGCGAGAACGGAACCAGCGTCGAGAAGATCCCGAGGGCGACGAACATGAGCCACAGGTCGGGTCCGTACCCGGCCGCGACCACGGCCCAGGGCGGCGTGCGGATCGCCCAGAAGAGCGCGGCGACGAGGAACGTGTAGAAGAGCACCGTCGCCGGGTGGTAGCGCGCGAGCCCGCGCTTCGAGTACTGCATGTAGAACGCGAACGCCACCGCCGACGCGAAACCCACGGCCCACTGCAGCGGCCCGGCGTCGATCTCCCTCGGGTCCACGCCGCCCACGAGCATCGCGGTGCCCGCGAGCGCGCACGTGACGGCGGCGATCATGCTCCAGCCCACCCAGCGGCCGCGCAGCAACTGCAGCACCACGAGCATCGAGGGCGCGAGGTACTGGATGAGAATCCCGACGTTCACGCCCAGGTGCGCGATCGAGTAGTAGTAGGTGGACTGCACCGCGGCCACGCCGAAGAGCCCGAGAACGACGAAGTAGGGCAGGTCGGCGCGCCGCACCCTCAGCAGGTCGCGGCGCCGGATCGCGAGGATGGCGAACAGGACGCTCGTCGCGATTGCGAGGCGCAACTCGACGACCACGAGGCTGTCCACATGGCGATCGCGGAACACGAAGCGGGCGAGCGTCGCCGAGAGGGCCCAGAAGACGGTGGCGGCGAAGACGAACGCCCGGCCGCGTGCGCGGTGGACGGCGTGCCCGTCAGGTGGGCCTGTGCGCGCGGGTGGAGACGCCGCGGGCGTGGGATCGGAGTGGGTCGTGGCTGCCTCTGGCGGCTGGAGCCAGCCACCGTATGACGACATAAGTTCTGTTATATCAGTTTGATATGAGATTATGAAAGCAGCAGACGAGTGGCTTCAGCTCGACAACTCGACGCCCTCGGATCCGGCCTCGAGCATCGTGCAGCGGCCGGTGAAGTGGACACCGGGTTCCATGACCACGCTGTATGCGGCGACGTCGCCGTCCATGCGGGCGCCGGTCTTCAACTCGACCACCCCGAGCGCCCGAATGCTCCCAATGACGCGACCACGGACCATCGCCTCGCGCACCTCGATGTCCGACCGCAGCACCCCGTGCTCGCCGATCTCCAGCCGCTCGCAGCTGAGGACGTCGCCCTCGAACTCGCCGTCGATCCGCAGGGTCCCGGTGATCATCAGCGTGCCGCGGACGCTGGAGCCGACGCCGATCACGGTGTTGGGGCGATTGCTCTCCTCCGCCTGCTGCTTGCTCCCGAATCGCATCACTTCGCCCTCCCGGCCGTTCGCGTCAGGCTACAGAACGCCCCAGGCCTCGAGCAGTCGCTCGAGGTCTTCCTGGCTGTAGAACTCGAACTCCACGCGCCCGCCCTTGCGGCCGGGGACGATGACCACGTTCGTACTGAAGCGCTGCTTGAGCTTGTTCTCCCACTCCGGCAGCCCCTCGAGCTTGCTGACCTTCGGCCGCGAGTGCGCCTTGCGGTCGCGGCGGCGGACGAAGGCCTCGGTCCGTCGGACCGAGAAGCCCTTGTTCACGACGTACCGGGCGGCGGCGAGCTGGTCGCCGGCGCCCTCGATGCCGAGGAGGGCCCGGGCGTGCCCGGCGGACAGTGTTCCACGTGAAACCATGTCCTTGACCTCGGGCGGAAGCGAGAGCAGCCGGAGCGAGTTCGTGATCGAGCTGCGCTGCTTTCCGACCCGCTCCGAGAGCTGGTCATGGGTGAGGCCGACCTTGTCGATCAGCGCCTGGTAGGCCTTGGCCTCGTCTATCGGGTTCAGGTCCTCGCGCTGGATGTTCTCGATGAGCGCCAACTCCATCATCCCGCGGTCGTCGTAGTCGCGGACGATGGCGGGGATTCTCGTCAGCCCGGCAAGCTGGGCGGCCCTGAGCCTCCGCTCGCCGGCGACGAGTTGGTACTCCGCCACGCCGTGGCGCCGGACCAGGATCGGCTGGATGACGCCGGTCGCCTTGATCGAGTCCGCGAGTTCCTTGAGGGCGCCCTCGTCGAAGCGCGTCCGCGGCTGGAACGGATTCGGGCCGATGTGCTCGATCGGCAACTCGGTCGCCCCACCGCCCACAGGTGCGTGCTTGCCCTCGACGGCCTCCGTCGCCGTGGAGGTCGAAATCAGCGCTTCGAGGCCGCGGCCAAGGACTTTCCTAGTCATGTTCGAGCACCTCCCGAGCGAGTTCGCGGTAGCTCTCCGCACCGCTGCTATGGGGGTCATAGAGGACGATGGGCTTCCCGAATGACGGCGCCTCGCTGAGTCGCACGTTCCTCGGGATGACGGTCTTGTACACCCGCTCGGCGAAGAACTTCCTCGCCTCCTCCGCCACCTGCTGCGAGAGGTTGAGCCGGGCGTCATACATGGTGAGCAGCACACCCTCGATCCGCAGGCCCGGGTTCAGGTGGTCTTGGACCAAGCGGATGGCGCCGATCAGCTGGGTCAGGCCCTCGAGCGCGAGGTACTCGCACTGGAGCGGGATGAGCACGGAATCCGACGCCGTGAGCGAGTTGATGGTCAGCAGGCCCAGCGATGGCGGGCTGTCCACAAAGATGTAGTCGTACTCGTCCCGGATCTTCGCCAGGCAGGTCTTGAGCCGGGTCTCCCTGGCCATCATGCCCACCAGCTCCACCTCGGCGCCCGAGAGCCGCTGGCCGGCCGGGAGCAGGTCGAGAGTGGCGAGGGTCGTGGGCATCAGCGCCTCGTGCACTTCCGCCTGCCCGATCAGCACCTCGTAGGTCGAGAGACGCTGGTCGTTGCCGTTGATGCCGAGCCCGCTGGTCGCATTGCCCTGCGGGTCGATGTCCACGATCAGGACACGCTTGTTCTCCTGCGCGAGGCAGGCGCCAAGGTTGATCGCTGTCGTGGTCTTACCGACGCCACCCTTCTGGCTGGCGATCGAGATGACGCGTCCCATGCCTCGACTCGATCGGGCTGACGGCCCGTTCCGGGGGCGGGTATGGATCCACGCGCAGGAAGCTGCGCGATCCCGCTCTTGGGGGGAGAGTGCCGCGCAGTGGCGCGGCGAGAACGTGGCGGGAAGATAGCAGGGCCGGATTCAGCCGCTCAAGCCCTATTGTTCCACGTGCAACAAGCCGAGATGAATAGTGAAAAAGCTATTACAGCCTTTCCATTACAACGATGACATTGGGGCCGTCACCGATCGGCTGCACGCTCTCCAGCCGCCAGGAGGTTTCCCATTCCCGGCGGCCATCGGCCATCTCCTGCTCGTAGCTGCTTCCCTTCCAAAGGAAGGCGTGTCCACCGGTCTCGACTATTCGGGTGGCCAACTCGAGAGTGGGCCCGAGCGCCGCCGTGGCCCGCGAGGTGAAGGCATCGCAGGCGAGCCCCGCGGGATCCTCCTCGACCAGCACTTCGAGCCGTCCGGTTCGCACGTCGAAATTTCGGAATCCGTTGTCCTGCTGAATCTTCCGCAGAAATAACGTCTTGTTGCGACGGGACTCGACGAGCGTCCAGTGCTCGCCGAGGCCACAGAGCGCGAGCGGCACGGCGGGCAACCCGGCCCCCGATCCGAAGTCCACGAACCGCTTCGGCGCGAAGCCGGCGATGAGCCTGGCCGGGAAGACCGATTCGATCAGGTGGCGCTCGACGATTCGCGGCTCGTCGTGGCGCGACACCAGGTTCGAGACCCCGCGGTTCCACTCGAGCAACTGCTTCGCGTACCCGCGCAGCGCGGCAAGGCGCGCCTCGACTTCGCCGGCGGTGCCGGGAATGTGCGCCCGCAGCGCCGCCCACGGCTGGCGCGCGAGCAGCTTGTCGGGATCTGCGGGCCGCGGCGCCGGGCGCGCGTCCGAGCGCGGCGCCGGCCGCGACCCCGGGCGAGCGGCGCTGCCCGAAGCG